>JBBSKB010000004.1:0-62460 GCA_038256725.1 Mycobacteriales bacterium | reverse complement strand
GCTCTGCGACGACCGGCGCACGCTGATCTGGCTGGCCAACCAGCGCGCCGTGGAGTTCCACGTGCCCTTCCTGCGCGCCGAGGAACCGGAGCCGACCGGGCTGGTGCTCGACCTCGACCCGCCGGAGGGGGCCGACTTCACCGCCGTGGTGGCCGTGGCCCGGCTGGTGCACCGCGCGCTCGAGGACGCCGGGCTGACCGGAGCGGTGAAGACCAGCGGCTCCAAGGGGCTGCACGTCGTCGCCCCGGTGGCGGGCTCCTCGTTCGAGGACGTCGCCGCCGCCACCCGGGCGCTGGCCGCGCGCACCGCCGCGCTGGACCCGGAGCGGGCCACCACGGCCTACCTCAAGGAGGACCGCGGCGGACGCGTCTTCGTCGACTCCACGCGGTCCGGGCAGGGGACGATCGTCGCCGCCTACAGCCCCCGCATCCGGCCGGGCCTGCCGGTCTCCTTCCCGGTGGCGTGGGACGCCCTCGACGACGTGCGCCCCGCCGACTTCACCGTGACGACGGCGCCGGACCTGCTCGGGGACGACGACCCGTGGGCGCGGGCGCTGCCCGATCCGCAGCGGCTGCCCGACGAGCTGGTCGCCGAGGGGCACGGGATCCCGGTCGCGCGGGTGCAGGCCATGCACGAGGGCAAGCGCCGCAAGCGGGCCCGGGAGGCCGACGGCTGATCTGCCGACGACCCTGCGCGATCAGTCGAGGCCGAGGTCGCGGCGCAGCTTGGCGACGTGGCCGGTGGCCTTGACGTTGTAGGAGGCCTTCTCGACCAGGCCGTCGGCGTCGATGACGAACGTCGAACGGATCACGCCGACGACCTGCTTGCCGTACAGCTTCTTCGGCCCGAACGCGCCGTAGGAGGTGAGCACCTGCTTGTCCTCGTCGGAGACCAGCGTGATGGTCAGCTGCTCCTCGTCCCGGAACCGCATCAGCTTCTCGACCGGGTCGGGGGAGATGCCGATGATGTCCAGGCCCGCCTCGGCGAGGTCACCGGCCGCGGCCGTGAAGTCGACCGCCTGGGTGGTGCAGCCCGGTGTCAGCGCGGCCGGGTAGCAGTACACGATGACCCGCCGGCCCCGGTAGGACGACAGGGACACCGGGTTGCTCTCGGCGTCGGGCAGCGTGAACTCCGGGGCGGGCTCGCCGGGGGTGAGGCGGACGGGTGCCGGATCGGGGTTGCTGTCGGTCATGCCCGGCATCCTGCCGTGTGCCGCTGACAGGGCTGCAGCGTGGTCGCGACCGTGCCCGGGGCTGCCGTGCCGGTGCCGCCACCGGTCTCGATGAGTGCGATGCCCGCCGTGGCGTGCGGGACGAAGTCCGGACGGCACGCAGCTCCGATCGCATGGCGCCATGAGACCGCGACCCTCCGGGCACACTCGGCGCGACAGGACCCGGGGTGCGGACCGTAGGGTCGCACCGTGACCATGCATCGCCCCGACGGCCGCACCGCCGACCAGCTCCGCCCGGTGACCATCACCCGCAACTGGCTCGACCACGCCGAGGGCTCGGTGCTGGTGGAGTTCGGCAAGACCCGGGTGCTGTGCGCGGCGAGCGTGACCGAGGGCGTACCGCGTTGGCGCAAGGGCTCGGGCCTGGGCTGGGTCACCGCCGAGTACTCGATGCTGCCCCGCGCCACGCACACCCGCAGCGACCGCGAGTCGGTCAAGGGGAAGATCGGCGGCCGCACCCACGAGATCAGCCGGCTCATCGGCCGCTCGCTGCGCGCCTCGATCGACCTGGGCGCGCTGGGGGAGAACAGCATCGCCATCGACTGCGACGTCCTCCAGGCCGACGGCGGCACCCGCACCGCGGCGATCACCGGGGCCTACGTCGCCCTCGCCGACGCCGTCTCCTGGCTGGGTGAGCGCAAGAAGCTCTCACGTGCGAAGCCGCTGATCCAGTCGGTGGCCGCGGTCAGCGTGGGCGTCATCGACGGCGAGCCGCGGCTTGATCTGGCCTACGAGGAGGACGTCCGCGCCGACACCGACATGAACGTGGTGTGCACCGGCGACGGCGGCTTCGTCGAGGTGCAGGGCACCGCCGAGGGCGCCGTCTTCGACCGGGCCACCCTCGACGCGCTGCTCGACCTCGCCGTCGCCGGGTGCGCCGAGCTGACCCGGCTGCAGGCCGACGCGCTCGCACGATGAGCACCCGGCTCCTGCTGGCCACCCGCAACGCGGGCAAGCTCGCCGAGCTGCAGCGGCTGCTGGTCTCCGCCGTCCCCGGCGTGGAGGTCGTGGGGCTGGCCGACGTCGAGGAGTACCCGGAGGCGCCCGAGACCGGGGCGACCTTCACCGAGAACGCGCTGCTCAAGGCCCGCGAGGCGGTCCGGTACACGGGCCTGCCGGCCGTGGCCGACGACTCGGGGTTGACCGTCGACGCGCTCAACGGGATGCCCGGCATCCTGTCGGCCCGCTGGTCGGGTCGGCACGGGGACGACGAGGCGAACACCGCGCTGCTGCTCGGCCAGCTCGCCGACGTGCCCGACGGGCGCCGGGGCGCGGCGTTCGTCTGCGCCGCGGCCCTGGTGCTGCCCAGCGGAGCCGAGCGGGTCCTGGAGCGGGAGTGGCGCGGCACCGTGATCCGGGTGGGGCGCGGCAGCAACGGCTTCGGCTACGACCCGGTGTTCGTGCCCGAGGGCCTGGAGGTCACCTCGGCGCAGCTCTCACCGGGGGAGAAGGACGCACGCAGCCACCGCGGCCAGGCGTTCGCGGCGCTGGTGCCGGTCATCGCCGAGGTGCTCGGCGGCCGCTGACGGTCAGTCGAGGTCGAGGCTGTACCAGTCGACCGCGGCGAGCTCGGCGCGCAGCGCGTCGTAGATCGGCAGGTCGGCGTCCGGCTCGGCGTGCCGGCCCGGGCGGTCGACGTCGGCGAGGGAGGCGATCGTCTCCACGGTGCCCTCCGGTGCACGGTGGCGTCCGACGGCGAGAACGTTGCTCATACCTGGGAGTTCGGCGCCCCGGACGCCCCGGACGAGCGTGCGCCCGGCCGTCCTCACCCCGAGGGGTGAGGACGGGACCGGAGGCGCCGGTGCGCAGGCGGACCGGGCAGAGTGGCGGCATGCGGCTGTTCGTGGACGGGATCCGGCGGCTGCGCTTCGATGACGGGACGCCGGTGACCGCGGCGTCGGCGGTAGCGCCCCTGGGTGACGGCTGGCTGATAGCGCAGGACGACGCCACGTCCGCCGCCTGGCACCGCCCCGGTTCGGTGACGCCGGTCCGGCTGATGCGCCCGGTCGAGGGGTACGACCGGTTCTCCGAGCGCGCAGGGACCACGCACCTCGAACCCGACCTGGAGGTCGCCTGCCCCGCGGCGGTGGACGGTGATCCGGCGGTGCTGCTGCTGGGGTCCGGCTCTTCTGCGCGCCGCATGCGCGGGATCCTGGTCCGCCTCGTCGACGGCGTGCCCGGAGCCACGGGAGCCGACCTCACCCCGCTCTACGAACGGGTCGCCGCGCAACTGGGGGTGCCGATGGACCAGCTGAACCTGGAGGGGGCCGCCCGCCTCGGGGGCGTGGTGCGCTGGTTCTCCCGGGGCAACCTGGCCACGAACACCCCGTCGGCGAGCGTCGACCTCCCGCTGGCGGCCCTGGTCGACGCCGTTCTCGGCCGGACCCCTGCCGCCGCTGTGCCCGTCGAGCACCCGCGCCGGTACGACCTGGGCGCGGTCGACGGCGTGGGTCTGGCGGTCACCGACGCCGTCGCGCTGCCGGACGGGCGGGTGGTCCTGAGTGCTGCGGCGGAGGGCCCCCCGAACGCCGTCGACGACGGGCCGGTGGTCGCCGGCGCGCTCGTGCTCGTCGACGACGAGACGGTCGTGGCCGTCGCGCCGGTGCCCGAGGTCGGCGGCTCGGCGCACAAGGTCGAGGGGCTCGCACTCCGGGTCGTCGAGGGGCGGGCCGTGCACCTGCTGGCGGTCGTGGACGACGACGACCCCGACGCGCCCTCGGCCGAGCTGGACCTGCGGCTCGAGCTCTAGGCCGGCCTGTTCGACCGCATCCCGGAGCACGTGGCCTCCCGAGGTCGGCCCGGGCTGACCTGCTGCGCGAGGAGCTCATGACCGCACCGGATCTCCTCCCACCGCACCGTGCAGCGATTCCCCCCGGGGGTATGTTGGAGTCGGGTCGAGGGCCCTGGAGGCGAGGACCGGATGACGACGCTGATGACCGGATCGCGGGATGCGCTCGCAGGACCCGGCGGCCTCATCGGGGTCGGGAGCGGGTGGGGGAGTACCAGTGCGTGGCTACTGGCCGCCGCCGCTCTCGCTGCCCTGTCGCTCGTCGCGTGGTGGCTGGTCCGGCGCGACCGCCCGCGGCCCGGGCGCGGCGAAGAGCTGGCGCTGCGCCGCTACGGCCTGCAGCACCCCGCCGATCCGGCACCGGAGGGACGAGACCCTCGGCGTCGGGATCCGCGTCGTCGACGCTGATCGTGCGGGCACGGAGAGAGGAGTCGGGCATGGGGTTCGACATGGGCATGGGCATGGGCTGGATGTGGCTGTTCTGGCTGCTGATGATCGCCGGCGTAGTGGTGCTGGTCGTGGTCGCCGTCCGAGCGATCGGTGGCGGCGTCACGCCGCGGGGCGGCCGAGCCGGTGGAGCGGAGCACGAGCGCGGCCGGGCGAGGCAGGTCCTCGATGAGCGCTACGCCCGCGGGGAGATCGACACGGAGGAGTACCGGGAGCGGCTGCGCGAGCTGGGCGAGGGATCGGCGTAGTGCAGCCGATCAGCCGGCGCCGCGTTCTGCAGCTGGGTGGGCTCGGGTTGATGGGTGTCGCGCTGGGGGGTACGGGCCTGGCGCTGTCGGGTGGGTCGCGGTTGGATCCGGTGGGCGGCGCCCCGCTGTCCGAGCCCGTGACGCTGCGGGCCGACGGCGCCCTGCTCCGCGTGCGTCTCGAGGCCGCGGAGGGTGCACTCACCGTTGCCGGCCGCCCGGTGACGGCGTACGGCTACAACGGCGGGTTGCCCGGACCGACCCTGCGCGTGCGCCCGGGTGATCGGCTGCAGATCCAGCTGGTCAACAGGCTGGGCGCGCCCACCAACCTGCACGTCCACGGCCTGTCCGTGTCCCCCCAGGGGAACGGCGACAACGTCTTCGTCACGGTGCGGCCGGGGGAGTCCTTCGACTACGAGCACCAGCTGCCCGAGGACCATCCGCCTGGCGTGTACTGGTACCACCCGCACCATCACGGCACCGTGGCCGACCAGGTGTTCGGCGGGCTGTACGGCGCCATCGTGGTCGAGGATCCGGCGGACCTGCCGGTCGCCCGCGAGCGGGTGCTGGTCATCTCCGACATCACCCTCGACGGCGCGGGGCGACTGGACGTGCCTTCGGGAATGGCGCAGATGATGGGCCGCGAGGGCGAGCTGGTCCTGGTGAACGGGCAGTTCCGGCCGTCCTTGTCGGCCCGGCCCGGGGAGCGGGAGCGGTGGCGGATCGTCAACGCGTGCGCCGCCCGCTACGTCCGCCTGCGACTGGACGGCCAGCAGCTGGACCTGCTCGGCATCGACTCGGGTCGGTACGCCGAGCCCCGCCCCGTGGAGGAGATCGTGCTCGCGACCGGCAACCGTGCCGACGTGCTGGTCACCGCCTCAGCGGGCAGCAGCGACCTCGAGGTGCGGGGCGTCGATCGTGGTGGCATGGGCGGGATGATGGGCGGATCGTCCTCGGGTGACGTCGGCACGGTGGCGAGCCTCGAGGTGTCCGGCCGGCCCGTGGCCGCGGCGGCACCGATCCCGGCGCAGCGGGAGCCGCGCGACCTGCGCGGGGTGGAGCCTGCGGCGCGCCGACGCCTGACCTTCGCGATGGGCGGCGGCATGGGTCTGCGCGCGATGTCCTTCACCATCGACGGTCGGGAGTTCGACCCCGACCGCGTCGACCAGGAGGTCGCCCTGGGGACGGTCGAGGAGTGGGTCATCGGCAACACCTCGCCGATGGACCACCCGATGCACCTGCACGTCTGGCCCATGCAGATCGTCGCCGAGGGCGGGCACCCGGTGGACGACGTCCGCTGGCAGGACGTCGTCAACGTTCCCGCCGGCGGCGACGTCACCGTCCGCGTGGCCTTCGACCGGTTCGGCGGGCGGACCGTCTACCACTGCCACATCCTCGATCACGAGGACCGCGGCATGATGGGCGTCGTCCTCGCGCGATGACGGTCGTGATCGTCGCGTCGGTGTCGTTCCGTCGTTCCACAGAGCCGAGGGGTCGGTCGTGAGAGCGCGGCTCGGGACGGCGCTGCTGCTGCTTGCGCGCCGACCTGGGCAGCTGATCCGCGCCGCACCTCTCCGACCGAGGAGCACATCCGTGACAGTCCGTCCCCCTGCCGTCCCCCTGCCGTCCCCGGCCGGGGCGCCCGCCGCCGCCGCGTGCCGACCGCCCTGCTGCCCGCCGTCGTCCTGCTCACCGCGTGCACCTCGGGAGGGGCGGATCCGGAGAGCGGGTCCGCGCCATCGGCCGGCGCGCCGGAGATCGGCCACGTGCATGCGGTAGCCGTGGACCCGGCCGACGACGCCCTGCTCCTCGCGACGCACGCCGGACTGTTCCGGGTCGCCGACGGGCAACCGGCCTGCGTCGACCTCCCCCAGCCGATGGGGCTGATCGAGTCGACCGACGGTGGCTCGACCTGGAGCCCGGTGTCCCGGCAGGGCCGGTCGGACTTCCACGCCCTCACCGCCAGCTCGGCCGGCGTGCTCGGCTACGACGGCAGCCTGCTCCGGAGCAGCGACGGCCGGGCCTGGGAACAACTGGCCATCCCGGACGAGCCGCACGCCCTGGCGGCCTCGCACCTGGACCAGCAGCGACGGCGGGGTCTCCTGGGCCGAGGGCGCGAGCAGGGGTCTGCTCCGCACGCGGTGGTGATCTCCGCATCCACCGACGGACTGCCCCGGATCACCGCCGTGACCGGGTCGGCCGTGCTCGGGTCCACCGACGGCGGGCGGACTTTCGTCGTGGTCCTGGAGTACTGACCGTGCGGGAGGCGGGATTCGAACCCGCACGCCCGAAGGCACCAGATCCTAAGTCTGGCGTGGCTGCCGTTACACCACTCCCGCGAGGTCCTGAGAGTCTAGGAGCACCCCGCCCGGAGGACGGCCGGACGGTGGATGGGCCGGGTCGCCCCAGGTCTGGCAGGCTGTCGGCGTGCCTCGCGACCCTCGACAGATCCAGCTGGAGATCGACGCCGCCCGCGAGTCGCTGGCCGCCACGCTGGACCAGCTGACCTACCGGACGAGCCCCTCGCGCCTGCGCGCCAAGGGGCAGGAAGCCGTCGTGCGCTGGCTGCAGACGCCCCCCGGCATGGCCGCGGCCGGCGCCGTGGGCCTGTTCGTCACCTTCGTCGTCGTCCAGCGGATCCGGCACCGCAAGGGCTGATCCGGTGCCGGTGCGTCGCGATCCCGTCGGCCCCGGCCAGGAGTCCGTCTGGGACTACCCGCGGCCGCCCTCGGCCGAGGTGGTGGGCCGGCTCGTCGTCGTCGAGCTCGGTGGAGAGGTGCTCGGCGAGACGCGGCGGGCCATCCGCGTGTGCGAGACCAGCCACCCGCCGACCTACTACGTCCCCCGCGACGACCTCGCGCCCGGCCTGCTCCAGCGGGCCGAGGGCGGGTCGTGGTGCGAGTGGAAGGGCGCCGCGACCTACTGGGACGCCGTCGTGGCCGGGCGTCGGGTCGCCGAGGTCGGATGGTCCTACGAGAACCCGACGCCGGGCTTCGAGCACCTGGCCGGCGCCGTCGCGTTCTACCCGGGACGGGTCGACCGGGCCCTGGTGGACGGTGAGGTCGTGCGGCCGCAGCCAGGGGAGTACTACGGCGGCTGGATCACCGACGAGGTCGTCGGACCGTTCAAGGGAGCACCCGGCACGCTCGGCTGGTGAGCCGGGTGCTCCGGGTCAGACCTTGGCGCCGTGGGCCCGCAGCAGCGGCAGCGCGATCATCTCGACGACGGCGTCGGCGAACTCGTCGTCGACCGGCTTGCCGTTGACCAGCCATCGCTGGATCACCGGGGCGCCGATGGCCTCCGCCATCAGGGAGCGCATGAAGGAGGGCTCGATCTCGCCGCGCCGTTCGGCGCGGATCCACACCTGGGCGAAGGCGTCTCCCCACACGGCCATCGGGCCCCGGCGGAACGCCTCGGCCAAGGCAGGGTGGTGCTGGATCGAGGACAGGAGCGCCTGGGTGGCCGCCCCCGCCGGGCTGTTGACCATGCTCGTCAGGGAGTGCAGCAGCGCGCGCAGGTCACTCTCGAGCGAGCCGTGGTCGACCGACTCGGCGGCCTCGGCGGCGTTCAGGTCGGACACGGTGTCGACGACCAGCTCCTCCTTGGTGCGCCAGCGGCGGTAGATCGTCGCCTTGCCGACACCGGCCTCGGAGGCGACGGCGTCCATGGTGAGCGCGCCGTAGCCGACATCGGCCAGCAGGCGCAGGATCGCGGCCCGGATGACGCCGTCGCGGCTCGGGTCGCGCGGGCGGCCGCCGCGGCTGGGACGTGATTCGGGAGCAGAGAGAACGGCCATGACCGTAACCTTAGGGACTCAAGTCTCGGAACTGCGACAAGATCGCCTGTGAGTCGGCCGGGAGTCACCCGGTAGAGCTGGGCGGCCGTGCCGCGTGCCTCCTGCGCTCTCGCCCGGACTCGGTCATCCTGCTGACGTGTCCACGAACTGCAGCGGCGTCTGCACCTGCGGTGGGCACTGGGACGTGCCCGGAAAGGCCACCCGAGCGCTGCTGGCGACGTCCGTCGGCCACGTCCTGCCGACCGTCGCGCGCACGGCCATGGGGCTGGGGCTCGCGGTCAGCACCTCGCCGCAGCTGGTCGACGTCACCGACCCGCGCGGTGGCGCCGGCCTGGACCGGCTCTTCCAGCGACTGGCCCGCGAGCTCACCGCCGCAGAGTTGGACGCCGTACGGGTGGCCACCGATCCGCCGGCGGACGGCGTGGCGCTCTCCGCACGCCTGCTCACCGCGCCCAGCCTCGCCGTGGAGCTCGCCCGGCGCGGGGTGACCGCCGAGGTCGGTGTCCTCGCCGAGGCGGAGTTCTGGTCGGCCTACCAGCCGATCGTCTCCCTCGCCGATCGCTCCGTCGTCGCGCACGAGGCGCTTCTGCGCGGCGTCGTCGACGGCCGCGAGATCGGGGCGGACGACCTCTTCTTCGTGGCCGAATCCGCGGGCTGGCTGCCCCGGCTCGACCGGATCGGCCGCGAGTCCGCCATCACCGGCGCGACGCCGTGGATCGGCGACCACGACCTGTTCATCAACTTCGACCCGACGTCGATCCTCCGGCCGCAGGTCTGCCTCGCCAGCACCGAGCAGGTGGCGCACGCCTCCGGCCTGGCGCCGGAGCAGTTCGTCTTCGAGGTCGTCGAGTCGCACGTCATCGCCGACCGCGGGCACCTGGTCTCGGTGCTCGAGCACTACCGCTCGCTGGGCTGGCGGGTCGCGCTCGACGACGTCGGCGCCGGGTACTCCAGCCTGTCGCTGCTGGCCGCGATCCGGCCCGAGGTGGTCAAGCTGGACAGAGGGCTGGTGCAGGGCCTGCCCGACGACGGCGCCCGCACCGTGCTCAAGGCCGTCACCGACCTCGCCCACCAGCTCGGCGCCGTCGTGGTCGCCGAGGGGGTCGAGACCGAGCAGCTGGCCGAGGAGGTCACCGCCCTGGGCGCCGACCTCGGCCAGGGCTGGCTGTTCGGCCGTCCCGTCCGCCCGGCCCAGCCGGCGGAGCGGCCGGAGAGCGGCTTCCAGCCGGTCGGGATCTCCCGCTCCCGCTGACCTCCGAGAGGGCAGAAATGGCCATTTCTGCCCTCAGCGCAGGGCCCAGCCGGTGAGCACCGGCCGGTCGTGCTCGTGCCCGAGGACGCCGTACGCCGCCGGCGGCAGCGCGAACAGGGCGCCGGCCTCCGGCGCGAGCCCCAGCCAGCGCGCGGTGAGGATGCGGAGGACGTGCCCGTGCGCGACCAGCGCGACGTCGCCGTCGTCCAGGAGGGCGCGGGCGCGGTCGAGCACCCGGTCCACGCGGGTCGCGACCTGGTCCAGCGTCTCGCCCGGCGTCGCCCCGGGCACCGTCCCGTCGGTCCAGATCGACCACGTGCGGCCCAGCCCGGCGCTGATCTCCGCCGTCGTCCGGCCCTCGTGGCCGCCGTAGTCGACCTCCACGAGGTCGCGATCGGTGCCGGTGATCTGCAGTCCGGCCAGCTCGGCGGTGCGGGCGGCGCGCTGCAGCGGGCTGCTCCACACCGCGGCGAAGGGGCGAGCCCCGAGCCCCTCGCGCAGCGCCCGTGCCTGCTCCTCGCCCTCGGGCAGCAGCACGGGGTCGGTCAGCCCGGTGTGCTTTCCGTCTCGGCTCCACTCGGTCTGGCCGTGCCGCAGCACGACGATCTCTCCCACGGCGACCATCGAACACGTCCGCGGGAACACCTGCTCGCCGACGTGTGCTGGCCGATGACATGACCACTGCGGAACTCAGCGACACGTTCACCATCGGCGGGGACCTCCCCGTCCACCGTCTCGGCTACGGCGCGATGCAGCTCCCCGGTCCCGGCGTCTGGGGCGAGCCGGCCGACCGCGCCGCCGCCGTCCGCGTCGTGCAGGCCGCGGTCGAGCAGGGCGTCGACTTCATCGACACCGCCGACTCCTACGGCCCCGAGGTCAGCGAGCAGATCATCGCCGAGGCGCTGCACCCCTACGCCGACGGCCTGGTCATCGCCACGAAGGCCGGCCTGACCCGGCAGGGCCCCGGCATCTGGACGCCGGTCGGCCGCCCCGCCTACCTCAAGCAGCAGGTGGAGCTCTCGCTGCGGCACCTGGGGGTCGACCGCATCGACCTCATCCAGCTGCACCGCATCGACCCCGAGGTGCCGCTGGCCGACCAGCTGGGCGCCTTCGCCGAGCTCAAGGCCGAGGGCAAGGTCCGGCACATCGGTGTCTCGGAGGTGTCGGTCGAGGAGTTGAAGGCCGCCCGCGAGATCACCGAGATCGTCAGCGTGCAGAACCTCTACAACCTCACCAACCGGCAGAGCCAGGATGTGCACGACTACGCCACCGCCGAGGGCATCGCCTTCATCCCGTGGTTCCCGATCGCCACCGGGAACCTCGCCGCACCGGACAGCCCGGTCGCCGACATCGCCCGCGAGGTCGGCGCCACGCCGTCCCAGGTGGCGCTGGCCTGGCTGCTGCAGACGTCGCCGGTCATCCTGCCGATCCCCGGCACCAAGTCCGTCGACCACCTGACGGAGAACCTCGGCGCCGGCGGCGTCCGCCTCTCCGCCGAGGACATGGCCCGCCTGGACCAGTTGGCCTGATCCACCCCCGGGGGCAGAAATGGCCATTTCTGCCCCCGGTCGCGGGCGCGTGTCAGCATGTCCCCATGGACGCCGACGACTTCCGCCAGATCAAGGACGCCGTTCGCCAGCTGGTGCGCGAAGAGGTCATCCCGCTCGAGGAGCGCATCGAGGAGGAGGACCGCATCCCCGACGAGCTGCGCGCGCAGATCGCCGGGATGGGGTTGTTCGGCTACGCCCTCCCCGAGGAGTACGGCGGCCTCGGCGTCGGGATGGTCGAGGACGTCCAGCTGGCCATGGAGTTCGGCTACACGACGCCGGCCTTCCGCTCGCTGTTCGGCACCAACAACGGCATCGCCGGCCAGGTGATCGCCAAGTTCGGCAGTGACGAGCAGAAGAAGAAGTACCTGCCCGGCCTCGCCGCCGGTGAGTTGATCGGCTCCTTCGCGCTGACCGAGGCCGAGGCCGGCTCCGACCCCGCCGGGCTGCGCACCTCCGCCCGCCGCGACGGCGACTCCTGGGTCATCAACGGCAGCAAGCGCTACATCACCAACGCCCCGATCGCCGACCTCTTCATGGTCTTCGCGCGCACGGACCCGGCGGAGAGGGGCGGCCGGGGCATCTCCAGCTTCGCCGTCGAGACGACGACGCCCGGGGTCACCGTCGGCCCTCAGGACAAGAAGATGGGGCAGTCCGGCGCCTGGACCGCCGAGGTGTTCTTCGACGACGTGCGGGTGCCCGCCGAGGCGCTCATCGGCGAGGAGGGCCGCGGCTACGCCAAGGCGCTCACCGTGCTCTCCCGCGGCCGGCTGCACATCGCCGCGCTGTGCGTCGGGATGGCCCAGCGCGTGCTGGACGAATCGGTCGCCTACGCCGCCACCGCCAAGCAGGGCGGCGCCCCGATCGGCCGGTTCCAGCTGGTCCAGGCGATGCTCGCCGACATGCACGCCGAGCTGCTGGCCGGCCGCGCCCTCGTGCGCGAGGTGGCCGAGCGCTACGACAGCGGCGAGGACACGGGCATCGGCCCGTCGTCGGCCAAGCTCTACTGCACCGAGATGGTCGCCCGGGCCACCGACAACGCCGTCCAGATCCACGGCGGCATGGGCTACCTGCGGTCGACCCCGGTCGAGCGGTTCTACCGCGACGCCCGGCTCTTCCGGCTCTACGAGGGCACCAGCGAGGTGCAGCGGGTCATCATCGGTGGCGGGTTGCTGCGCGAAGCGGGCATGGCGCGTGGCTGACGACGAGCGGGGGGTCCGCCGGGACGCCGTCGCGGAACTGGGGCAGGCGCTGCGCGAGCTGGTCGACGCCGCCGTCCGCACCGAGGTGCCGCCCGACCGGCTCGCCGAGGCGACCCGGGCAGCCCGCGAGCTCACCGGACTGCTCTCCGCGGACCTTCGCGGGCTGCACGAGATCGCGTCGGTCGACGACCCGGCGACCGGCGAGCGCTGGTACAGCCCGGTCTACGGCCCGGGCAGCCCCGTGGCCCCGCCGATGGTGGTCGAGGACCTGCCCGAGGTGCGTCGCTGCGTCGGCCGGGTGACCGTCGGCAAGCAGCACGAGGGCCCGCCCGGGCTCGTCCACGGCGGCGTCGTCGCCACGCTGCTCGACCACGTGCTCGCCCGGTCCGCGCGGGCGGCCGGGCACGGCGGGCTCACGGCGTCGCTGACCGTCTCCTACCGCCGCCCGGTGCAGCTCGGGGTGCCGCTCGTGGTCACCGGCGAGCTGGTCTCGGTCGAGGGCCGGCGGGCCACCGCGACCGCCCGGGTGGTGGCCGAGGACGCTCCGGAGATCACGCTGGCCGAGGGCGAGGCGACGCTGGTCGCCCTGCGCGCCGACCGCGCGTCGGAGGTCTTCTCCCGGACCGGCCGCGACGTGGGGGCCTGGACCACCCGCGGCTGATCGCGGCGGGTCAGTCCGTCCGTGGCCCGGACGCCGGACGCAGCAGCGCGCCGGGTCCGCCGGTGCCGGAACCGAGCGCGGCGACGAACTGGCGCAGCACGTCGTCGCTGCGGTGCGCCGGAGCCCAGTCCAGCAGCGTGCGGGCGCGGCTGGTGTCCATGGCGGGCAACGAGGTGCCCAGGTCGAGCCAGCCCGGCTCGGTGGGCACCAGGTGGGTGGCGAAGGCGGCCTGCAGGGGCAGGCGCACGGCGATCGCGGGAACAGGAATCCGGCGGGCGCCGAGCGCCCCGGCGATGCCGGCGGCGTCCAGCACCGGCTCGGCCGCGATGTTGAACGGCCCGGGCACCTGCCGGTCGACGATCCGCACGAGGGCGTCGGCGACGTCGTCGGCGTGCACGAACGACACCGCCAGGTCCGGCAGCGGCAGGGGCAGCCGCCGGGCCAGCGCGCCCGGGACGCGCCGGGCGGCGGCGAAGACCAGCGGGCCCAGGAAGTAGCGGCCGATCTCGCTGCCGGCCTCCGGCTGGAGCACCAGCGTGGGCCGGGCGACCGACAGCACGGTGGGCGTCCGGTGCGCGAGGACCTGGCGCACGACGCGTTCGGCCTCGACCTTGTCCCGGCTGTACTGCGAGCTCGGGACGCCGGTGGTCGGCCAGTCCTCGGTGACCTTCCGGCCGACGGCGCCCCCGGCGTAGGCGCCGATGGACGACATGTGCAGGAACTGCTGCACGCCGGCCGCGCCGGCAGCCCGGGCGACCCGGCGGGAGCCGTCGACGTTCACCCGGCGCAGCAGGTCGGGCTCGCGGCCGGGCTGCAACGCCCAGGCGAGGTGGATCACCACGTCGGCGCCGTCCACGAACTCCGCCAGGACGCTCGTGCTGTCGGGGTCACCCAGGTCCGCGGCGAACCATCGGACGCCGTCGTAGGGCGCGACCTCGGGCGGGGTCCGGCGGGCCAGCCCGCGCACCTCCGCGACTCCGCTGCCCGGTGCGGTCAGCAGTCGCAGCAGCGCCGTCCCGACGTTGCCGCTGGCGCCGGTGACGGCGACGGTCGCGCCCTGCAGGTGCCCGGGGGAGAAGTCGGCCATGACCTGCCGCTACCCGGGTCGCCCGGCACCAACCCGCCGGAGGTCACTCCGGACCGAGGCGTGACCCACCCGCATCGGCCGGTCCGCCGCCCTCGAGCTCGACGAAGATCGCGTCCGTCGGGCTGTCGCCGATGTTCTCCTTCACGGGGTCCAGGTCCATGCGCGGACTGTCCTCCCGCGGGCGTCTCCCGGCCAGGGCCGTCAGCCCGGCGCTCGAGTGCCGGGCCGACGGCGGCCGCGGGAGGTGTGGCGCGCATCGAGTGCGACGAACAGGTGGCCATCGGGCGCTGATCACCACGGGTTCGTCGCACTCGTCCCGGGGGGCCCGTCGAGGGGGGCTCACAGCGGGCCGGCGTCAGCCGGTGCGGACGCCCACCGGCACCGGGGCGTCGTCCTCGAGGGCCTGACCTCGACGTTCCGGCAGGCCCAGCGCGGCGAGAGCGGCGAGAGCGAAGAAGGCGGCGAAGACGCCGAACACCAGTCCGGTACCGCCGGCGTCGACCATGGGCGGCACGCACAGCGGCGCGGCGATCGAGGCGAGCCGGCCGAACCCGGCCGCGGCACCCGCACCGGTGGCCCGTAGCGCCGTCGGGTAGATCTCCGGTGTCACGGCGTAGAGCGCACCCCACGCGCCGAGGTTGAAGAAGGACAGCACCATGCCGGTGACCAGGACGGCGGTGTCGCCGTCCGCGGAGGCGAAGAGCATCGCCCCGACGGCCGAGCCGACCAGGAACGTGGCCAGCGTCGGCCGGCGGCCCCACTTCTCGATGAGCACCGCCGCCACCGCGTACCCGGGCAGCTGGGCCAGCGTGATGATCAGCGTGTACTGGAAGGACTTGACCAGCGAGAAGCCGTCGTCGAACAGCAGGGTCGGCAGCCAGATGAAGGCGCCGTAGTACGAGAAGTTGATGCCGAACCAGACGATCCACAGCGCGGCGGTGCGGCCGCGCAGGCCCGGGGCCCAGACCGCCCGCAGGCCGGGCCGGGCCGCCGTCGAGGCGACTGCGTCGGGGGAGGGGACCGGCTCGACGCCGGCGGCGGCCTCGAAGCGGCGCACCGTGGCCTCGGCCTCGTCGGTGCGCCCGCGCAGCTCGAGGAAGCGCACCGACTCCGGCAGCCCGCGGCGCACGACGACGGCGTACACCGCCGGCAGCGCGCCGATCGCCAGCGCCCAGCGCCAGCCGTCGTCGCTGCGCGGGACGACGAAGTACCCGATCAGCGCCGCGAACGTCCAGCCCACCGCCCAGAACGCCTCGAGCAGCACGACGACGCGGCCGCGTACCCGCGCCGGGGCGAACTCGCTCACCAGGGTCGAGGCGACCGGCAGCTCGGCGCCCAGGCCCAGGCCGATGAGGAAGCGGAACACCAGCAGGGCGCCGACCGACCACGACAGCGCCGCCGCCCCGGTGGCGACGCCGAAGATCAGCAGGGTCAGCGCGAAGACCTGCCGGCGGCCGAACCGGTCGGCCAGCAGCCCGCCGAGCGTCGCGCCCACCGCCATCCCGGCGAAGCCGATCGAGCCGATCCACGACAGCTCGGTCGAGCTGAGCGCCCACTGGCCGGCCAGCGCCGCCATGACGAACGAGATCAGCCCGACGTCCATGGCGTCCAGCGCCCAGCCCAGACCGGAGCCGAAGACCAGCCGGCCGTGCTCGCGGGTGAAGGGCAGCCGGTCGAGCCGTTCGGCCCGGGAGGTCGGGGACGCCGTCGCGGTCATGCCCTCAGTCTGCCGAGGGCGGCGCGGTGCGCACGTGCGCGGTGACCAGCTCGGCGACGCGGTCGGCGGCCAGCTCCGGGAGCCAGTGCGGCACGCCCTCGAGAACCTCCAGCCGGTAGGGGGCGTCGACGAAGCGCGCGCTCGCCTCGGTCGCCGCCCGGCCGAGGAAGGCGTCGCCAGTGCTCCACACGTGCAGGGTGGGCACGCGCACCGTCCCGACGGGATCGCGACCGGCCAGGGGCAGCGCCCGGTACCAGCCCAGCATCGACGACAGCGCGCCCGGCTCCTGCATGCGGCGGACGTAGTGGTCGACGAGGTCGACCTCGAGTCCGCCACCGCGCAGCACGCGGCGCAGCAGCGCGCCGTCCCGGGCGAGGAGCAGCCGCTCGGGGACGAGGGGCAGCTGGAACAGGCCCACGTACAGCGAGCGCAGCGCCTGGTCGCTGGTCACCATGGCCTTCGCCATGGCCGCGGGGTGCGGCACCGACAGCGCGGTGAGCGTGTGCAGCCGGTCGGGGTGCCAGGCACCCAGCGCCCAGGCGACGATGCCGCCCCAGTCGTGGCCGACGACGTGCGCGCGCTCCAGGGCGGCCGCGTCCAGCAGCGCGAGGACGTCGCCGACGGTCTCCCGCAGCCGGTAGTGCCCGCGGCCGCGCGGCCGGGCCATGGGGGAGCAACCCCGCTGGTCCGGGGCCAGGGTGCGCAGGCCGTGCTGGTGCAGCGTTGGGGCGACGCGGTCCCAGGCGGCGGAGTCCTGCGGGAACCCGTGCAGCAGGACGACCGGTTCTCCGTCCTCGGGGCCGGCGTCGCGGACGTCGAAGGTCAGGCCGTCGCGGCGGAAGCTGTCCACACCTGGACTCTGCCCCCCGGCGGGCCACCGCGCACCGGGGAGGCGCCCCGCGCCGGATACGGGCGCGCGGCGCGCTGGTCGGGGACGATGGCTGCGTGACCTCCCCCTCCGCCGAGATGATCGTGCTGGTCGACGACGACGGCCGCCCGATCGGCACTCTGCCCAAGCCGCTCGTGCACCACGGGGAGACGCCGCTGCACCGCGCCTTCTCCGCCTACCTCTTCGACGACGCCGGCCGGCTGCTGGTGACCCGGCGGGCCGAGGACAAGCAGACCTTCCCGGGCATGTGGACCAACACCGTCTGCGGCCACCCCGGCCCGGACGAGGACGACGCCGCCGCGATCGCCCGCCGCGCCGCGTTCGAGCTCGGCCTCGGGGTGGCCGACGTGCGCCCGGCGCTGCCCGGCTACCGCTACCGCGCCGAGTTCCTCGGTGTCGTCGAGAACGAGATCTGCCCCGTCTACCTGGGGCGGTTCACCGGCGCGCCCGCGCCCGACCCGACCGAGGTGGGGGAGTGGGAGCTGCTCGACTGGGCCGCCTTCCGCCGCCGCCAGGACACCGAGGGCGACGCGTGGTCGCCGTGGTGCCGGGAGCAGACACGCATGATCGAGGAGGCGGGGTTGGTCCCGACCGGCTGAGCGGCCTCGGTCAGCTCCACAGTTCGGCGGCTGCATCAGACGGTGGCGGGTCGCCGTCGATCGGACTTCGTGCCGTTGGCGGGAGTGGGCGCTGTTCGTGGAGGCCGGGTGATCGGGGTCCCCTGCACCTCCGGCATGGCGCCGCCAGCCGGCCTCGGTCGTGGGCCGAAGGCGCCTCGGTGGTCAGCGCCGACATGCCGTCCGCGGTCGGGTACAGCCGCACCGCCGCACGCCGTTCGGCCTCGATCCGGCGCCGTTCGGCGAACTCCTCGTCCGCTGCGACCGCGGCGGCGATCAACCGCTTCCGCAGCTTCCCCGACGACAAGCCCGCCGCGCCGGCAGGATCTTCGGCACCACCACCGCGACCAGCTCATCCGAAGCGGTACCGAGCACGTCGGCGAAGATCTGCGCCCGGTAGCCATCCAGCCGCCCGGCAGGCGGGTCCTCGGCATCCGGCCGATGCCCGGCCAGCGACATGAGCAGCTCCGCCTCGCAAGCCGCTGTCGGTAGCCGATCCCACGCGCTCGGCCAGCGGCTGTGCTCACGCTCCGGAACCCTCCGGATGCGCTCCGAACGGTCACGGCGCGTCGCCTCGTGCCTCCGCCGCGAAGCCGGTCCCGGCTGCCTAGCGTCACGCCATGGACCGCCGCCGGTTCCTGCTGACCCTCGCCGCAGGACTCGCCGTCGCCGCCACGGGGCACGGGTCGGTCACCGGCACGCGTGCCGGCCAGGGCGGGCCGGGCCAGGGGCCCGCGGAGCCGCTCGCCGCCGATCCGGTGGAGGCCGCGGTCGAGGCGCCCGCCGGCCCGCTGCCGCCGCCGACCGGCGTGGTCACGGCGCTGCCCGGGGAGGGCGACGGGCTCGCGCTCACCATCGACGACGGCACCAGCAGCGAGGTCGTGGCCGCCTTCGTCGCGCTCGCCGTCGACACCGGGGTGCGGCTCACCTTCTTCCCGAACGGCTGCTACCGGTCGTGGGAGGAGAACGTCGCGGCGCTCCGGCCGTTGGTCGAGTCCGGCCAGGTCGCCTTCGGCAACCACACCTGGTCGCACCCCGACCTGACCACGCTGACCGACGCCGGCGTCGCGGAGGAGATCACCCGCAACCGCGACTTCCTGCGGACCACGTTCGGCGTCCGGACCCCGTTCTTCCGGCCGCCGTTCGGGGCGCACGACGAGCGCACCGACCGGATCGCCGCCGACCTCGGGCACCCGACGATCGCGATGTGGAACGGCACGCTGGGGGACTCCCGCGTGCTCACCGGCGCGGAGCTGGTCGGCTACGCCCGCGAGTGGTTCACCGCGCAGACCATCGTCGTCGGCCACGCCAACCACCGGACGGTGACCACCGTCTACGGCGAACTGCTCGATCTCGTCGCCGAGCGCAACCTGCGCACGGTCACCCTCGCCGACGTCTGGGCGGTCCCGCCGCCGCCGTTCCAGGGCGTCGCCGCCAGCGGCCTCGTCCGCGGCTGACCCGCGGTCCGCGCACCGCCCGGTCCGGGCTGCGGCCCGTCCCGATCTCCGCGAGGCTGTCGGGAGCGGACGGAGAGCGGCTCGAGCCGACGTTCCCTCGGTGAGCACGGGAGAGAAGGCTTCGTGAGCATGGCCGACGCCGACGGGAGTGACCCCGAGGGCGGGACCGCCTACGGCTCGGACGCGGTGCCGCACGGCCGTCTGGGTCCCGGTGACCTCGCACCCGACGAGGAGCGGCTCCTCGCCGCGCTCGAGCGGGACGCCCGCGGGCTGCCGGAGATCCCCGTCCGGGACACCATTCCCGAGGTGAAGCCCCCGGACCGGGGCGCGGCGGCGGACCGGGGCGGTCCGCCGGACGACGGGCTGACCCCGCTGTTCGCGGCGCCCGACCTCGACGAGTGAGAAGTCAGCGGCCCCGCACGCGGACGGCGAGCAGCGCGACGTCGTCCTCGATGCGGTCGGGCAGCAGCCGGGCGAGCAGCGCGTCGCACAGCCCCGCCACCGGCTGACCGCCCAGCTCGGCGAGCGCGTCGGCCAGCAGGGCGACGCCGTCGTCGAAGACCTGGTCCCGGCGCTCGACGAGCCCGTCTGTGCAGACCAGCAGCGTGCTGCCCGGGGCGAGGAGCACCTCCTGCTCGGTGCGCGGCGTGGCCGGGTCGACGCCGAGCAGGAGCCCGGGGCGGGCGGCGTCGAGGACCTCCACCGCGCCGTCGGGGGAGAGCAGCAGCGGTGGCAGGTGACCGGCGCTGGACCAGCGCAGCCGCGCGGCGCCGTCCGGCTCCTCGAGCGGCTCCAGCCGGCCGACCAGCACGGTGGCCAGCGCGCCGAGGCCCAGCCCCTCGATGGCGGCGTCGAGCCGGGTCAGCACGGCGGCCGGGCCGGCGCCGCTCGCATAGGCGATGCCGCGCAGCAGACCGCGCAGCTGGCCCATGGTGGCGGCGGCGCGGGTGTCGTGGCCGACGACGTCGCCGATCACCAGCGTGGTCGAGCCGTCGGGCTGGGCGAACACGTCGTACCAGTCGCCGCCGACCTGCGATCCCCGCGCGGCAGGCACGTAGCGCACGGCGAGTTCGAAACCAGCCGGTTGCACCGGTTCGGTGAGCATACTGCGCTGCAGCGTCTCCGCGGCGCGCACGACGCTGCGCGAGCGCGCGTAGAGCGCCTCGAGCAGGGAGGTGCGCAGCTCCCCGGACTCGGCCACCTCCTCCGGCGTCCACGGCTCCGACCGGTCGCGCACCGTCTCCCGCCACCGGTCGAAGGACTTCCGTGGGCTGAGCCGGACCTCATCGCCCCCGACCTGGGCGATCGCCTTGTCGTCCGGGTCGCCGCCCCAGTCGATGTGCCGGACCGCCTCGCCGCGCAGCCACGCCACGTACTGCCCGCCGGGCAGCGGCAGCACGAGCGCCCCGCGGGCCGGCTCGGCCGGGTCGAGCAGGCCGGGCGCATCCCGGCCCAGCGCCTCGGTGGCGACGACGTCGTCCCCCCGGCCCGCGGCCCAGGCGGCCAGCGCGTCGGCGGCGGCCGGGGAGGGCGCGGTCCCGCTGCTGCCCGTGCGGCCCTGCAGGCGCACCACGACGCCGTCGGCGGGCACGAGGTCGAGCAGGCCGGGGGAGCCGAGCAGCGTGTCGGTGAGGGCGCGGTCCTCGTCGAGCGCGGCGGCGGTCAGCCGGGCCAGCGTCGTGCGCACCCGCAGGGCGCGGCGGACCTCGTCCTCCTCGGCCCGGTCGACCAGCCGCAGCGACAGCGTGGAGCCGAGGAACTCCGCGGCGGCGCGGGTGGCGTAGGGCGGAGCGTGCGGGCCGCTGTAGTGGTGGCAGGCGATGAGGCCCCAGAGCCGGTCGCCGCGCAGCAGCGAGATCGACATCGAGGCGCGCACGCCCATGTTCTGCAGGTACTCGACGTGGATCGGCGAGACGCTGCGCAGCGTGGAGAACGTGAGGTCCAGCGGTTGCCCGCTGACCGGGTGGGCGGTCGGCCGGATCGGGGAGGGGACGTAGCCGACGTCCGAGATCAGCCGGATCCAGTTCTTCTCGTACAGCGCCCGTGCCTGGGCAGGGATGTCCGAGGCCGGGTAGTGCAGACCGAGGAACGAGTCGAGGCCCTCGACCGCGGCCTCGGCGACGACCTCACCGTTGTAGTCGGCGTCGTAGCGGTAGACCATCACCCGGTCGAACCCGGTGAGGCCACGCACCGCCTGGGCGGTGATGTCGTACAGCTCCTGCAGGGTCGTCGTCCGGTGCAGGTCGGCGATCGTCCCGCGGACCGCCTGGTAGGTGTTCGGGAAGGAGAACGGCCGCGGCCCGCGCGCCGGCTCGAGCTCCACGACGAGGCTGACCACCGGCGTGCCGCCGTCCGCGCCGTCGCGTCCGGCCCGGATGACCGCCCGGTGCAGGAGGGCGTCGACCGGCTCCCGGCGGCCGTCGATGTCCAGGGTGACCTCGACGGGGTTGCGCTCGCGGAGGTCGCCGAACGCGCTCGCCGAACGGACCACCGCGCCAGCGGCCCCCACCCCGATCACCTCGGCCAGCGGCCGGCCCAGCGCCTCCTGCCACGGGACGCCGGTGAGCTGCCCGAGGTTCTCCGAGGCCTGCTCGACGAGCAGACCGGGGTCGCTGACGGCGAGCAGCACGCCGCGCGGCTGGATGCTGCCCGGCACGTGGATGGGTTCGCGCTCGCAGTTGGTGAGGTCGACCGGGGTGCCCGGCGCCAGGAAGTCGATCTCCGCGCCCGTCACGCGGGGACGCCCGGCAGGGCCACGGGACGGCACCAGCCGGCCAGCTCGCCGAAGGTGGTGCGCGCCGCGGCGAGCAACGTGCCGGCGTCCCCGCCGTCGGCGATGCGGGCGCGGGTCACCCGCCGGAACGACGCCCACATCGCCCCGGTCTCGCTGCCGTAGGGGGAGAAGGCGCGGAGGGTCACGTCGGCCAGCCCGGGCAGCCCGGAGAGGTGCCGATCGATGAAGACGCCGCCGAGCGTCGAGCCCTCGAGCACGTACATCCGGCCCAGCGCCTCGTCGGTGCCGCGCACCGGGGGCAGCTGCGGGGACGCCGGCGAGGGCTCCGCGCCGAGCGTCTCCAGATCGCCCGCGAACAGGCCGGTGCGGCGGCGGCGCGACCACTGCAGCCGCTCGGCGTCGGCGGGGCGGTCCGCGGCCCATGCGTCCAGGCCGGCCTCGGCGGCGCGCCAGAAGCCGTGCATCAGGTCCAGCACCTGCACCAGGCGGGGGCGGCCCAGCGCCGGGTCGAGCAGGGCGAGGGTGCGTTCGACGTCCTCGTGCTCGGCCGCCGTCCCGGTGCGGAGCAGGCGCAGCACGTCGCCGTCGGTGCCGCGGTCGTCCCCGAGCGCACCGTCGCTACCCGCAGCCATCGCCGTCGAGACTACGGGGTCCCCGTCGGACGGGGCGGAGACGCGGGCCAGGTGAGGACGCCCCCGGCGTCCACGACGGCCCCGTCGGAGGGCCGGTGCGGCGCGAACCGGCCGTCGGGCATCAGATGGGTCACCGGGACGTCGTGCCCCAGGACGGCGACGTCGGCGATCAGCCGCCGGTGGCAGCGCCACCAGACGCTCTCGCTGCACATCACCGCCACCGTCGCCGGACCCGCGGCCGCCAGCAGTTCGTCGAGCGCCACGGCGAACTCAGGCGTCCGGGTGTGCGCGGCGTAGGCGGCGAACTGGGACACCGTCCACCAGTCGTCGACGACGGGGACGTCCTTCGGCAGGCTGCGCCGGCCCCCCAGCCGGGCGTCCCAGCGGTAGCCGATGCCGAGCTCGGGCACCCACCGCTCCAGCTCCTCGCGCCGCACGTCGGGGTTGACCCGGCTGCCGGGGAAGCGGCGGACGTCGACCAGCAGAGCGATGCCGGCGTCGGCCAGGGCCGCGCCGAGAGCGGTGCGGTCGCGCGGTCCGTGGCCGAGGGTCAGCAGTGGCACGGCTCATGCCTACCCGTCCGCGGCCGGGCCGGCCCGGGCGGTCATGCTCGACAGGTGGACGGGGCAGGCGCGCGGGAGCGCACGTCGTTGTGGCGGTCGCGCGGGATGCAGGCGCTGATCGGGGTGACGTTCCTCGGGTTCGCCAGCTACAGCCTGACCCTCGCCTCGCTGCCCGTGTACGCGGTCGAGGGCGGCGCCGCCGGGAGCACCGCCGGCGTCGTCACCGCCGTCTTCCTCGTGGTCACGATCGCGGTCCAGGCCACGATCCCCGCGCTCACCACGCGGTTCGGCGTCGGGCCGGTGCTCGTCGTGGGGCTCGTGGCGATGGGGGTCCCGTCGCCGCTCTACGTGCTGGACGACGGGGTGCTGTGGATCAGCGCGCTCTCGGCGCTGCGCGGTGCGGGCTTCGCCGTCCTCACCGTGCTCGGCGCGACGCTGTCGGCACACGTCGCGCCGCCCGGGCGGCGGGGCGAGTCGATCGGTCTGTACGGCCTGGCCATCGCCGTCCCGAACCTGATCGCGGTGCCCGGCGGGGTGGCGCTGGTGCTGGGCGACGCGATCGGCTGGGTGGCCTGGCTGAGCGCGTCCCCGCTGCTCGGCATCCCGCTCGTGCCACTGCTCATGCGCTCGACCCCGCCGCAGCGGGACGCCGGCCCGTCCGGTTCGCACCGCGCGGCGGTACTGGCCGCACTGGCACCCGCGGGGGTGCTGTTCGCCGTCACGATGGCCGGCGGCGGGGTCGTGACTTTCCTGCCCATCGAGCGCCCGGACGGCGTGCTCGCCACGGTCGCGCTGCTGCTGTTCGGGGCGACCGGGGCGGTCACCCGCTGGCGGGCCGGCATGCTCGCCGACCGGCTGGGCGCGCGGCTGCTGCTCCCGCTCGCCGTGGCCGTGGCCGCGGTCGGCCTGGTCGGGGTGGGGGCCGGCCTCGTGGCCGGCGACGCGTGGGTGCTCGTCGGCGCGGCCGTCTTCGGGGCCGGGTTCGGCGCGGTGCAGAACCTGACGTTGCTGTCGTCGTTCATCCGCGCCGGCGACTCCGGGACGACGACGGCGAGCGCGATGTGGAACGCCTTCTTCGACGCCGGGACGGCGACCGGCGCGCTGGCCCTCGGCGTCGTCGCCGCCGGCATCGGGCTGGACCGGACCTACGTCGCCGTGGCGGCCGTCCTGGCGGCGCTGCTGCCGCTGGCGGCGGTGGCCGCCCGGCCCGGCCGGAGCTGAGCGCTCAGGCCTGGGTGCGGGCCACGGCTGCGTGCAGCGATCGGAGGAAGAGGATCTCCTCGCCCGAGGAGCGCACCCACGCCCGCAACCCCGCGACGTCGGTGCGGGAGCGGTCCCGCTGGGTGCCGAGGTTCACCTGGCGGGTGCTGGCCTGGGCGCGCTGCGCCGTCGGCAGGGCGCGGCCCTCCGCGCGGGCGATCGCGGTCAGCCCCGCCCCCACGAAGACCACGTCGCGGATCTCGGTCAGGCCCTCCAGGAGGGCGTCGGCCGCGGGGTCGTCGGCGGCCAGCAGGGTCAGGAACTCGTCGGCGCGGCGGCGGCCCTCGGCGGCCGGATCGGGAGTCGTCACCGCACCACTGTCCCCCGGCCGGAGCGGCCGGGGGACAGGAGGGCACCTCGGATCAGGCGTCGGATCACGCGTCGCGGCGGGCGAACACCACCCAGGCGACCGCGAGCAGCGCCAGCACCTCGGCGGCGAACACCGCGAACCCGGGCCACGGGGCCATCAGCTCCGGGTTGAAGGGGACCGGCGCCGCGATCGGGGAGCCGGCGTTGCCCGGCATGAGCTTCGCCGTCCACTCGCCCCAGGCGCCGGGCAGCAGGAAGGCCATGGTGCCGACGACGAAGACCAGCGCGAGCACGGCCGACAGCGCCGCCGCGGTGTGCCGCACCAGGAGGCCGACGGCCGCGGCGAACAGGCCCAGCCCGGCCATGTAGAGGCCGCTGCCGACCATCGAGCGCAGCACGCCGTCGTCGGTCAGGGCCAGGCCGATGCCCTCGCGGTCGAGGAACCAGTTGCCGGCGAAGTAGCCCGCGAAGGCGGTGACCGTCCCGAGCACGAACAGCGTGCCCGTGAGGACCAGCGCCTTGGCCGCCAGCACCGAGCCGCGGCGCGGGGTGGCGGCCAGCGTCGCCCGGATCATCCCGGTGCCGTACTCGGCGGTGACCGCTAGCGTGCCCAGCACGACCGCGGTGATCTGGGCGAAGGTCATCCCGGAGGTGATGAACGAACCCGGGGACTCGTCGGCCTCGCTGCTGGCCAGCCACTCGGCGTTGGTGGCGCAGATGAGCGCGGTCAGGCCGGCCCCGAGGACGAAGAGCATCACCGCCGACCAGGTGGTCGAGCGGACCGACCAGAACTTGATCCACTCCGACTGCAGCGTCGAGGAGAACCCCGGACGGGTGCCCGGCACGTTCCGGCGCGGGTCCAGCGTGACGGTGCTGCTGGCGGCGGTGACGGTCATCGGGAGGCTCCTGCGAGGTCGGTGCCGGTGCGGGCGGAGTACTCCACGCTCGCGGCGGTCAGGGTCATGAAGGCGTCCTCCAGCGAGGAGCGCACCAGGGTCAGCTCGTGCAGGTGCAGCCCCGTGTCGCCGACGAGCTCGCCCACCGCCGCGGCGTCGAGCCCCTGGACGTGCAGTTCGTCGTCGAGCGGGGTCACCTCCGCACCGGCCGCGCGGAGCAGGTCGGTCACCGGGCCGGTCTGCGGGGTGCGGACCCGGACGAAGGAGGCGGCGTGCGCGGCGATGAAGTCGGGCATCGAGCAGTCGGCGAGGATCCGGCCGCGACCGATGACGACGAGGTGGTCGGCGGTCAGCGCCATCTCCGACATCAGGTGGCTGGAGACGAAGACGGTGCGGCCCTCGGCGGCGAGCTGCCGGGCCAGGGTGCGCACCCAGCGGATGCCCTCCGGGTCCAGGCCGTTGACCGGCTCGTCGAGGACGACGACCGGTGGGTCGCCGAGCAGCGCCACCGCGATGCCCAGCCGTTGGCCCATGCCGAGGGAGAACGTGCCGACCCGGGTGCCGGCGACGGCGTCCAGGCCCACCAGGCCGAGCACCTCGTCGACCCGCGCGACCGGGATCCGGTTGCTGGCGGCCAGCCAGCGCAGGTGGTGGCGGGCGGAGCGGCCCGGGTGCAGCGCCCTCGCCTCGAGCAGGGCGCCGACCTCGCGGAGCGGGGCGGGGGCGTCGCGGTAGGCGCGGCCGTTGACCGTGACGGATCCGGCGGTCGGCCGGTCCAGGCCGAGCAGCATGCGCATCGTCGTCGACTTGCCCGCGCCGTTGGGGCCGAGGAAGCCGGTCACCCGGCCGGGGGCGACGGTGAACGAGACGCCGTCGACGGCGGTCTTGGCGCCGTACTGCTTGGTCAGGTGCGCGACGTCGATCATGGCCGCGCGCCGGTCGGGGGAGTCGCTGGAGTCATGGCCGGAAGCCTCCCGGCGGGCGGGTGGCCGGCACATCGGGGAGCGCCCTGAACGGACCCTGAACGTTCCCCTACGGGCATGCCCTGCTCGGGCGGTGCGGGCACGTCGCAGGCGTTCCCCGGATCCACCTCGTCGGCTACGGCCGTCCAGCCGGATCCCGCCGCCCGGCGCGCGCAGGTGCAGCGGCGCCTGGCCTCCTCGTCGAGGACGCCGTCGCGCCAGACCGGCTCGCGGTGGGTGACCCAGGTGGTGGAGGCGACCCGGCTGATCTCGCCCAGCAGCTGGGTGGCCGAGGTGCCTCCGCCCACGACGTCGACGTCCCGCACGGCCGCCACGCCCGGTCGACGCCGGCCGCGCCGCGGCCTTCCCCGGAGCGGGCCTCGGCCAAGACGTGATCGAACCGTGAACTGCCGGCCCCCGGAATGGCTGGTGATGTGCCTAGAGTCCCGCATGTGTGGTCCAGGTCACATTTTTCAGGAGGCAGCGTGTGCTGAGCATCGACGACGTCCACGTGACCTACGGCGGCGCCGTCCAGGCGGTCCGCGGTGTGTCCATGGAGATCCCCGACGGCGAGGTCGTCGCCGTCCTCGGCAGCAACGGGGCCGGGAAGACGACGCTGCTGCGGGCCATCTCGGGCACCCTGCGGCTGCACCGCGGGCGGATCGATTCGGGCTCGGTCCGCTTCGACGGCGCGGACCTCGGCGCGAGGGATCCGGCGCAGACGGTCCGCATGGGCCTGGTGCAGGTGCCCGAGGGCCGGCGGATCTTCGGCCGGCTCACCGTCGAGGAGAACCTCCGCGCCGGCGGCATGGCCAGCCGGGACAAGGCTGCGAAGGCGCGGGCCCAGGACCGGGTCTACGACCTGTTCCCGGTGCTCCGCGAGCGCAGCTCCCAGCGCGGCGCCCTGCTGTCGGGCGGCGAGCAGCAGATGCTCGCGATCGGCCGGGCGCTGATGGCCAGCCCGAAGCTGCTGCTCCTCGACGAGCCGTCGCTGGGGCTGGCCCCGCGCATCATCGGCCAGATCGGTGAGGTCATCGCCGAGATCAACCGGCAGGGGACGTCGGTCCTGCTGGTGGAGCAGAACGCGACGATGGCCCTCGGTGTCGCCCACCTGGCCTACGTGCTCGACGTCGGCGAGGTGTCGCTGTCCGGGAACGCCCACGAGCTCGCGCAGACCGACGAGGTGCAACGCCTCTACCTCGGGCACGACGGTCACGAGGGCGACGGCGGCGACGGCGCACCGCGCCGGCGGGCGACGTCGGGCCGGACGCTCTCGCGGTGGGTGCAGTGAGCGCCCCCGCGGCCGCCGGTGAGGTCCGGTCGGACGTCCCGCCGGTCGTCGTCGAGGACGTCACGGTGCGGTTCGGTGCGATCACCGCGCTGTCCGGGGTGTCCTTCACGGTGGAGCCCGGCACCATCCACGCCGTCATCGGGCCCAACGGAGCCGGTAAGTCGACGCTGTTCAACGTCCTGTCCGGTGTCTACCGGGCGGCGGAGGGGCAGGTCCGGTTCGGGGAGCACCGCCTCGACCAGATGCGGCCCTACCAGATCGCCGGCATCGGAGTGGCCCGCTCCTTCCAGAACATCGCGCTCTCGGCGGGCCAGAGCGTGGCCGAGAACCTGATGCTCGGCCGGCACCACCTCACGCGCGCCGGCTTCGTGGCCGCCGGCCTGCGACTGCCGCGCGCGACCCGCGAGGGCCGGATCCACGGCGAGCGGGTGGCGGAGATCGCGGAGTTCCTCGAGCTGGGCGACAAGCTGCACACCCCGGTCGGGGTGCTCTCCTACGGAGACCAGAAGCGGGTCGAGGTCGCCCGGGCCCTGTGCACCGAACCGAAGCTGCTCCTCCTCGACGAGCCGGTCGCCGGCATGAACGCCGAGGAGACAGACCGGATGGCCGAGGCCGTCGTCGAGATCCGCTCGGCGCTCGGCATCTCCGTGATCCTCGTCGAGCACGACATGGGCATGGTCATGTCGCTCGCCGACCGGGTGACCGTCCTCGACTTCGGCCGCCGCATCGCCGACGGCACCCCGTCCGAGGTGCAGAGCGACCCCGAGGTGATCCGCGCCTATCTCGGGTCCGGCGACGAGATCAACCCCTCGGACGCGGCGACCGCGCACTCCTCCTCCGAGACCCCAGGGACGCCGACGTGACCCAATTCCTGTCGCTGTTGATGAACGGCATCTCGCTGGGTGCGCTCTACGCGCTTATCGCCCTGGGCTTCGTGGTCATCTTCAAGGCCAGCGAGGTCGTCAGCTTCACCCACGGGTCGCTGCTGCTGCTGGGCGCGTACTCCATCGCCCGCCTCTCGGACCCGTTGGGCTTCTACCTCGCGGTCCTGGTGGGCGTCGCGATCACGGCGCTGGCGGCCTTCCTGATCGAGCGGCTGATCATCAACCGCCTGCGCGGAGCGCCGGTCATCAGCCTCGCGATCGTGACCATCGGGGTCGACATCATCCTGCTCACCGAGCTGATCCGGCGGATCGGCTCGGACATCCTGAACGTCCCCCACCCGTGGGCCGGGGGGTCGGTCCGGATCGGCGACGTCGGCATCAGCGAGAACCGGCTGATCGCCACCATCGTGGCCGCGCTGCTCATCGGGTTGTTCTTCCTGGCCTTCAAGTTCTCCAGCTGGGGCGTGGCCATGCGCGCCTCGGCCGAGGACGGCGAGACGGCAGCCCTCATGGGCATCCGCCTCGGCCGGGTGTCCGTACTGGCCTGGGTGATCGCCGGCGTGCTGGCCGGGGTCGCGGCGCTCTTCCTCGTCGGCTCGCCGACACCCGGGGTCAGCCCGGCGGCCTACACCGTGGCGCTGCGCGCGTTCCCCGCCGCGATCCTCGGCGGACTCGACTCCACCGGCGGCGCGCTGGTGGGCGGGCTGTTGATCGGGCTGGCCGAGTCGTTCGCCGCCGGCTACCAGGACCAGTTGCTGTTCCTGGGGCGCGGGTTCGGCGACGTCGTCCCCTACATCGTGATGATCGCGGTCCTGCTCTTCCGGCCCTCCGGACTCTTCGGCACCCGGGAGCTCACCCGTGTCTGAGTCCACCGCGACCGCTTCCCGCGGCGCCACCCGCCGCTCCGCTGCCGCCGCGCCGCGCCGCTCCTACCTGCGTCCGATCCTCCTCGGCCTCGGGCTCCTGGTGCTCCTGGCGCTGCCGCTCTACCTCGAGGAGTTCTGGCTGCGGACCGGGTTCGCCGTCGCCGGGGCGATGGTCGGTGCCATCGGGCTGAACCTGCTGGTCGGGACCACCGGCCAGCTGTCCCTGGCGCACGCCTTCTTCCTGGCGGTCGGCGCCGTCACCTACGTGTTCGTGTCCGGCGAGTCGGGCGGGCTCGGCCTGGCCGATCTCGGCGGGCTCGGCTGGCCGCCGCTGATCGGGATGACCGCCGGCGTCGTGCTGGCCGGCGTCGCCGGGCTGATCTTCAGCCCGATCGCCGCCCGGCTGCGGGGCATCTACCTGGGTGTTGCCTCGCTGGGGCTGGTCTTCATCGGCCAGCACGTGCTGAACAGCTGGACGACGGTGACCGGCGGGTTCAACGGCCGGTCGGCACCGGAGTTCTCCCTGTTCGGGTTCACGTTCAGCAACACCGACCCCGATCTGTTCGTCCTCGACGTGCCCTTCCGCGAGGCCGAGCGGCTCTGGTACCTCGGGTTGGTCCTCGCTCTGGCCGCCTACGTCTTCGCGCGGAACCTGCTGCGCAGCCGTGCCGGCCGGGCGCTGCAGACCCTGCGGGACAGCGAGGTCGCCGCCTCGGTCATGGGCGTGAACGTGCAGCGCTACAAGGCGCGCGTCTTCCTGGTGAGCTCGATGTACGCCGGGCTGGCCGGCGTGATGTACGCGCTGTCCATCGGCAGCATCGCCCCGGAGTCCTTCGGGCTCGAGGTCTCCATCCTGTACCTGGCCATGATCGTGCTCGGCGGCCTGGGCTCGGTGGGCGGTGCCGCGCTCGGGGCGCTGTTCGTCAGCGCGCTGCCGCTGATCTTCCAGCGGTACGCCGACGTCGTCCCGTTGGTCGGGGGGACGGGCGACGGCGGCCTGGCCGCCGGCGAGGCGGCCCGCTACTTCTTCGGGCTGGCGATCGTCCTCGTCGTCCTCTTCGAACCCGCCGGGCTCGCCGGCCTGGCCGAGCGCTTCCGTCGGAGGGGCCGAGATCCCGGCCGGGGCGGCGCACCCACCAGCCGGAGCTCCGCGGCCACCAGCGGTTCCACCACCTCCGTTCCGTCCGACCCACCAGCGCAAGGGAGCAGTTCATGAAGTTCGGTCAGCGTTCGCGCGGCGCAGTCGCGCTGGCAGCCATGGTGGTCGTCGCCGCCGGTTGCAGCACCAAGGCCCCGGAGTCCAGCGGGGGAGGCGGCGGTGGCGACCCCGAGGACGTCCTCACCGACATCGGCGTCGAGGGCGAGACCATCCGGCTCGGCGTCCTGACCGACCTGACCGGCGTCTTCGCTGCGCTGGGCAAGGACATCACGAACGCCAACACGCTGTTCTGGGACGACAACAAGGTCTGCGACACCTACACCGTCGAGCTCGACGTGCAGGACACCGGCTACGTGCCGCAGCAGGGCGTGCAGCTGTACAGCGGGATGAAGGACAGCATCCTGGCGATGCAGCAGACGATCGGCTCGCCGATCAACACAGCGCTGGCTCCCGAGTACGAGTCCGACCAGATCGTCAACTTCCCGTCGGCGTGGTCCAAGACGCTCACCGAGATCCCGGGCACGGGCGTGGTCGGCGCGACCTACGACGTGGAGATCGCCAACGGATACGACTACCTGTTCGAGCAGGGCCTGCTGAAGGAGGGCGACACCGTCGGCCACATCTACTTCGAGGGCGAGTACGGAGCCAACGGGCTCGCGGGCACGCAGGCGGTCGCCGAGGAGATGAACCTGGAGGTCATCGAGGCGCAGATCAAGGCGACCGACCAGGACATGAGCGCGCAGATCACCCAGTTCGCGGCGGCCGGCGTCGACCTGATCGCGCTGACCGTGGCCCCCGGGCAGACGGCGTCGGTGGCCACCGTGGCCCAGGCGCAGAACCTGGACGTGCCGATCCTCGGCAGCAACCCGGTCTTCGCGCCGGGCCTGCTGCAGGGACCGGCGGCCGAGTGGTTGAAGACCCACCTCTACGTGGCGTCCCCGGTGTCGACCTTCGACGAGCACCCGGACCTGCTCGAGCAGTACAGCGCGGCCTACCCCGGCTCGACGGTCAGCCTGGGTGTGATCGTGGGCTTCGGGATGAGCGAGATCATGAAGCAGGTGCTCGACGCCGCGTGCGAGAACGGCGACCTCACCCGTCAGGGCGTCGTTGACGCGTTCGACGAGCTCGAGGAGGTCGACACCGGCGGTCTGGTCGTCCCGATCCGTGGCTTCGAGCTCGGCAAGTCGCCGAGCCTGGAGAGCTTCGTGCTCCAGCCGGCCGACGCCCCCGGCGGGGCGACGGTCCTGGCCGAGGCCTTCGAAGGCCAGTTCGCGGAGAAGATCGCCGGCTGAGCGCGGGGAACCCGGCGCCCCTGACCGCAGGGGCGCCGGGTCACAGCCGGCCGGACCGTGCGACCGGGACCAGGCGCAGGGCGAGCAGCCCGGTCAGGACCGCGGCCGCCGCGAGCGGCACCGGTGCCGACGACGCCCGGGCGCCCACCGCCATCGCGAAGGGCGCGGCGAACCCGAGGTAAGCGCAGGCGAGGAACAGCGACGTCAGCGCGCCGAGCCGGGCCGGCGCAGCCAGCCGGGCGGTGAGCGTCAGCCCGGCGGCCAGGCACAGGCCGCCGCCCGCGCCGAGCAGCGGCGCGGCGAGCGCCAGCCAGCCGACCGCCTCCGTCGTCGCGAAGCCGACGGCGGCGGCGAAGCCCAGTGCGCCGAGCCCCGCACCGACGACGGCGGTCCACGCCAGGAGGCGTTGCTGCAGGCCGGCCACGAGCGTGCCGGCGCCGAGCGTGACGCCGGCCAGGACGCCGGTGACCGCCACCCCGCCGTAGGGCAGGTCGACCAGCAGCGGCACCGCGCTGATGATCGTGGAGGGGAACGCGTAGACGCACACCGCCACCGGCGCCAGGACGGTGAGCACCAGGAGCCCGTCGCCCGGGCGGACCAGCGGGGCGTCGGGCGGCGCACCCGCACCGGTCACCACCGGCCGGGAGAGGTCGACGGTCTCGGGGAGTCGTAGGGCGAGCACGAGACCGACGACGACCAGGACCGCGTGCACCAGGTACGGGAGCACCGTGGGCGCGGGTGCGTACTGGCCGAGCAGGCCGCTGGTCAGCGGGCCGAGCGAGAAGCCCGCCGTCATGGCGAACGCGGCGCGCCGACCACCCGCCCCGTCGCCGGAGGCCCGGGAGAGCTCGCCCACCCAGGCGCTGCCGACGCTGAAGACGATGCCGCTGACCACGCCCTGCGCGAACCGGGCGAGGAAGAGCAGCGCCAGGGCGTCGCCGGCGGCGGCGAAGGCCAGGGATGCGAGCGCCGAGAGCACGACGCCGGGGACGGCGACCTGCCGGCGGCCCAGCCGGTCCGACAGCGGCCCGGCGACGAGCAGCGCGGGGACCAACCCGGCGGCGTAGACGCCGAACAGCGTGGTCAGCACCTCGGGGGAGAGGTCCAGCCGCTCCTGGTAGACGAGCAGCAGCGGCGTCGGCACGTTGGTGCCTGCGGCGACGGCGAACAGGACGAACGCCGCCCGCTTCCAGGTCACCGGACGACCCTACGGAGATCGGGCTCTCCGCGCGGACCCCGCCCGTCGCCCCGGGTCCGGTCCAGCCCTCGGGCAGCCCTGACGGTGCCGCCGGGTTGCCGACGTTGCCGCAGCGATGGCGCCCGCAAGGTCGGCACGTCCGCGGCAGGGTGGGCGGAAACGACGGAGCGGCCCGGTCCGTGAGGACCGGGCCGCTCCGGGTGGTGCGCCATCAGGGACTCGAACCCCGAACCCGCTGATTAAGAGTCAGCTGCTCTGCCAATTGAGCTAATGGCGCGAGTCGCCCGGCAGGCCGGGCAACGAGGGAGAACGATACCAGCGCCCCCGCCGCCCGGTGCGGGGTGGCAGGGAGTCCCTCGCCACACCGCCGCCCGGGCGGTTCGAGGGTGCGGTGCCGCACGTCGCGGCCAGGATGTCGTCCTGGCGAGGACACTGGGATCTCCGGTGCCCGTCGAGGTGGCGGTCGGGAGAGGAGTCGCGAGGTGCGGCGAGCAGCGGCGGTGGTGGCGGTGGGGGCGCTCGTGTTCCTGGCGGGGTGCAGTGGCGACGACGAGGGCGGCGGGTCGGGCTCGTCGGGCGGTTCGGCGAGCGGGGCGGCCCCCGCGCAGCTCACCCTCGCGCCGGCCGACGGTGCCGAGGACGTCTCCCCGGTCGCTCCGCTCGAGCTCTCGGTGGCCGTCGGCGCCCCCGCCGACGTCACGGTCGTCGACGACGCGGGCAGCCCCGTCGAGGGCGACACCGCCGAGGTGCCGGGGGAGCCGGCCACCGAGGTGTGGACGGCGGCCACCCCGCTGGACTACGGCACCAGCTACACGCTCACCGCGACGGCGACCAACGACGCCGACGAGGAGACCGAGGAGTCGGCGACGTTCACCACCGTCACCCCGGAGACCCTCTCCACGCCGTCGATCGGCCCGCTCGACGGCACGACCGTCGGGGTGGGCATGCCGATCCGCGTCTACTTCGACGAGCCGGTCGCCGACAAGGCCGCCGTCGAGAGCCATCTCGTGGTCACCAGCTCCACCCCGACCGACGGCACGTGGAACTGGTTCAGCGACAGCGAGGTGCACTTCCGCCCGTCGCAGTACTGGCCGGCCGACACCGAGGTCACCCTGGACGCCCAGCTCTACGGGATCGACTTCGGCGAGGGCATCTGGGGCGAGAAGAACCGCACCATCGACTTCTCCATCGGCGACCGGCACGTCTCGGTCGTCGACGCCGGCACCCACGTCATGGACGTCTTCGACGGCGACCGGTTGGTGCAGAGCTTCCCCATGAGCGCCGGCAGCGCGGAGAACCCGACCCGCAACGGCCCGCACGTGGTCACCGAGTCCCACCGCGACATCACGATGGACTCCAGCACGTTCGGTCTCGCCGTCGACGCCCCCGGTGGCTACCGCACCGACGTCGAGTACGCCGTCCGCATCTCCAACAACGGCGAGTTCGTGCACGCCGCCCCGTGGTCGGCGGGCAGCCAGGGCGTCGAGAACGTGTCGCACGGCTGCATCAACCTCTCCACCGAGCGCGCAGGCTGGTTCTTCGGCTTCGCCCGGACGGGCGACGTGGTCGAGGTGAAGAACTCGATCGGCCCGCAGCTGTCCTCGGCCGACGGCGACATCCACGACTGGGCGATCCCGTGGGACGAGTGGCAGGCCGGCAGCGCCCTGAAGTGAGCCTTCGGGTCTGACGGCGACGCCCGGGGCGTTTCCTGGCACCGGTCGCCGGGCACCCTCCCCGTCGACCGGAGGAGGTCGTCGTGGACACCTGGCTGATCATCGTGATCGTCGTCGTCGCAGTGGTGCTCCTGGCGCTGCTGGCCCTGGCCCTGAGCAAGCGCTCCCGCATCTCGCATGCCCGAAAGCGCGAGGAGGCGCGCGGGCACCTGCAGGAGGCCGAGGTCCGCGGGGCCCGTGCCGAGAAGGAGCAGGCGCTGGCCGAGGAGCAGGCGGCGGGCGCTCGACGCGAGCTGGCCGAGGCGCAGGAGCGCGCCGCGCTCGCCGAGCAGGAGGCCCGCGAGCGCTCCGCCCGCGCCGACGAGGACCGGACCGCCGCCGAACAGCTCCGCGCCCGCGCGCAGAAGGCCGCCCCCGACCTGGTGCACGACGGCGGGGCGGACTCCACCGACGGGCCCGGGCGGCACGCCGACCCGGACGGGCGGGCCGTCGACGAGACGACCGACCAGCCCGGGGCCGGTGGCGCCACGCGCCGCTGAGTTCTGCCCCTCCCGGCGGTCCAACCCTGCGAGGACCGTCGACCCTGGAGGGGCACCATGACCGATCTGCTGGCCATCGGAACGCGTAAGGGGCTGTGGCTGGCCCGCAGCGAGGACGACCGCCGGACCTGGACGGTGAGCGAACCGCACCTGCTCGCGCAGGAGGTCGCCTCCGTCGCGGTCGACACGCGAGGGTCGCGGCCGCGGGTGCTGGCCGGCATCCAGTACGGGCACTGGGGTCCGACCGTCATGCGGAGCGATGACCTCGGTAGTTCCTGGCAGGAGACCGACTCCGGCGCGATCACCTTCCCCGAGGACACCGGGGCGGCGCTGGCCCGCGTCTGGCAGCTGCGTCCCGACACCGCCGACCGCCCCGACGTGGTGTGGGCCGGCTGCGAGCCGCACTCGCTCTGGCGCAGCACGGACGGTGGCTGCTCCTTCGACCTGGTGCGCGGCCTCTACGACCACCCGCACCGCCCCACGTGGGAGCCGGGTGGGGGAGGAGGCGCGGTGCACACGATCCTGCCGGACCCGGTGTCGGACCGGGTGACCGTGGCGATGAGCGCCGGGGGCGTCTACGTCAGCGACGACGGCGGCACGCGGTGGGAACCGCGCAACCGCGGGATCACCGCATCCTTCCTACCGGGCGAGCTGCCGGAGTACGGCCAGTGCGTGCACAAGGTCGCCGTCGACGCCGGCAGCCCCGACCGGCTCTACGCGCAGAACCACTTCGGCGTCTTCCGCAGCGACGATGCCGGCGGGTCGTGGACGTCGATCGCCGAGGGGCTGCCTGCCGACTTCGGCTTCCCGATCGTCTCCTCACCGCAGGCACCCGGCACCGCCTGGGTCATCCCGCTCGTCGCCGACATGGAGCGGGTGCCACCCGGCGGCCGACTGCGCGTGCATCGCACCCGCGACGCCGGGAAGACCTGGACGGAGCTGGGTGACGGGCTGCCCGACGGGAACTGGAGCGCCGTCATGCGGGACGCCTTCTGCGCCGACGACCACGACACCACCGGCCTCGCGTTCGGAACTCGCGACGGGTGCGTCTACGCCAGCGCGGACGAGGGCGACACCTTCACGCTGGTCGCCGCCCATCTGCCCGACGTCCTGACCGTGCGCGCGGCCCGGCTGCCATGACGGTCCGGGTCGTGCTCCCCGGCGTTCTCGCGTCCCTGGCCGGTGGTGTCCGGCAGCTGAGCGTCCAGCCCAGGGGTGGCACCCTCGCCGACCTGCTGGACGCGCTCGGCGCCGAGCACCCGATGCTGGGCCGACGGATCAGGGACGAGACGGGGCAGGTGCGCCGGTTCGTGAACGTCTACGTCGACGGCGACGACATCCGCTTCCGGGGTGGACTGACCACCCCCGTGCCGGACGGTGCCGAGGTGCAGGTGCTGCCCTCGATCGCCGGCGGTGCGAGTCAGAGCGCGGCGAGCTCCGCGCAGGTCTCGCAGAGCTGCTGCTCGTCGTAGCCCGCGGGCGGCCACGGCTGCTGCTCGTCCATGGAGACGTAGGCGCCGCACAGCGCCTTGCGGCTCTGCCCGCTGACCCGGCCGATCGTCGCGTGCGCCGGGCCGATCTGGCGCGGCTTGAGCCCGCCCACGCCGAAGGAGCCGACCATCACGACCGCGTGTGCCGTGCCGTACGCGTAGACGCTGGTCATGCTCGTCAGGGTCCCCATCCCCGGGGGCCCGGTGCCAGCACCGCCGGGTGCGTGTTCGGCGCACCCGCCACTCCCACCCCGCCCGTCGCGGCAGCGGCGTCGAGGGCGACGGTGCCGACGTCGGGCGGCGGTGCGACCGAGGCCCCAGAGCCGTCCGGGAGGTCCGTTACCTTCTGCGCAGCCTCCACCTGGGGGCGTGTTCCCGACCGGGGGGTGGCTGTGCAGTCCGCGCTCTACGAAGCCGAGCACGAGGCGTTCCGCGCGACCGTGCGCGAGTTCCTGGCCAAGGAGGCCGTGCCGTACGTCGAGGCGTGGGAGGCGGCCGGTCAGGTCGACCGCGACGTCTGGCTGGCCGCTGGCGAGCAGGGCCTGCTCGGCATGGACGTCCCCGAGGAGTTCGGCGGCGGCGGGGTGAAGGACTTCCGCTACAACGCCGTCCTCACCGCCGAGGTCGGCCGCGCCGGTGCCACCGGGCTGGGCTTCACGCTGCACAACGACGTCGTCGCCCCGTACCTGACCGACCTGTGCACCGCGGAGCAGCAGGCGCGCTGGCTGCCGGGATTCGTGCGCGGCGAACTGATCACCGCCATCGCCATGAGCGAGCCAGGCGCGGGGTCGGACCTCCAGGGCCTGCGGACGTCGGCCGTCCGGGACGGCGACGACTGGATCCTGAACGGCCAGAAGACGTTCATCACCAACGGCATCCTGTCCGACCTCGTGCTGGTCGTGGCCCGCACCGACCCCGACGCCGGTGCCCGGGGCTTTTCCCTCCTGGCCGTCGAGCGCGGCATGCCCGGGTTCGAGCGCGGCCGGAAGCTGGACAAGATCGGCCTGCGCGCGCAGGACACCGCCGAGCTGTTCTTCACCGACGTCCGCGTGCCCGCCGCCAACCTGGTCGGCACCGAGGGCCACGGCTTCTTCCACCTGATGCACAACCTGCCGCAGGAGCGGCTGTCCATCGCCGCGGGCGCGATCGCGGCGGCCCGGATCGTCCTGGACGCCACCGTCCAGTACTGCAAGGACCGCACCGCCTTCGGCAAGCCGATCGGAAAGTTCCAGAACACCCGGTTCGAGCTGGCCGAGATGCACACCGAGGTCTCGATCGCCGAGACCTACCTGGAGAAGGCGATCCTCGAGCACAACGCGGGGCGGTTCACCGCCGAGGACGCCGCGATGGCCAAGTGGTGGACGACGGAGCTGCAGAAGCGCGTCGTCGACCGGTGCCTGCAGCTGCACGGTGGCTACGGCTACATGATGGAGTACCCGGTCGCGAAGGCGTTCCTGAACTCCCGCGTGCAGACCATCTACGGCGGCACGACCGAGATCATGAAGGAGATCATCGGGCGGTCGCTGGGGCTCTGAGAGCCGCGCCCGCTCGCCTCGCACGCCCCGTCGCACCGCCAGGAGATCCGCCGTGACCCAGCCCGACCAGCCCGCCCCGACCGTCCTCACCGAGCGGACCGGCCACGTCCTGCTGATCACGATCAACCGGCCGCAGGCCCGCAACGCCCTCGACCTCGACGTCGCCACCCGGCTGGCCGACGCGTTCGACGCCGCCGAGGCCGAGCCGGCGGTCCGCTGCGTGGTGCTCACCGGGGCGGGGGACCAGGCGTTCTCCGCAGGTGCCGACCTCAAGGCCCTGGCCCGCGGCGAGCGGGCGATCGTGCCCGGCCGCGAGCACTACGGCTTCGCGGGCTTCGTGCGCCACCCGATGAGCACCCCGGTGATCGCCGCGGTGAACGGCGCGGCACTGGGCGGAGGCACCGAGCTCGCGCTCGCCGCCGACCTGGTCGTCGCCGCGGAGCACGCCACGTTCGGCCTGCCGGAGGTCAAGCGCGGGCTGCTCGCCGCCGCCGGCGGCGTGTTCCGGCTGCCCGAGCAGCTGCCCCGCAAGGTGGCGATGCGGTTGATGCTCACCGGCGAGCCGATGAGCGCCCAGGAGGCGCTGCGCTGGGGCCTGGTCAACGAGGTCGTCCCGGCCGCCGAGGTGCTGCCGACGGCGCTCGCGCTGGCCGAGGTCGTCGCGGCCAACGCCCCGCTCGCGGTGCAGGCCAGCAAGCGGCTCGCCCTCGGCATCGTCGACGGCGACCGCCCCGCGGAGACCGGGGCGTGGGACCGCTCCGGGGCGGAGATGGCCCGGCTGTTCGCCTCCGCCGACACGGCCGAGGGCATGCGCGCCTTCGCCGAGCGGCGCCCGCCGGAGTGGACCGCCGGCTGAAGCCCGCTCGTGGCGCGTCGGCCGCCGGGACCGGGGGAGCGCTCTACCTTTCGACCATGCACCGACTGCGGCAGGTACCTGCGGGATCGTGGCTCGCGGTGGGTGGCGTCGTGGTGCTGGTCGCGCTGGTCCTGGGCGCGGTCAGCTGGATCGGTGCTGCACCGAGCGCGCCCGCATCGACCGCGGAGCCGGCCGGCCGGGCGGATGCGCGCCTGGCGAACGAGGACGGGACGGTGGGCCCGGTGGTCGCACTGGGCGATTCGCTCACCTCCGACGAGCCGCTGGGCGGCACGGACTCCGCGTCCTGGTTCGTCGAGGCGCTCGCGGCCGAGCCCCGCCTGATCCAGGCCGCCAACGCCGGCATCCCCGGGGACACGACTGACGGCATGGTCGACCGCTTCGCCCGGGACGTCGCGGTCCACGAGCCGAGCGTCGTGGTGATCCTGGGTGGCACCAACGACCTGGGCCAGGGGCGGACCACCGGCGAGGTGCTGGGCGACCTCGAGCGGCTGGCACGCGAGGCGCGCGAGGCCGGGGCGGAGCCGGTACTGGCCACCATCCCGCCGCGCGTCGACCAGTGGTTCGCCATCGAGGTCGGTGCGCTCAATGCGGCGATCCGCGCCTCCGCCGCAGCCTCGGGGACCCCGGTGATCGACTTCCACGCCGCGCTGGCCGACGACGACGGCAACTGGCTCCCGGGCTTCACCGAGGACGGCGTCCACACCACCGAGGCGGCGGCGGGGGCGATGGCCGCGGTAGCGCTGGGCACGCTCTTCCCGGGCTGACCGGCGCGCTCACGGGCACCCGACGAACCGGGCGCGGGTGAGTTCGCGCCGGTTCGGGCAGGTATCCGGCATGAGCACCGCTGCGCCGCGCCTGCCCGACGCCCTCCAGGCGCTCCGCGACCTCCTCGCCGACGCCCCGCTGCACCTCGACGTCCCCGGCCGGGACGAGGCGAGCCGCTCCGCGCGCGCCGTCGTCGACCAGATCGACGACTACCTGCTGCCGCGGCTGCGCGACCTCGACGCCCCGCTGCTCGCCGTCGTCGGCGGCTCCACCGGCGCCGGGAAGTCCACGCTGGTCAACAGCCTGCTCGGCGCGGCGGTGACCACCGCAGGCGTGCTGCGGCCCACCCCCCGGGCGCCGGTGCTGGTCTGCTCCCCGGCGGACCGGGCCGCCTTCGCCGGTGACCGGGTGCTGCCGGGCCTGGCCCGCAGCACCGGCGAGGGCGAGGTCATCGGCGGACTGCGGCTGGTGGTCACCGACGCGCTGCCGCCGGGGCTCGCGGTGCTGGACGCCCCCGACGTGGACTCGGTGGTCGAGACGAACCGGGAGCTGGCGGGGCAGCTCCTCGCGGCGGCCGATCTCTGGCTCTTCGTGACCACCGCCGCCCGCTACGCCGACGCCGTCCCGTGGGAGCTGCTGCGCACCGCCCAGGAGCGGGGCACCGCGCTGGCCGTCGTCCTCGACCGGGTGCCGCCGGAAGCCGCCCGGGAGATCGCCGACGATCTCGGCGGGATGCTGCGCAGCGCCGGGCTCGAGGCCGCCCGGTTGTTCGTCGTGGAGGAGCGTCCGCTGGTGGACGGCTTCCTCGCCGACGACCAGGTCGGGCCGCTGCGCGACTGGCTGCACGGGCTGGCCGCGGACCAGGAGCAGCGCGCCGCCGTCGTCCGGCAGACCCTCGCCGGCGCGCTGGAGAGCCTGGGGGCCCGGGTCGAGGGGGTCGCCGAACAGGTCCGCGGCCAGGCGGCCGCCGCGACCGCACTCCGCGAGGCCGCGGACGCCGCCTACGCCCGGGCGTGCACGGGCGTCTCCGACGGCGTGGCCAGCGGCGCCCTGCTGCGCGGCGAGGTGCTCGCCCGGTGGCAGGAGTTCGTCGGCACGGGGGAGTGGATGCGCACCCTGCAGGGCCAGGTCGGGCGGCTGCGCGACCGGCTCACCGCCTCGCTCACCGGGCGGCCGTCCGCGGGCGCCGGGCTGCAGCAGGCGCTCGAGTCGGGGGTGGAGGTGCTCCTCCGCGACGCCGCCGAGGAGGCGGCCGAGCGCACCGTCACCGCCTGGCGCGGCACGCCGGGCGGCGCGGCGCTGCTCGCCGACCGGCACCGCGAGCTGGAGACGGCGTCGGCGGGGTTCTCGGAGGCCGCCGCGGCCGAGGTGCGCGACTGGCAGGGCGGGGTCCTCGAGCTCGTGCGCAGCGAGGGCGCCGGCAAGCGCACCCGGGCGCGCACGCTGTCGTGGGGCGTGAACGGGGCGGGCGCGGTGGTGATGGTCGCCGTCTTCGCCTCGACCGGCGGGCTGACCGGTGGCGAGGTGGCCGTGGCCGGCGGGACGACGGCGCTGGGCCAGCGGGTGCTCGAGGCCGTCTTCGGCGACTCCGCCGTCCGGGCGCTGGCCGCGCGGGCCCGGGAGGACCTGGAGCAGCGGGCGGACCGGCTGCTCACCGAGGAGCGCGGGCGCTTCGACGAGCTGGTCGACGCCGCGGCACCGCCACCCGGCGGCGTCGAGGAGCTGCGGGCGGCCGCCGCCGAGCTCGCCGCGGCGCGGCGGGCGCAGCGATGAGGCGCCGGGACCGGGACGTGCTGCCCCTGGGTGAGCGGCTGGCCGCGCTCCGCGAGGCGGTGGAGGTGGCCGAGGGCCGGCTGGACGTGCCCGACGTCGCCCGCGCGCGGACGCTGCTGGCCAAGGCCGGTGCCCGCGAGGCGCTCGGCGACGCCACCGTCGTCGCGCTGGCCGGTGCCACGGGCAGCGGGAAGTCGACGATGTTCAACGAGCTCTCCGGCGCCGAGGTGAGCACCCCCGGCGTGCGGCGGCCCACCACCGGCGTGGCGCACGCGTCGGTCTGGGGGGAGGCGGGTGCCGACCGGCTGCTCGACTGGCTGGAGGTGCCGCGCCGGCACCGCATCGCTGACGGCGAGCCGGGCCTGGACGGCCTGGTGCTGCTCGACCTGCCCGACCACGACAGCGTCCGGCTGGAGCACCGGCTGGAGGTGGACCGGCTGGTCGAACTGGTCGACGTGCTGGTCTGGGTGCTGGACCCGCAGAAGTACGCCGACGAAGCGGTGCACGGCCGGTACCTGGCGCCGATGGCCGGGCACGCCGGCGTCCTCGTCGTCGTGCTCAACCAGATCGACCGGCTCGACGAGCAGGCGGCCGCGGCCTGCCTCGCCGACCTGCGCCGGCTGCTCGACGCCGAGGGCCTGGCCGGCACCCCGATCGTCGCCGCCTCCGCGCGGACCGGCGCCGGCCTGCCCGAGCTGCGCGCCGAGCTGGCCCGCCGGGTGAGCGCCCGTCGGGCGGCGACCGAGCGGCTGACCGCCGACGTGCGCGCGACCGCTGCCGCTCTGGCCGCGCACTGCCCGGACGGCGACGCCGGGGGAGCCGCCGGGCGGGCGGCCGAGACGGAGCTGACCGGGGCCCTGGCCGGTGCGGCCGGGGTGCCGGTGGTGGCGGCGGCGGTGCAGCGCTCCGCGATCCGCGACGGCTCGGCGCGCACCGGCTGGCCGCTGGTGCGCTGGGTGCGGAAGCTGCGCCCCGACCCGCTGGGCCGGCTGCACCTGGGCGACGAGCGGGCCCGCTCCTCGCTGCCGGTCGCCGGGGCGGTGCAGCAGGCGGCCATGACCGCGGCGCTGCGGCGGGTCCGCTCGACCGCCGGCGAGGGGCTGCCGCAGGCCTGGCGGGACGAGCTGCGGCGCACCGCCGACCAGGCGGAGTCCGGGCTCGCCGACCGGCTCGACCGGGCGGTCACCGGCACGGACCTCGGTCCCAGCCGGGTGCCGGTCTGGCAGCGCGCCGTCGGCGGAGTGCAGTGGCTGCTGCTCGCCTGCGCCCTCGCCGGGGTGCTCTGGCTGCTGGGGCTCGCCGTCCTCGGCTGGCTGCAGCTCGACGACGTGCTGCCGCTGCCCCGGGTCGAGGGCATCCCGCTGCCCACCCTGCTACTGGTCGCCGGTCTGCTCGGTGGGGCGCTGCTCGCCGTGCTCGCCCGCCCGTTCGTCCGCGCCGGTGCCCGCCGGCGACGGCGCCGGGCCGAGCAGCGGCTCACCGCGCGGGTGGGGGAGGTGGCCCGGGTGGAGGTGCTGGCGCCGCTGGAGGAGACGGTCGACGACGTGCGGGTCTTCTGCGCCGCGGTCAGCCGCGCAGGCAGCTGACCCGGTGCGTCAGGAGACCAGTTCCGCGGCGGCGATCATCCGGCTCAGCGTCTCCACCCAGGCCGCCCGCACCTCCGCCGGCTGGTCCCGGACGACGGCACGCACGCCGTCGTCGAGGTCGTCCTGCCGTGCGACGGCCTCGAAGCCGAGGCGGAACAGCAGGTCGGTGATGGTCTGGGAGGGCAGTCCGGCATCCACGAGGGGCTGCAGGATCCACGTGCGCGGGTCCACGACGGGCCTTCGGCCGGAACGGCCCGCCCGGATGCATGACGCAGGACACTGGACCCGCTACAGCAGTTGTGCTGGATTCCCCCGGCGCGATGCCGATGTCGGAGGGTGACCACCTCCCTGGCAGAGCCGCTCGCATCCGGGCGCCGCACCTTCTGGGCCGGCATCCCCCGCGGCGCGCAGCTCGACGAGCGCCACTTCGTCAGCCGGCACCGGATCATCTCCGGCGTCCTCGCGGCGCATCTGCCGGTGCTCGCCGCGATCGGGCTGACCCGCGGCGTCGGGGGCTGGCTGCTGTGGGGGCAGCTCGCGGCGATCCTCGTGCTGCTCGTGCTCGGCTGGACGCTGCGCCCGCAGGTCGCCCGCGCCGCCGTCGTCGGCCTCGGCCTGATGATCGGCGCCGACGTGCTCGTGCACGTGAGCGGTGGCCTCACCGACATGCACATCTGGTTCTACGCGTTGCTGGCCCTGGTGGCGCTGTACCAGATGTGGACGCCGTTCCTCCTGGCCGTCGGCTTCGTAGCGGTGCATCACGCCGCCATGAGCCTCTGGATGCCGGAGTCGGTCTTCTCCACCCACGAGGCACAGCACAACCCGCTCGCCTTCGCCCTGCTGCACGCGGTCTTCCTGCTGGCCGAGGCCACGTTCCTCGCCTACGGGTGGAAGTTCACCGAGGAGGCTGATCGCGGCCGCCGGGCCGAGCAGGCGCGGGCCGAGGAGCAGACGCTGGCCCAGGCCGCCGCCCAGATGGAGCTCGACCGCGAGCGCGCCCGGACCGCCGAGGGCGCGGCCGCGGACCTCGTCGAGCGGCAGCAGCGGGCCGAGCTGATGGCGTCCCGGCTCGCCGGGCTGGTCGACGCCGGGCGCAGGCTGGACGGCAACGTCGGGACGGCGACGTCGGTCATGGCCGGTCTGCGCGAGGCGATCGCCGAGATCGCCGCCGCGGCCAGCTCCGCCACATCGACGGCGCACGAGGCCAGCGAGGGATCCCGGCGGAGCGCGGGCACCGTCGAGCGGCTGGCCGCGACGATGGCCGAGATCGACCAGATCGCCGGCAGCATCTCCAGCATCGCCGACCAGACCAACCTGCTGGCCCTGAACGCCACCATCGAGGCCGCCCGCGCCGGGGAGACCGGCAAGGGCTTCGCCGTCGTCGCGGGCGAGGTCAAGGACCTGGCGGGGGAGACGGCCAAGGCGACCGAGCGGATCCGGCGCGTCGTCGACGCCGTGCGCGGGGACGTGGAGGCCGCCGGCGCCTCGCTGGAGAGCGTGCAGGTGGTCATCCAGGGCGTCGTCGAGGCGCAGACCACCATCGCCGCCGCCGTCGAGGAGCAGAGCGCCTCCACCGCGCAGGCGCAGGAGGCGATCGTCGGGGCCTCGCACGAGGCCAGCCGCATGGCCGCCGACCTGCAGGCCATCGTCGACGGCAGCTGATCGCGGGGCGGGCAGGGCTGACGGTTACCCGGGCGTAGGTGCCTCGCCGGATCCATCGCGCGCCGTATCACCGTCCGCTTCCAAGATGCGCCGCCTGCTGCCTCCCCTCGTCGCGGTCCTGGCCTCGTCCGGTCTCGCCGGCTGTGCCCAGGAGTCCGCGGACGGCGGGCGCGAGCAGGCGGCGACCGCGGCGTCGGCCCCGCCCGAGGAGATCACCTGGGAGCAGGTGAGCACCCCCGACGAGTGCGAGTGCAGCGACGGCTCGGAGTTCCACTACTGGGTGCACGAGGGCTCCGCCGACAAGGTCGCCTTCGTCCTCGAGGGCGGGGGCGCGTGCTTCAGCGCCGCGACCTGCGGGCCCACCGGCGGCACCTCCACGGTCGACCTGGCCGACGACGCACCCGCCGGCCCCGGCTCGCGGGGCGAGGGCGACGGGGCGGGCGCCCAGGGCCTGCTCGACCTGGGCGACCCCGACAACCCGCTCGCCGGCTACAGCGTCGTCTACGTGCCCTACTGCACCGATGACCTGCACCTCGGGGACCGCACCCAGGACTACGGCGACGACGTCGTCGTCGAGCACAAGGGCCGGATCAACGCCACGACGGCGCTCGAGGGCATGGGCTGACCCGGGCGGGAGCCGCGTCGGCGACGGGTCCGCGCGGTTCCCTCTGGGACCATGGCGGCGCGGCCCGTCCGGCCGCGCCGACGCCGGCTCGTTCCGCGAGCCCGACTGCGAGCACTGCTCGCCTGGAGTGACCCGATGTCCCGCCGTACCGCCTCCCGGGCGCTGCTCACCGTCGCGATCGCGGTCTCCCTGACCGCCTGCGGGGACGCCGACGACGAGTCAGGGTCGGCCGCCGAGCCGACCTCGCGGGCCTGTGAGACGCGGCCGCCGACCGCCGATGCCCCGGAGTCGGTCTCGACCGACCTGGCCGAGCGGCCCGAGGTGCCCGCGACCGACGAGGCGCGGCCCTGCGACCTGGTGATCAGCGACGTCGTCGTCGGCGCCGGCGCGGAGGCCGTCGACGGCTCGTCGGTGTCCGTCAAGTACCTCGGTGCCTTCTACGAGACCGGCGAGGAGTTCGACTCGTCGTGGTCCCGCTCGGCCGACGAGACGATCCCGGTGCCCCTGGGCGCCGGGCGCGTCATCCCCGGCTTCGAGCAGGGCATCGTCGGCATGCAGGTCGGCGGACGACGGGTGGTGACGATCCCCAGCGACCTGGCCTACGGCGACGCGGGCCGTGCACCGATCCCCGGCGGCGCCACCCTCGTCTTCGTCCTGGACCTGGTCGAGGTCGGCCCCTGACCGGCACCCGACCCCTGCCCGGGAGCCGCTGAGGCGGCTCAGCCGACGGGGCGCAGGGCGTCGCGGGTGAGCGAGGCGATCGAGGGATAGCCGTCGACGGCCATCGTCAGGTCGGTCTCGGCGAGCAGGCAGCGCAGCACGTGCTCGATGCCCTCCTGCCCGCCGACGGCGAGGCCGTAGGCGTACGGGCGTCCCACCGCGACCGCCCGCGCGCCCATGGCGAGGGCCTTGACCACGTCGGGGCCGCCCCTGATCCCGCTGTCGAAGACCACCGGCGCGTCGCCGGCGGCGTCGACGACGTCGGCGAGGCAGTCGATCGCGGGCAGGCCGCCGTTGGCCTGCCGGCCACCGTGGTTGGAGCAGTAGATGCCGTCGACGCCGGCGTCGACCGCCCGGCGGGCGTCGTCCGGCGAGCAGATGCCCTTGAGCAGGATCGGCAGCGTGGTGAGCGAGCGCAGCCAGCCGAGGTCGTCCCAGCTCAGGCTCTGGTTGCCGAAGATCGAGGACCAGTGGCTGACGGCGCCCTGCGGGTCCTCCTCCGGCGGCGCGGCCAGCCGCGAGCGGAACACCGGGTCGGAGGTGTAGTTGGCCAGGCACAGGCCGGTGAGCTGCGGGAAGCTCGCGATGGTCAGGTCCCGCGGGCGCCAGCCCAGGGTGAGCGTGTCCAGCGTGATCACGATCGCCCGGTAGCCGGCCGCCTCGGCCCGGCGGACCAGGCTCTCGGTGAGCTCGCGGTCCTTCGGCGGGTAGAGCTGGAACCACCCCGGGGTATCCCCGAGCGCGGCGGCGACGTCCTCCAGCGGGTCCTGCATCAGGGTGGAGGCGATCATCGGGACGCCGGTCGCCGCCGCCGCACGGGCGGTGGTGAGGTCGCCGTGCCCTTCCGGTTCGCAGATGCCGATGACGCCGACGGGGGCGAGCATCAGCGGCGTCGGGAGCTGCTGGCCGAACAGTTCGACGCCGAGGTCGCGCTGCGCGGCGCCGGACAGCATGCGGGGCATCAGGCCCCAGCGCTGGAAGGCCGTCACGTTGCTGCGCTGGGTGTGCTCGTTCCCGGCGCCGCCGGCCACGTAGGACCAGACCTCCGCGGACATGGCGGCCTCGGCGGCTTGTGCGAGGGCGCCGTACTCCATGGGCAGCGTCGGCTTCTGGCCGGCCAGCCCGCCGAAGTAGATCCCGAACTGCCAGTCCCCGTGGTTGGCCACGTGCTCTCCTCGTGCGTCGTTCCCCGGACCAGGGCCGAAGCCCTTGACGGAGTGAACTGAACCACATTGCATGTCCGGTCATGACGGTCGACGACAGGTTCACCGAGGACTTCCGCGAGCAGCAGGCGGAGCGGGAGGACCTGGGTACCTGGAACGAGATCGTGACCGGACCGGTGTCCGACTGGACCACCGACTTCTCGCACACCGAGCCGGAGTACGCCGAGCGCGCGATCGAGATCTGGGCGGACCTCCGGGGCCGCTGCCCGATCGCCCGGACCGAGCGCTTCGGCGGCGCCTGGCTGCCCACGCGCTACTCCGACGTGCAGGCCGTCGCCTACGACACCGAGCACTTCAGCTCGCGGGCGATCATCGCGGGCAACCGCCGCCCGCCGCTGGACCTCGCACCGGTCGGCGGCGAACCGCCGATCTCGTCGGACCCGCCGTTCCACCACGACGCCCGCAAGCTGCTGCTGCCGGCGTTCACCAAGGCGAACGTGGCCAAGCAGGCGGTGACCACGGAGGCGTTCTGCCACTCGCTCATCGACGGGTTCGCCGGCCGGGACGTCGTCGACGCGGCGACCGAGTACGGCATGCACATCCCGATCCGGGTCATCGCCGACATGCTCGGCTTCCCGGCGGCGGACAGCGACCGGTTCAAGCACTTCGTCGAGGACGCCCTCGAGGGCATCAACACCCCGCTCGAGGAACGCGAGGCGCAGCCCGACCAGCTCTTCGACTACCTGCTCGAGCAGATCCAGGACCACCTGGTGAACCCGCGTGACGACCTGACGACCCACCTGATCGAGGCGGAGCTGTACGGGCAGAAGCTGGAGCCCCAGCACGTCGCGGGCACCATGGCGCTGCTGCTCATCGCCGGAATCGACACCACCTGGAGCGCGATCGGCGCCTCGCTGTGGCACCTGGCCCAGCATCCGGAGGATCGCCGCCGGATGGCCGAGGAGCCGGCCCTGCGGGCCACGGGGGTGGAGGAGTTCCTCCGCGCCTACGCCCCGGTCACCATGGCCCGGCTGGTGCGGGAGGACATCTCCTTCGGCGGTGTCGAGATGAAGGCCGAGGACTGGGTGCTGCTGCCCTTCCCGGCCGCGAACCGCGACCCCGAGCGCTTCGAGCGGGCCGACGAGGTGCTCATCGACCGCGAGGTGAACCGGCACGCCGCCTTCGGGCTCGGCATCCACCGCTGCGTCGGCTCGCACCTGGCCCGGATGGAGCTGCGGGTCGCGCTCGACGTGTGGCTGGACCGCATCCCGGAGTTCGCGCTCGCCGACCCGTCCGCGGTGCGCTGGTCGACCGGCCAGATCCGCGGGCCCCGGGCGCTGCCGCTGCGCATCGGCTGACGCGGGCGGCGGTCCCTCAGCGGGCGGTCGGCGTCGTCAGCCCGACGACGTCGCCGACCACCCACACGGCCGGCGGGCGCACGGCCTGCTCGACGATCGTCGTCCCGAGGCCGGCCAGCGTCGTGCGCAGGGTGCGCTCGCTGTCGGTGGTGCCCTCGACGACGACGGCGACGGGGGTGTCGGCCCGCCGGCCGTGCCGGATCAGCGCGGCGGCGATCGCCGGCGCGGTCTCCACCCCCATGAGGACGACGACGGTCCCGCGCAACCGGCCGATCGAGGCCCAGTCGACCAGCGACTGCGGATGGCCCGGCGGCAGGTGGCCGGAGACGACCACGAACTCGTGCGTGAGCCCCCGGTGGGTCACCGGGATCCCGGCGACGCCGGGGACCGCGATCGCGCTGGTGACGCCCGGTACGACCTCGACCGGGACGTCGGCGGCGGTGCAGGCGAGGAGCTCCTCCATCCCGCGGCCGAACACGAAAGGATCCCCGCCCTTCAGGCGCACGACGAGCCGGCCCGCGCGGGCGTGCTGCACCAGCAGCGCGTTGATCTCCTCCTGCGGCATGGCCCGCCCGCGCGGCAGCTTCGAGGCGTCCACGATCTCGACGTCGGGCCGGAGCCCGGCCAGCAGTGACCGGGGACCGAGGTGGTCGGCGACGACGACATCGGCCTGCGACAGCGCCTGCCGGCCCCGGACGGTGATCAGTCCCGGGTCGCCGGGCCCACCGCCGACGAGCACGACCCGGCCGCGGCGGCCGTCCCGGGGGAGGGCGTCGTCGGCGTCGGGGAGCACGCGGCAGGCGCTGGAGGCGTCCGGGTCGCCGGCGGAGGTGCAGAAGACGCGGGCGCGCTCGGCGTCGGCGGCCACGAGCCCGTCCACCGCGTCGTCGCCGGTCGCGGCCACCGCGTACCAGGCGGCGTCCAGGTCGCCCGCGGCGTAGCGGCGCGCTCTCCACGACAGCGCGCCGGCGTCGGCCAGCGCCTCGAGCGCGGGGACGACGGCGGGGCTCACCACCGTCACCAGCGCGCCGGCGTCCAGCAGCCCGGCGGTCGCCCGCAGCGCGCCGGAACCGCCGCCGACGACGACCACCCGCCGGCCGCTCAGCACCAGACCCACCGGGTGCAGGAGGGTGGGCGGCCGGGACGGCGGTGCGGTGCTCATGGCACCTCCTCGGGGATCGGCGCAGAGGTCAGGACGTCGGTGAGCGCGGCGGCGAACGCGGTCGAGACCTCGGGTCGGCGCACCGCCACCCGCAGGTGGTCGCCGGTCAGCCCGGGGAAGGTGTCGCCGCGGCGGACCGCCCATCCGCGGTTCCGGAGCGACTGCCGCACGCGGGCCCCGTCGGGCACCCGGAGCAGGACGAACGAGGACCGCGGAGCGCCCTCGACCACCACGGCGGGGGGCAGACCCGCGAGGAGGACCGCCCGCCACCGGTCGAGGTCGGCGGCGGCGGCCGCCGCCTCGGCCCGTGCGGCGGCGGTGCTGCAGGCGACGAGTGCGGCGAGGGCCGGCGTCGAGACCGGCCACTGCGGCTGGTGCGCGGCCAGGCGCCCGACCAGCGGGGCCGGCGCCAGTGCGTAGCCGACCCGGAGCCCGGCCAGCCCCCACGTCTTGGTCAGGCTGCGGACGACGACCAACCCGGGCACGTCCCGCCGGGCGACGAGGCTCTCCGGTTCCCCGGGCACCGTGTCGGCGAAGGCCTCGTCGACCACGAGCACCCGCCCGGGCCGGGCGAGGGCGGCGAGGTCGGCGGCCGGGTGGAGCACGGAGGTGGGGTTGGTGGGGTTGCCGACCACGACGAGGTCGGCGTCGGCGGGCACGGCCGCGGGATCGAGCCGCCAGCCGTCGGCGGCCCGCAGCGCCACCCGGGTGACCGGGTGCCCGGCCGCGCGCAGCGCCGCCTCCGGTTCGGTGAACGAGGGGTGCACGACGGCGGCGAGGCGGGGCGTGAGCGCGCGGGCGAGGAGGACGAAGGTCTCGGCCGCTCCGGCGGTGAGCAGCACCTCGTCGACGGGGCGGCCGTGCGCGGCGGCGACCGCCGCCCGGGCGGGGGCGTCATCCGGGTAGGACGCCGCGGCGTCGATCGAGGCGTGCAGGACGTCCCGCAGCCACGGCGGCGGGGTGCCGGCACGCACGTTGACGGCCAGGTCCACCAGCCCGGGGGCCAGCTCGGCGTCGCCGTGGTGGTGCAGGTCGGTCATCGCGCCGGTTCCCCGGCGGACACGGCGACGGTCACCCGGCCGCACACGGTCTTGGGCACCACGAGCGAGCGGCCGTGCAGCAGGGCCGCGGCCTCCGCCACGGACGGGGTTCCGACGGCAGCCGCCACGCGCCCCGAGGGGCTGGGCACGGGAACGGCGGAGAGCACGCTCGCGGGATGCCCGACCAGCGCCCACCCCCGCCCGGCCGCGGCCTCGACCAGCCCGCGCTCCCGCGCCCGCACGTCGAGGGTGGCCAGCCGGACGGCGCTGCCGGCGTTCGGCAGCACCGCGTCCACCGCGGTCAGCACCTCGTCGGCGCTCACGCCGCTCGTCGCCCCGACACCGATGGTGATCACCGGGGCACCGCCGGCGCCTCGGGGAGGGCGTCGAGCAGGGCGCCGGCGTCCCGGGGGAGCGCGCCGGCGGGCAGCAGACCGAGGTCGCGCAGCCGGGCGCCGACGCCCAGGGCCCACGGCCGGTCGAGCCGGGCGCGGGCGAGCAGGTCGTCGTCCCCGAGCAGCAGCTCGGGTGCGCCCTGGACGATCCGGCCGTCGACGACCACCGCGACCTCGTCGGCCCACCGCAGGGCCAGGTCGACGTCGTGGGTGCTCATGGCCACGGTGGCGTCGTCCTCCTGCAGCCGGGCGAGCGCGGCGAGCGTCTCGGCGACGGCGGAGGGGTCGAGGCCGGCGGTCGGCTCGTCGAGCAGCAGCACGCAGGGGCGCATCGCGACCGCGCCGGCGATCGCCACCCGCTTGCGCTCGCCGTAGGACAGCTGGTGCGTGGGCCGCGCGGCCAGTGGGTCGAGGGCGAGCAGGTGCAGCGCCTCGGCGACCCGGGCACGCACCTCCGCCTCGTCCAGCCCCAGGTTGAGCGGGCCGAAGGAGACGTCCTGGGCGACCGAGGCGCTGAACAGCTGGTCGTCGGGGTCCTGCAGCACCAGCTGCACGGTCTGCCGGTGCGTGCGCAGCCCGGCGCGCGAGTACGCCACCGGACGCCCGTCCACGGTGACCGCCCCGGCCGTGGGGCGCAGCGCACCGGAGAGGCAGCGCAGGACGGTGGTCTTGCCCGAGCCGTTGGCGCCGAGCAGGGCCAGCCGCCGGCCGGCGGGCACGGTCAGGGAGGCGCCGTCGAGCACGGAGCGGCCGCGCTCGTAGCCGGCGACCAGCCCGGCGGCGGCCAGTGCGCGGTGGCTCATGCCACGACCGTCGAGGCGGCCACGATGGCGGCCAGCGCGGCGACCGAACCGGCGAGGAAGGCCCGCGACGAGGGCAGGACCTCGGGCAGCACCCGCAGTCCGGTCTCCATGCCGCGGCCGGCCAGGCCCTCCTGCATCCGACGGGCCCGGTCCCACGACCGGGTCAGCACGGCCGCGGCGAGGGCGCCCGACGAGCGGTAGGAGCGGCGGACCGAGGAGTAGCCCATCCGCGCCGTCTGCGCCTCGCGGATGGTGTGCAGGCTGCCGAGCAGCACGAACAGCAGCCGGTAGACGACCGACGCGACCTCCACGACGGCGTCGGGCACCCGCGCCCGGCGCAGCGCCGGGAGCAGGTCCGACATCGGGGTGGTGGTGGCCAGCAGCAGGACGGCGGCGCTGCCGGCCAGCGCGTGCCCGACGAGCGAGCCGGCCCGCGCGGCGGCGTCCGGCGCCCAGCCCAGCCCGCCGCTGCCGATCTGGACCACGGCGGTGACCGCGCCGACGGCGATGAACGCGGCCGGCCAGCGTGTCGCCCGGAGGAAGGTCCGGGCGGGCACCCGGGCGGGGCCGAGCGCCAGCGCGACCGCGACGACGCCGACCAGCGCGCTGCCCGGCCAGGCCGGCAGCACGAGGGCGGTGACGACGAGCCCGCCGCAGAGCAGCAGCTTGTCGCCGGGCGCGCGCCGGCGCCACGCGCTGGCCCACGCCGCGTCGTCGACGGCCAGACCGGTCACTGCCCGCCGACTCCCGCGGTCACGGACCCGGTGGCGGTGCGCCGGCCGCGCAGCAGGCCGAGCACGTAGCCCAGCGCGCCCGCGCCGAGCGCCGCCTGGAGCGCGAAGAGGCCGGACTCGACCTCGCCGGCGGGGCTGAACAGCGAGTCGAACCAGGGGGTGTAGCCGTCGACCTCGAGTTCCTCGGTGACGGCGGCATCGGTGCCGCCGAACTCCGACGTCCCGCCGTCGACCAGCAGGGGTACGGCGAACAGCGCGACGACGGCGAGGACGAGCAGGGCGGTGACGAGCGTGCGGCGGGTCATGCGGCACCTCCGGTGGTCGCGAGCGGGGCGGGCTCGAGCACGCCGAGCCGCTCGAGCTCGGGGCGGGCGTTGACGGTGAGCACCCGGAACAGCAGCACGCCGAGCAGCCCCTCGCCGATCGCCAGCGGAATCTGGGTGACGGCGAAGACGCCGAGGAACTTTGCCAGCGCGCCGACCAGGCCGCTCCCGGCGTCGGGGAAGGCCAGTGCGAGCTGGAACGACGTGGTGACGTAGGTGGCGAGGTCGGCCAGTGCGACGCCGGCGAACACGGCTGGCATCAGACCGGCCCCGGCGGCCCGGGTCAGCCGGTAGGCGCCGTACCCGGCCCAGGGGCCGACGACGGCGAAGGCGAAGGCGTTCGCCCCGAGCGTGGTCAGCCCGCCGTGCGCCAGGAGCAGCGCCTGGAACAGCAGGACGACGGTGCCCAGCAGCGCCATCACCGGTGGCCGGAAGAGGATCGCGCCCGGGCCGGTGCCGGTCGGGTGGCTGGAGCTGCCCGTCACCGAGGGAAGCTTGATCGCGCTGAGCACGAAGGTGAACGCCCCGGCCGCGCCGAGCAGCAGCGTCGACTCCGGGTTCTCCCGCACCTCCTTCACCACGGCCCGGGCGCCGTGCACCACGAACGGCGCGGCGGCGATCGTCCACCCGGCCGCGTGCGCAGCGGGGAGGAATCCTTCAGCGATGTGCACGGGCGTTCTCCGATCGTTCGGCGGGAGCGCAGGCGGCGACGAAGCGCTGGGCGAGCTGGGGGCTGCCCGCCCAGTGGAGATGCAGGTAGGAGGCGTGCACCCGGCCGGCCACGAAGCCCTCTGCGTTCGTGGGGCCGGCGATCCCGCCCGACCAGCTCCAGGCGGCGTCGGCCCCGGCGGGCGGGTCGGTGTGCGTGCGGTGGAACTCGTGGCCGCGGACCCGGGTGCCGGCCGGGGCGAGCACGGAGTCGGTGACGGCGACCGCCGACCGGTAGCCCAGGGTCAGCCGGGGCGACATCGCCGCCGTCACGTCGAGGACGCCGCACATCGGCACGCCGTCCAGTTCGCGGGCCAGGTAGAGCAGCCCGGCGCACTCGGCGGCGATCGGGCCGCCGCGGGCAGCGAGCGCCGCGACGTCGGCGCGCAGGGACGCGTTCGCCGAGAGCCCGGCGGCGTGCACCTCGGGGAAGCCGCCGCCGACGACGAGGCCGGTGGTGCCGGGCGGGAGTGACTCGTCGTGCAGCGGGTCGACGACCACGACCTCGGCGCCGGCGGCCTCCAGCAGTTCGGTGCTCTCCGCGTAGCCGAAGGTGAAGGCCGGGCCACCGGCGACCGCGATCCGCGGTCGGTCGGGGATCGGGGTGACCTCGGCCGCGGGGTCCCAGGGCTCGGCGTCCAGCGGGGGAGCTGAGCGCGCCAGGGCCAGCACGGCGTCGAGGTCGACCGACGCGGCCACCACCTCGCCCAGCCGCCGGACCGTGGTCAGCGAGTCGTCCGAGCGCTCGGCCGCGGGGATCAGGCCGAGGTGCCGGGACGGGGTCTGCAACTGCTCCATCCGGCGGACCGCGCCGAGCACCCGCACCCCGGTCGCCTCCAGCGCCTCGCGGAGGATCGCCTCGTGCCGGTCGCTGCCGGCCCGGTTGAGGACGACGCCCCCGAGACGGACGCCGGGGTCGAAGGTGGCGAACCCGTGCACGAGCGCCGCCACCGACCGCGCCTGCGAGGAGCCGTCCACGACGAGCAGCACCGGCGCCCGCAGCAGCCCGGCGACGTGCGCGGTGGAGGCGAAGCCCGGCTCGACCGACGGGTGGGAGGCGCCGTCGAACAGGCCCATCACGCCCTCGACGACGGCGACGTCGGCCGGCCGCGGGTGCAGCGCGCCGCGCAGGAACAGCGGCGCGATCCGCTCCTCACCGACCAGCCAGGGGTCCAGGTTGCGGCCCGGGCGCCCGGCGGCGAGGCCGTGGTAGCCGGGGTCGATGTAGTCCGGGCCGACCTTGTGCGGCGAGACGATGAGCCCACGGGCGGTGAGCGACGCGATGAGCCCCGTGGCCACCGACGTCTTGCCGGCGTTGCTGCTGGGCGCCGCCACGACCAGTCGCGGCACGGTCACCACTCGATGCCTCGCTGACCCTTCTGGCCGGCGTCCATCGGGTGCTTGACCTTGGTCATCTCGACCACCAGGTCCGCGGCCGCGACGAGCGCCGGCGGCGCGTCCCGGCCGGTGATCACCACGTGCTGGGCGCCCGGCCGGTTCGTCAGGGTCTCGACGACATCCTCGATGTCCACCCAGCCCCACTTGAGCGGGTAGGTGAACTCGTCGAGCACGTAGAACCGGTGCGCCTCCGCGGCCAGGTCGCGCTTGATCTGCGCCCAGCCCTCGGCGGCGTCGGCGGCGTGGTCGGTCTCGGTGCCGGCGCGGCGCGACCAGCTCCAGCCGGAGCCCATCTTGTGCCAGACCACCGGACCGCCCTCGCCGGTCTGCTCGTGCAGCCGGCCCAGCGCGCTCAGCGCGTTCTCCTCGCCGACCTTCCACTTCGCGCTCTTGACGAACTGGTAGACCGCGATCGACCAGCCCTGGTTCCAGGCGCGCATCGCCATCCCGAAGGCGGCGGTGGACTTCCCCTTCATGACGCCGGTGTGCACCACGAGCAGCGGCCGGTTGCGCCGCTGCCGCGTGGTCAGCCCGTCGGCCGGAACGGCCTCGACCTGCCCCTTCGGCATCTCAGGCCACCTGGCGGACGTCGCGGACGGTCGCGGCGAGACCGCCGGCGGCGAGCTCCGCCATGGCGAGCGTCGGCCCGCCCAGGACGGCGCCCAGGCCGGCGGCCAGGCCCAGCCGGACCGGTCCGGACTCGCAGTCGACGACGACGGCGGCCACGCCCGCAGCGCCGAGGACCCGGGCCGCGGCGTGCGCCTCGGCGAGCGCGGCACCTCCCCGGGCACCGGTCGCGCGGCCGTCGGTGACGACCACGAGCAACGGTCGGCGCTGCGGGTCGCGGATGCGCTCGACCCGCAGCACCTCGGCGGCGCGGAGCAGGCCGGCGGCCAGCGGTGTCCGTCCGCCGGTCGGCAGCTCGGCCAGCCGCGCGACGGCGGCCTCGACCGACCAGGTGGGCGGCAGGGCCAGCTCGGCACCCGCGCCGCGGAAGGTGACCAGCCCGACCTTGTCCCGGCGCTGGTAGGCGTCGACCAGCAGCGAGAGGACGGCGCCCTTCACCGCGCCCATGCGCGTTCGGGCGCCCATCGAGCCGCTGGCGTCGACGACGAAGAGCACGAGGTTGCCCTCCCGCCCCTCGAGCGTCGCCTGGCGCAGGTCCTCGCGGACGATCCGCAGCCCCGGGCCGGTGCGGCCGCGCACCCGCTGGTGCGGGGCGGCGGCGAGCACGGTGTCGGTCAGGTGCAGCTTCGTGACGGCGCCGATCGGGCGGGTGGAGCCGACGACCCGGCCGCGCTCCGAGCGGGCGCGGGACCGGCGGCCGGCCGCGCCGGCGCCGATGCCCGGCACCTCGAGCCGCCGGGCCCGGAACGTCTCCGACGGGGCAGCCGCGGCCTGGTCGGGGGCGGCTGTGGCGTCGGTGCGACCGCCGCCCTCGCCGCGGGGCGCGGTCGTCGGCTGCTGCCCGTTGCCCTCGCCTTCGTTCTCGCCCTCGCCGCCTCCGGGCATGGGCGGCGAAACCTGCGTCTCGGCATCCGATACGGGTGCATCGCTTCCCCTCCCTGCACCGCCGGAGCCGCCGCCGTCGTCGTCCGGGCCGTCGTCGTCCGGGCCGTCGTCGTCGGGGCCGTCGTCGGGCCGGCTCTCGGAGAGGGCCTGCTCGAGGATCTCCTCGTCGAGGCCGGGGGCGTCGAACGGGTTGCGCCGACGACGGTGCGGGAGGGCGAGCCGGGCGGCCACCCGGACGTCGTCCTCGGTGACCTCGTCGCGGCCGGACCAGGCGGCGTGCGCGATCGCGGCGCGGGCGGTGACCAGGTCGGCGCGCAGGCCGTCCACGTCGAAGGCGGCGCACACGGCGGTGACCTGCTGGAGCGCTGCGTCGGAGAGGACGACGTGCGGCAGCCGGGCGCGGGCGCCGGCGATCCGGTCGGCCAGCCCGGACTCCTCGGCCGACCACCTGGCTGCGAACCCGGCCGGGTCGGCGTCGAAGGCGAACCGCCGGCGCACCACCTCGGCGCGCACCGTCGGGTCGCGCGGCGCGGCGACCTCGACGGTCAGCCCGAACCGGTCGAGCAGCTGCGGGCGCAGCTCGCCCTCCTCGGGGTTCATGGTCCCGACCAGCAGGAAGCGGGCGGCGTGGCGGACCGAGATGCCCTCGCGCTCCACGTAGGCGGTGCCCATCGCGGCGGCGTCCAGCAGCAGGTCGACCAGGTGGTCGTGCAGCAGGTTGACCTCGTCGACGTAGAGCAGGCCCCGGTGGGCGGCGGCCAGCAGGCCGGGCACGAAGGCCTTGACGCCCTCGGTGAGCGCGCGCTCCAGGTCCAGCGAGCCGACGACGCGGTCCTCGGAGGCGCCGACGGGCAGCTCGACCAGCCGGGCCGGACGCACCGGGCCGCCGGCCGTGGGCTCGTGCGGGCCGTCGGGGCAGCCGGGGTCGGGGGAGGCGGGGTCGCAGGCGAAGCGGCACCCGGGCACGACGGCGACCGGCGGCAGGACGGCGGCCAGCGCACGGACCGTCGTCGACTTCGCCGTGCCCTTCTCGCCGCGCACGAGCACGCCGCCCACGGCGGGGGAGACGGCGTTGAGCAACCGGGCCAGCCGCATGTCGTCCATGCCGACGACGGCGCTGAAGGGGTAGGTCATGCGCAAGAACGGCGCACGGGGGCACGCTTCCTCTCCCCGGGTGTCCACGCCCGGAGGTGGCAGGAGCGCGACGGCGGGAGTTCCTGACTCACCGACCCGAAGGCCGGCTCACAGTGGCGGGACCGCGCCGGAATCTCACCGGGCTTCCTCCACTGCCGTCGCGTGGTGGCGACATGGAACCACACCCTCCCGGCGTGGCGGGAGCGGCGGGGGTCAGCCGCCGGCCGAGCCCGGGGGCAGCAGGAGGAGGTCCGGCGGAGCGCCGGACTCGATCAGCCGCCAGAGCGCCGCGGTGTCGGCGTGCTCGGCCACGAGGTCGCCGAGACGGTCCAGCCGGGCCTCGCGGACCGCCGCGAAATCGGTGTCCGGGGCGGCCACGAACCGGCGTCCGGTGGTCCGCGCGACCTCGGTGAGGAACGCCCGCCGGAAGCCGTCGTTCTCCAGCGCGCCGTGCCAGGTGGTGCCGGAGACCGACCCTGCACGGGCGCCGTCCAGGAACGGAACGGCCGTGTCGTCGACGGCGACGACGCCGTGGTGGATCTCGTAGCCGTGCACCGGTTGACCCAGGGCGGTGCCGCTGGGGCGGCCGAGGGTCTTCGCCGGCGCGAACCGCACGTCGGTGGGCAGGAGCCCGAGGCCGGGGACGGTGCCGGCCCGGGACTCGACGTCGTCGGTGATCGTGCGGGCCAGCATCTGGTGCCCGCCGCAGATGCCGAGGACCGGCCCGCCGGCCGCCGCGTGCGCGAGCACGGCATCGGCGAGCCCCGTCTCCCGCAGCCAGGCGAGGTCCGCGACGGTCGACCGGGTGCCGGGGAGGACGACCAGGTCGGCGTCGGCGAGCTCCTCGGCCCGGGTGACGTACCGGACGAGGACGCCGGGCTCGGCGGCCAGCGCGTCCAGGTCGGTGAAGTTCGACAGCCGGGGCAGCCGGGCGACCGCCACGCGGAGCACGTCCTGGCCGAGCGGCGCGGCCGAGAGGGTGCCGCCGGTGGGCACGCCGAGGGAGTCCTCGACGTCGAGCTCGAGCCCGCCGAGCCACGGCAGCACCCCGAGGGTCGGGCGTCCGGTGAGCCGTCCGAGCTCGACGAGGCCGGGCTCGAGCAGACGCACGTCGCCGCGGAACTTGTTGACCAGGAACCCGGCGACCAGCCGCTGGTCGGCCGGTGGCATGAGCGCGACCGTGCCGTAGAGCGCCGGGAAGAGCCCGCCTCGGTCGATGTCGCCGACCACCACGACGGGCAGGTCCGCCGCCGTCGCCAGGCCCATGTTGGCGATGTCGTCGGCGCGCAGGTTGATCTCGGTGGGGGAGCCCGCGCCCTCGCAGATCACCACGTCGAAGCGGGACCGCAGGTCGGCCAGCGAGGCCAGGACCTGCTCGAGCAGCGCGGCCTTCATCGGCCGGTAGGACAGCGCCGTCACGTCGGCCACCGCCCGCCCGAGGACGACGACCTGGCTGGAGTTGTCACCACCGGGCTTGAGCAGCACCGGGTTCATCGCCGCCTCGGGCTCCACCCGCGCGGCCGCCGCCTGCATGACCTGTGCCCGGCCGATCTCGGCGCCGTCGGGGGTGACCATGGAGTTGTTGCTCATGTTCTGCGCCTTGAACGGGGCGACCGAGACGCCCTCGCGCGCCAGCCATCGGCAGATGCCCGCGGTGACGACCGACTTGCCGGCGTCCGACGTGGTGCCGGCGACCAGCAGCGCCCCGCTCACGCGCGTGCCCGCAGCAGGCGCGCGCCCACGGCGAGGGCCGCGGCGCCGACCCAGACGGCCCGCGACAGCCGGACCGCCGCGCCGATGTCGGCCGGGGTGGGTGTGCGGCCCGCAGCCCCCAGCAGCGGGCGGACCTCCACCCGGGAGCCGTAGACGTTCCGGCCGCCCAGCCGCACGCCGAGGGCGCCGGCCGTCGCGGCCTCGCACCGGCCGGAGTTGGGGCTCGGGTGGGCCGCGCCGTCGCGGAGCCAGGTGCGCAGCGCACCGGCAGCCGAGCCGCCGACCAGGGGTGCGCACGCGACGGTGAGCGCGGCGGTGAGCCGGGCCGGCAGCCAGTTGGCGACGTCGTCGAGGCGGGCGGCGGCCCAGCCGAAGCGCTCGTAGCGCGGTGACCGGTGGCCGACCATCGCGTCGAGGGTGTTCACCGCGCGGTAGCCGAGCAACCCGGGGAGCCCCGCGAGGGCGCCCCAGAACAGCGGCGCGACCGCTGCGTCCGAGGTGTTCTCGGCGACGGACTCGACGGTCGCCCGGGCCAGGCCGTCCCCGTCGAGCGAGCGCGGGTCCCGGCCGGCGAGCGCCGGCAGGGCCGCTCGGCCGGCCGCGACGTCCCGGGCGTCCAGGGCGGTGCGCATGACCCCGGCCGCCCGGCCGAGCGAGGTGCCGCCGAGCACGGTCCAGGTTGCGGCCGCGGTGACGAGGGTGCGGGCGGCCGGCCTCCGCCGGGTGCCGCGGTCCAGCAGCACGCCGATCCCCGACGCGGCGGCGACCAGGCCGACCGCGTGGCCGGTGCCGACGGCCCGGGAGTTCCGCCAGATCCGGCTCTCCAGGTGGCCGGCGACGGTGCCGAAACCGGCCACCGGGTGGGCGCGCCGGGGGTCGGCGAAGAGCAGGTCGGCGGCGGCGCCCAGGCCCAGGCCGGTCGCGATCGGGATGTCCATCGCGGCTCATCGTGTCAACCGGCTCCCGAGGGCCGGTGCCTAGGATCGCCCGTCGTGCGTGCGAACGAGCGGGACGGAGCCGCGACGGTGACCGTGGTGGGCATCGGCGCCGACGGGTGGGACGGTCTCTCACCGGCTGCCCGGCGCGCCGTCGCGGACGCCGACGTGCTGCGCGGCAGCGCCCGCCAGCTGGGGCTCGTGCCGGACGACGTGCTCGCCGAACGGGTGCCGTGGCCTTCGCCGATGCGCCCGGCACTGGAAGCGCTGCCCGGTGCGCACCCCGGCCGCCGCGTCGTCGTCCTGGCCAGCGGCGACCCGATGCTGTCCGGCGTCGGCACCTCCCTGGTGCGGCTGCACGGGGCCGGTGCGGTGCACGTCCTCCCGCACCCGTCCTCGGTGAGCCTGGCCTGCGCGCGGCTCGGCTGGGCGGTCGAGGAGACCGCCGTCGTGACCGTCGTCGGCCGTGCCCTGGAGCTGGTCGCCCCGCACGTGACCCCCGGCCGGCGGCTGCTGGTGCTGGGGTCCGACGGCGGCACCCCGGCCGAGGTGGCCGCCCTGTGCGCGCGGCTCGGCTACGGCGCGAGCCGGATCACCGCACTGGCCCGGCTCGGCGGGCCCGACGCGCACGTGCTGACCGGCGGGGTCGCGGAGTGGCCGCACGGCGTCGTCGACCCGCTGGTCGTGACCGCCGTCGAGGCGGTCGCCGATGCCGGGACGGTGCCGCTGCCGACCGTGCCGGGCCTGCCCGACGAGGCCTACGAGTCAGACGGCCAGCTGACCAAGCGGGACGTCCGCGCCGTCACCCTCGCCCGGCTGGCGCCGCTGCCCGGCCGGCTGCTCTGGGACGTCGGTGCGGGTGCGGGATCGATCGGCATCGAGTGGATGCGCACCCACCCGTCCTGCCGCGCCGTGGCGGTCGAGTCCTCCCCGGAGCGGGCCGCCCGCATCGCGCGGAACGCCGCGCACCTCGGGGTGCCGGGGCTGCGCGTCGTCGAGGGCCGGGCGCCCGAGGCGCTGGCCGGTCTGCCCGCCCCGGACGCCGTGTTCGTCGGCGGAGGAGTGACGGGGCCCGGTGTCCTGGCCGCGTGCTGGGAGGCGCTCCGCCCCGGGGGCCGGCTGGTGGTCAACGCGGTGACGCTGGAGAGCGAGGCAGAGGTGGCCCGGTGGCGGGCGGAGGTCGGCGGCGAGCTGACCCGGCTGCAGGTGTCGCAGGCGGCCGCGGTGGGCGGCTTCACCGCGTTCCGGCCCGCCCTGCCGGTCACGATCTTCTCCGTGGTTCGGTGACCCCATGACCGTGCACTTCATCGGGGCCGGGCCGGGCGCTCCGGACCTGGTCACCGTCCGGGCCGCCCGCATCATCGCCACCGCGCCGGTCTGCCTCTACGCGGGCGCGCTCGTGCCGCGGGAGCTGCTCGACACGGCGCCGGCCGGCGCCCGGCTCGTCGACACCGCCGACCTGGACCTCGACCAGATCACCGCGGAGCTCGTGGCCGCCTCCGAGGCCGGCCTCGACGTCGCCCGGCTGCACTCCGGCGACCCGTCGGTCTACAGCGCGATGGCCGAGCAGATGCGCCGGCTGGACGCGCACGGCGTGCCCTACGACGTCGTTCCCGGGGTGCCGGCGTTCGCCGCGGCCGCCGCCTCGCTCAAGCGCGAGCTGACCGTGCCGGGGGTCGGCCAGACGGTCATCCTCACCCGGACGTCGGCCCGCTCCACACCGATGCCGGCGGGGGAGGACCTGGCCACGCTGGGCGCCTCGCGCGCGACGCTGGTGCTGCACCTGGCCGTCCAGCGGATCACCGAACTGGTGCCCGAACTGGTCCCGCACTACGGCGCCGACTGCCCGGTGGCG
>JBBSKB010000003.1:0-70070 GCA_038256725.1 Mycobacteriales bacterium | reverse complement strand
CGCTCTCCACGAACTTCGGCGTCTCGCCGTTGATCTTGCTGACCGGGTTGATCAGGTCGGTCGGGTCGAGCTGGTTGCCGCAGTTGTCGCACTGGTCGCCACGCGCGCCGTCGTAGCCGCAGATCGGGCAGGTGCCCTCGATGTAGCGGTCGGGCAGGGTGCGGCCGGTCGACGGGCTGATCGCACCGAGCGTCGTCTTCGGGAAGACGTAGCCGTTCTTCAGCAGGCCCAGGAAGATCTCCTGGCTGACGGCGGCGTGGTTGGCCGTCGTCGTCCGCGTGAAGAGGTCGTAGCTGAGCCCGAGGGACTGCAGGTCGTCGACGATGATCCGGTTGTTGCGGTCGGCGATCTGCCGGGGCGTGACGCCCTCGGCGTCGGCGGCGACGGTGATGGGTGTCCCGTGCTCGTCGGTGCCGCTCACCATCAGCACCCGGTTGCCGTTCATCCGCTGGAAGCGGCTGAAGACGTCGGAAGGAACTCCGAAGCCGGAGACGTGGCCGATGTGCCGCGGGCCGTTGGCGTAGGGCCAGGCGACCGCGGTCAGGATGTGGCGATCACTCACGGCTCAACAGTACGGACGCCCGTCCACCCGTTCCCGGGGCAGTCGGGTCAGGGCTGGTAGACGGTCGTGGCGGCGGTCTCGCCGGTGCGCACCTGCTGGTCGACCGGCCCGAGCAGGGCGACCGCGCCGAGCGCCAGCCCGATGACGCCGAGGGTCGCCGTCGCCAGGACGCGGTGCGTCGACGCCGGGTCCGGTCGGCGCTCGACGGCCCGGGGGCCGGCCGCCAGCCACGCGGTGACCGAGGGCGATCCGGCCAGCAACAGCTTGCCCACGGGTACCGCCGTGGCGAGCAGGAGCAGTCCGGGCCCCGGGAGGGCGACCGCGCCGAGCAGGGCGCTGACGCCCACCAGCGCGACCAGGGCCAGCTCGCCGACGGCGACCCCGACCAGCAGCCCACGGCCGGAGCCGTCGATCACCGCGGCGCCACTGCCGGCCGCGAGGACGATCCAGGCCGCCAGGACGAGCAGTGCGACTGCCAGTTCGAGGCCGGACGGTGCGCTGAGCAGTCCGTCGAGGCCGTGCAGGGCGACGGCGAGCAGGCCGATCGCCTCGATCACGGCGACGAGGCCCGCGACCAGGCCGGCCACGGGTGGCCGGCGACGCGTGGACCCGGCCGCGGCGGTCCGGCGTACGGGGAGAGCCAGCCGTGGACGCGCGAAGGTGTCGCGGACGTCGTAGACGCTGATCGCCAATGCGGGCTCCCCGGGACGGGACGTGGGTGTCCCCGTCAACTCGACGCGTGGCCGGTCCGGCTGAAGGAGCGGGGGCGCGGGTCCACCCGGACGGGTGAGCGGGTCCACCCGACGGCGTCCACGACCGCGCGCGGGCATGCCTACGCTGCTGACGCCCGGCCCCCGAGGAGATGTCCGATGAGCAGCGCCGACACGTCCGCGCCTTCCCCCCCGCCGCTGCCCGACCGCGCCGCACCTCCTGTCCCGGAGGGCCCGCCCAACCCGCGGCCCCGCCCGGCCGGCCGGGAACCGCGGATGGCGACGCGCCGCGACCGGATGCCCGTCGTCGTCGACTGCGCCGTCTACGTCGACGGTCAGCGGCAGGCGCCCGTGGAGCCCGAGGACGCGCTGGAGGTGGCCGAGGAGCGGGGCGGCTTCGTGTGGCTGGGGCTGTACGAGCCGACCGAGGACGAGCTGAGCGCGCTGGCCCGGCGCTACGACCTGCACCCGCTGGCCGTGGAGGACGCCGTCTTCGCCCACCAGCGGCCCAAGCTCGAGCGCTACGACGAGGCGCTGTTCATGGTGCTGAAGACGGCGACCTACGTGGAGCACGAGGAGCTGACCGCCACCAGCGAGGTCGTCGACACCGGCGAGGTCATGGTCTTCCTGGGGCAGCACTACGTGATCACCGTCCGGCACGGGCACCACGGCGAACTGGGCGACCTGCGGCACCGGCTGGAGGAGCAGCGCGACCTGCTGCGCCTGGGCCCGGCCGCGGTCCTCTACGCCGTCGCCGACCTGGTGGTGGACACCTTCGTCGACGTCGCCGGCGCGGTCGAGGACGACGTCGACGAGCTCGAGGCCTCGGTCTTCAGCCCGTCGCGCACCGACGACATCGGCCGGCTCTACCAGCTCAAACGGGAGCTGATGTCGCTGCGCCGGGCGGTCTCCCCGCTGGAGGTCCCGCTGCAGAAGCTGGCCGAGCGGCAGATCGACGTCGTCCCCGACGCCATGCGCTCCTACTTCCGCGACGTGCACGACCACGCGATCCGGGTGCGCGACCAGGTCGCCGGACTCGACGAACTGCTCACCTCCATCCTGCAGGCGTCCCTGGCCCGCACCTCGTTGGCCGACAACGAGGACATGCGCAGGATCTCGGCCTGGGCCGGCATCATCGCCGTCCCCACCGCGATCGCCGGCATCTACGGGATGAACTTCGAGCACATGCCGGAGCTGGACACCCGCTACGGCTATCCGGTCGTGCTGCTGGTGATCCTCGCCGCCTGCTTCCTCCTCCACCGCGGCTTCAAGCGCAACGGCTGGCTCTGACCCCGCCCAACTCGGCGAGTGCGCGCCCGGCGTGGTCGTGGCGGGGGCTGAACCACGCTCAGCGCGCACTCAACGCTCGGGCCACCCGATCGATGAGCGCACTCGGGCTTCGGAGGTCCTCGGCGGTCACGAACACGACCACCCACCCGGCCTCCCGCAGCCGGTTGAGGCGCCGCCGGTCCCGCGCGAACTGACCAGGCTCGGCGTGCCACAAGCCGTCGTACTCCACGGCGACCTTCCGTGCGGGCCACGCGAAGTCCACCCGCGCCACGAAGCGCCCGTCCATCCTGACGGTGTGCTGAGCGACGGGGTTCGGGAGCGGACTGTCCTCGAGGAGCAGCCGGAGCCGCGTCTCCGGCGGGGACTCGGCGAGCCCGTCCGCTCGCGCGCACGCCACCCGGGCTCGTGCGCAGCCGCGGCCCGTGGCAGCCGTCGCGATCGCCCGCACCTCCGCCAGGTCGGTCGCACCGGTCGCGATCAACCGATCGACCGCGACCACGGCCTCGACGGGAGGCAGCAGCCCTGCGAGGCGCACTGCGGTCGCCCCGGCAGTCGTGACGGTGAGACCCCGACGCCGCCACCGGTGCTCCTCCGGCACGGGTGCCCGCCGGACCACCAGGCCCGGGATCCGACGCTGATGCGTCCCCGGCGGCACGGTCAGCTCGACGTCGTCCCCTGCCCTCGTGAGGGCGACGCCCCACAGCTCCGCCGCGCTCCGCCCCGTGACCACGGCCGCAGGCAGGAGGAGAGCCGCACCCTGCACGCGCACCAGGTGCGTGACCGGCACGTTCCGATGCAGGTAGACGTCGGGGTAGAGGCGCCGCCACGCCCGCCCGCGGAGCTGGTTCGGGGTCAGCAGGCCGGCCCGGAGAACCTCGGTGCCGCGGAATGCGTCCCGCTCCAGCGCGGCGGGCACGAGCGGGGAGCGCACGGGGTCACGCTGCCCGAACCGCCCGCCTCGGCCCCGGCGTTGTCCACAGAGCTCGTCGAGTGCGCGGTCGTCGTGGTTCTGGAGCGAGCGAGACCACGGCCGGCGCGCACTCGCCGGGGTTAGGTGGCCTTGGCGGCGACGACGGCGTCGTAGACGACCCGCCGCGGCATGCCGGTGCGCTCGACCACCGCCCGGATCGCGTCCTTGCGGGTCGCACCCGACGCCTCCTCGGCGGCCACCTCGGCGGCGAGCTCGGCCGGCGTGAGCTGCACCGTCCGCTCGGGAGCACCACCCACCACCAGCGTGATCTCGCCCTTGACGCCCTCGGCGGCCCACGCGGCCAACTCGGCGAGGGGGCCGCGGCGGATCTCCTCGTAGGTCTTGGTGAGCTCCCGGCACACCGCGGCGGACCGGTCGTCCCCCAGGACGGCGGCGGCGTCGGTCAGGGCGTCGGCGAGGCGGTGCGGCGACTCGAAGAACACCATCGTGCGCTGCTCGTCGACCAGCGCCGCGAACCGCGACCGTCGCTCCCCCGCCTTGCGCGGCAGGAACCCCTCGAAGCAGAACCGGTCGACGGGCAGCCCGGAGACCGCCAGCGCTGTCGTCACCGCGGAGGGACCGGGCACCGAGGTGACGACGATCCCGGCGTCGATGGCGGCGCGCACCAGCGTGTAGCCGGGGTCGGACACCGAGGGCATGCCGGCGTCGGTGAGCAGGAGCACGGTCGCGCCGTCGGCCAGGGCGCTCATCAGGCCGGGTAGGCGCTGCTGCTCGACGGACTCGTGGAAGGTGACCACCCGTCCGGTGAAGGTGACGCCGAGGTCGGAGGCGAGCCGGTGGAGACGGCGGGTGTCCTCGACGGCGAGGACGTCGGCGGTCTCCATCACCGCGCGCAGCCGCGGGCCGACGTCGCCGGCCTGCCCCAGGGGCGCCCCGCCCAGCACCAGCCGTCCAGTCACCGACGCAGCCTGTCACGGCCGGCGCACGGACCGGGCCACCTACCCTGACCCGCATGGCGGTGACGGCACCCGAGCGGGCGGAGCAGCAGCCGGCCGCATCGCCGCCGGACTCCGCCGCCCGCACCCCGGTGCCCCGTCCGCGACGTGACCGCACGCCTCCCCTGCCCCGCGACGCGAGGCTGTCCTGGCTGCTCACCGCCGCGCTCGGGGTGCTCACGCTGACCGGCCGGCTCGTGGGCATCGGCTATCCCAGCCAGCTCATCTTCGACGAGGCCTACTACCCGCCGGAGGCCGCGGAGCTGCTGCGCTGGGGCCACGAGTACAACCGCGGCTACACCTTCATCGTCCATCCGCCGCTCGGGAAGTGGCTGATCGCGGCGGGTGAGGCGCTCTTCGGCAACGACTCCTTCGGCTGGCGGTTCCCGGGCGCGGTGGCGGGAACGATCGCCGTCGTCGTCCTCGTCCGGCTGGCGCGGCGGCTGACCGGCTCGACGCTCCTCGGCCTGCTCGCCGGACTGCTGCTGGCGCTGGACGGTTTCTCCTTCGTCCTCTCGCGCACCGGTCTGCTCGACGTCTTCCTGCAGGCCTTCGTGGTCGCCGCGGTGGCCTGCCTGGTGGTCGACCGCGACCGGGTGCGGGCCCGCATCCGGGATGCCGGGGACCGGACGGTCGACGGCTTCCGGCTCGGCCCCCGCGGCTGGCGGCTCGCCGCGGGCCTGCTCTTCGGCTGCGCCTGCGCGGTGAAGTGGAGCGGCGTCTACTTCCTGGCGTTCTTCGCCGTCGCGTCGCTGCTCTGGGACCGCGCCTCCTGGCGGGACGCCGGTGCCGCGCGGCCCACGCGGGCCGCCGCCCGGTACGGCCTGCCCGGGGCGCTGTGGGCGCTGGCCGCTGTGCCGGTGCTGACCTACCTGGCCAGCTTCACCGGCTGGTTCCTCGGCGAGACCTCGCAGGGGAAGGCGTGGGCGCAGCAGAACCCTGACACCGCGTTCCCGTTCGTCCCCGACGCACTGCGCTCGCTGTGGCACCAGCACGCCGAGTGGCTGCGGTTCCACGGCGGCCTGTCGACGCCACACCCCTGGGAGTCGGGCCCGTGGTCATGGGTGGTCAACGGCCGCCCGATCCTGCTCTGGAACCCGCAGGGGCTGACCGACGACGCCGGTGAGCCGGTGGTGCGCTACATCCTGATGGTCGGTACGCCGACGCTGTGGTTCCTCTTCGTCCCGGCGATGGTCTGGGTCGTCTGGCGCTGGGCGGTCCGGCGGGACCCAGCGGCCGGGATCGCCGGCACGGCGATCGTCGCGGGCTGGCTGACCTGGCTGGTCAACACCGACCGGACGATGTTCATCTTCTACCTGGCGCCGGTCGTGCCGTTCCTCGTGCTGGCGGTGACGCTGGTGCTGCAGGACGTGCTCGGGCCGCGTTCGCGGGGGCCGCGGCGGACCGTCGGGCTAGCGGCCGTCTGCCTGGTCGTGGCCGTCGTGGCGGTCACGTTCGTCTTCTTCCTGCCGGTCCTCACCGGCGAGCCGATCAGCAACGTGGAGTGGCGGCAGCGGATGTGGTTCCCCTCCTGGTTCTGACCCGGACCCCCGAGCCCGCTCCGCGAGGCACCGGCCGACGCCCCCGCCTACGGTGACGGAGGCCCCCCGGGAGAGGACGACGATGACCGACGCACCCGACCGCCGCTCCGTGCTGACCCGTGCCGACGGTGACATCTGGCGGATCACGTTGGACCGGCCGGAGGAGACGCGGGTGGTGCTCCTGCTGGCCGAGGGGCCGCGGTTCTGCGTGGGCGGCGACATCGGCTCCTTCGCCGGGGCGAGCGACCCGGGTGAGTTCGTCGGCCGGCTCGCCCACGACTGGCACCAGGTCATCCGCGCGCTGCTCTACTGCCCCGTGCCGGTCGTCGCCGGAGTCCAGGGCGCCGTCGCCGGGGCCGGCGTCGGGCTCATCGGTGCCTGCGACGTGGTCGTCTGCGCCCGGACGACGAAGATCCGGCCCGCCTACGGGGACCGCACCGGGCTCGTGGCGCGGCTCGTCGAGGACGAGGACCTGCGCGACCACGGAGCAGCTGGCCACGCAGATCGCGGCCGGCCCGATCCGCACCATGGTCCGCACCCGGGCACTGGTGCGGCAGGCGGCCACCCGCACCCTCGAGGAGCAGCTGGACGACGAGGCGCAGCTCATCGCGGAATCCGCGGCCGACCCGGAGGGGCGCGAGGGGGTGCGGGCGTTCGTCGAGAAGCGCGCGCCCGACTTCCGCGACCCCCGCTGAACGCACGAACGCCGCCGGGCTGGTGCCCGGCGGCGTTCATGGCGTACTGGGTGGAGCTGAGGGGAGTCGAACCCCTGACCCCCTCGATGCGAACGAGGTGCGCTACCGGACTGCGCCACAGCCCCCTACGAGTGGCCAGCTTACCGTCTCGCCCCTCCGGTGCCACCACCGGGGGCGGCGCCGGTGCGGCGTCAGGCGTTCGCGACGCGGCGCGGCTGGTACTCGTCGATGTCGGCAAAACCGAGGTCGTCGTCGTCGAGCCCGACGACGGCGCTGTTCTGCCAGCCGGCCGGAGCCGGCATGCGGGCGGCGACCACGCGGCCCCGGAACTGGGCGACCGGCGCGAGCGGGACGCTGGGGTGCGGCAGGCTCGGCAGGGCCTCCGCCGCGACGGTCTCGAGCACCTCGGGTGCGGTGCGCGGCGCCGGGGCGGCGACCGGTGCGGGGCGCGCCGTGGAGCGCATCGCCTCGCGGGCCGCGTCCCGGACTGCTCGGCGGGCGCCGAGCCGCTCGCGGCGGGCGACCTTGCGCAGCACCAGCACGTACCCGACGACGGCGAGGTCGAGGACCAGCTGGGCGATCCACAGCCAGGGGCTGTAGACCACGGCACCGACCAGACCGACGAGGGCGAGCGCGACCAGACCACCGAGGGTGCGACGACGCAGGGCGTGCACGTCGACCTTCAGCTCACCGGTGGTGAGCAGCGCCTCGCGGTCGATCGACACCCGCTCGGTCTCCGCGTGGACGACGGGGTTCGCCGTCCGTCGCCGCTGCAGCGTCCGCCCGGAGTCGGCATGCCCGGTCCGTCCGATCTGCGCGTCGCCGCGGGTCACCACCATGGGCACCAGCACGACGAACCAGAGGACGACCAGAGCTGCCAGCAGCACGCCTGATCCCATTTCGAACACCACCTGTCACATGAGTCACTCGCGAGGGCGAGGTTAAGCAGAGCCGTCCTCCGAACGAGGGAGGCGCGCGGCGTGTCGCGGATGAGTCGTGTGACTGGTGCGACCGGCCGGCGGCGTGTCGACACGGGAGAGCCTGCGACCTCCCCGGCCGCGTGCTAGCACGCCGGTCACCGGCCCGCGTGCTCGCGCCAGAGCGCGAGCGCACCGCCGGGCAGGTCGTCGGCGAGCAGCGCGTACGCCAGGTGGTCCCGCCACTCCCCGTCGATGTCGAGGTAGCGGCGCAGCAGGCCCTCCCGCGTGAAGCCGAGGCGCTCGACCAGCCGCCGGCTCGGTGCGTTCTCCGGGCGGATGTCGGCCTGCAGCCGGTGCAGCCCCATCTCGGCGAAGGCGTGGTCGCAGACGAGCGCGACGGCCAGCGAGGCCATGCCGCGCCCGGCCGTCCCGCGGTCGATCCAGTAGCCGAGCCACCCCGAGCGCAGCGCGCCGCGCACGATGTTGTCCACGGTGACCTGGCCGGCCAGCCGGCCCTCGACGCGGATCGCGAAGGGCACGCTGATGCCGGCCCGTGCCCGCCGCGTCAGGGCCCGCCGCATCGCGAGGTAGGCCGGTGGGCTGTGCCGCGTTCCCCAGGGTTGCGTCGACGTCGGTTCCCAGGGCCGCAGCCAGCCCTCGTTCGCCGACCGCAGCCTGCTCCACTCCCCCGCGTCCCTGCGGCGCAGCGGGTGCAGCTCGACGGGACCCGAGCCCAGCCGCGCGGGCCAGCCGGGGTGCAGGACGGGGTCCAGCTCAGCCGCCGAGCAGCAGGGGCATGACCGTGACCAGCCCGCCGGCGGCGACATCGGTGACGTCCTCGTCGACCACGATGAGGCAGTTCGCCCGCGCCATCCGGGCCAGCAGCGCGTCGGTGCCGTCACCCACCGGTTCGACGACGTAGCCGCCGTCGGGGTGGCGCATGACCGTGCCGTGCAGGTACTGGCGGTAGCCCAGCGGGGAGACGAGCGCCTGACCTGCGACCGCCTGCACCGTGCGGCGGAACAGCTGGCGCTTGCCGAGCATCAGCCGGATCGCGGGACGGACGAAGACCTCGAAGGCGACCAGCGCGGCCACCGGCTCCCCCGGGACGCAGATGACCGGCACGCGGTCCCGGCCCAGCCGGCCGAAGCCCTGCACGGGGCCGGGGTGCATCGTCACCTGACGGAACTGCATCTGTCCCAGCTCCGCGAGCACCTCCTGCACCATGTCCAGCCCGCCGGGTGCGAAGGTGCCGGCGATGAGCACGAGGTCGCTCCGCAGCAGCTGGCTCTCGAGCACCTCGGTCAGCCGGCGGCGGTCGGTCGGCAGGATGCCGGAGCGGTAGGCCTCGGCCCCGGCGTCGCGGGCGGCCGCGGCGAGGGCGTAGCTGTTGACGTCGACGACCTGGCCCGGGGCCGGCGTCGTGCCGACGTCCACGAGCTCGGTGCCGGCGCAGAGGACGGCGATCCGCGGTCGCGGGCGGACCAGCACGCGCTCCCGGCCGACGGCGGCGAGCAGGCTGATCTGCGCGGGGCCGATCGGCGTCCCCACCTGGACGGCGGGATCACCGGGGGCGACGTCGTCCCCGGTCCGGCGCACGTAGCCGCCGGCCGGCGGACCGGCCAGCACCTCGACGCGGACCCGGCCCTGGTCGGTCCAGACCCCGGGGACGACGACGTCGGCGCCCACGGGCAGCATCGCGCCGGCCGCCACCCGGAAGGCCAGCCCGGGGCCGATGGAGGCCGGGGTACCCGCACCGGCGACGCTCTCCCCGACGACGGCCAGCGGCACCGGCGCGGACAGCCGGGCGCCGGCGACGTCCTCGGCGCGGACGGCGTAGCCGTCGAGCGCGGCCTGGTCGAAGGCCGGCAGCGCGCGCTGGCTGACGACCTCCTCGGCGCAGAGCAGGCCCTGGGCATCGAGGACGGCGAGCTCGATCGGATCGGGCTGCGGAACGCTGGCGAGGATCTCGTCGAGATGCCGCTCCACGGTGCAGATCACCGAGAGCGGCACGGACTCCGCGGGGGGCAGCGGGATCGGGCCGTCGACGACGGAGCGCGGCGTCGGCAGCGGGGGGACGTCACCGGCCGGAGGGCGTACCGGACCGTCGACGAACCGGGTGTCCCGGCGCCCCGGGTGCTCACCGCCCGTTCCGTCCGAGCCGTCGATCCTGCCGGTCATCCCCACCACCACCGTTCCGCCGTGCCGTCCGCCGTTCGGCGGCACCGGCTCCGCGCGGCGCCGCGGGCCCCGATCGGGGGCCGGCGCGGAACCCCGCCGTCCGATGGTGCCCCCTGCCGGGCCAGGTCAGGCCGGCGACGCGCCCTCGACGGGCAGCTCGCTGACGAACTCGTGCAGCCAGGTGCGCAACGCGGGGCCGAGATCGTCGCGCTCGGCGGCCAGCCGGATGACCGCCTTGAGGTAGTCCAGCTTGTCGCCGGTGTCGTACCGGCGGCCGCTGAAGACGACGCCGTGGACGGGCTCCCCACGCGCCACGAGGGTGGCCAGCGCGTCGGTCAACTGGATCTCCCCGCCGCGGCCCGGCTCGGTCTCGCGGAGCACGTCGAAGACCTGCGGGCTCAGCACGTAGCGACCGATGATCGCCAGGCTGCTGGGCGCCTCCTCGATCGGCGGCTTCTCGACCAGGCCGGTGACGGTCACGACCTCGTCGCCGTCCAGGGCCGGCTGCCCCCCCGGCTCGACGGCGACCGCGCCGTACTTGTCGATGTTCTCCATGCCGACGTCGAGCAGTGCGATGACCGAGCCGCCGTGCTCGGCCTGGACGGCGAGCATCTGCTCGAGGAGGTGGTCGCGGGCGTCGATGAGGTCGTCGCCGAGCAGGACCGCGAACGGCTCGTCGCCGACGAAGGCCGCGGCCTGCAGGACGGCGTGGCCGAGGCCCTTCGCCTCGCCCTGCCGGACGAAGTGCACCTGGGCGATGTCGGTGGAGGAGCGGACGGCGTCGAGGCGCGACTGGTCGCCCTTCTTCTCCAGCGCCGTCTCCAGCTCGGGGGTGCTGTCGAAGAAGTCCTCGATGGCGCCCTTGTTGCGGCCGGTCACCATCAGCACCTCGGGCAGGCCGGCGCGGGCGGCCTCCTCGACGATGTACTGCAGCGCCGGCCGGTCGACCACCGGCAGCAGTTCCTTGGGCACGGCCTTGGTCGCCGGCAGGAATCGCGTGCCCATCCCGGCGACGGGGATGACGGCCTTGCGTGCAGGTCGGGCGCCCGAGGTCGACATCCCGGCAGCCTAGCTAGCCTGCCGGGATGACCCCCGGCCGAGATCTGCCCACCGCGAAATCGGTGCTGCGCGAGCGGCTGATGACCGCCCGCCGGACCCGACCGGCGGCGGACCGCGCCGCGGCGGCCGCGGCCGTCGTCACGGCGCTGCTCGACGGGCTGGCCGAGGTACGCACCCTGGCCGCCTACGTGCCGGAGGAGACCGAGCCCGGGCACGGCCGGCTGCCGGCGGTGCTCACCCGACTGGATGCCCGCGTCCTGCTGCCGGTGGTCGTCGCACGGGGGGAGCTCGGATGGGCCGTCGACTCCGGCCGGCTGGCGCCCGGTCGTCTCGGTCTGCTGGAACCCGTCGGCCCGCGACTGGGGCCGACGGCGATCGGGACGGCGGACGTCGTCGTCGTCCCGGCGCTGGCGGTGTCCCGCGACGGGGTGCGGCTCGGCCGGGGCGGGGGCTACTACGACCGCGCCCTGGCGCACGCCCGCCCGGACGCCGTCCTCGTGGCGGTGGTGTTCGACGAGGAACTGCTCGACCACGTGCCCGCGGAGCCGCACGACCGCCGGGTGACCGCCGTGGTGACCCCGTCGGGTGGCTGGGAGATCATCGGCACCCCGCACCTCCCCCGTCGAACGGAGTCCCCGTGACAGCCGCCTCCGACCGGCCGTCGCGGCTGGACGCCCGCGCGCTGCGGGATCTGGTGCTCGATCCGGGCTCGTGGCGGTCCTGGGACTCGCCGATCCCGCCTCGCGAGGTGAGCGAGGCGTACGCCGCCGAGCTGGCCCGGGCCGCGGAGGCGACCCGGCAGGACGAGTCGATCATCACCGGGGAGGGGCTGCTCCGCGGGCGGCGCGTCGCCGTCGTCGCCGGGGAGTTCGGCTTCCTGGCCGGCTCGATCGGGGTGGCGGCCGCCGACCGGCTGATCGCCGCGGTCGAGCGGGCGACCGACGAGGGGCTGCCGCTGCTGGCCGCGCCGGTGTCGGGCGGCACCCGCATGCAGGAGGGCACCGTCGCCTTCCTGCAGATGATCGGCATCACCGCGTCGATCGCCCGGCACAAGCAGGCGGGGCTCCCCTACCTGGTCTACCTGCGCCATCCCACCTTCGGCGGCGTCCTCGCGTCGTGGGGCTCGCTCGGGCACGTGACCATCGCCGAGCCCGGGGCCTCGATCGGCTTCCTCGGTCCGCGGGTGTTCGAGGCGCTGTACGGCCAGCCGTTCCCCGAGGGCGTGCAGACCGCCGAGAACATGGCCGAGCACGGCCTCATCGACGCCGTCGTCCCCCACGACGAGATCGCCGAGGTGGCCGACCGGGCGCTGCGGGTGCTGGCCGCCCGGCAGACCTGGCACGTCGACGTCGCCTCGGCCGACCGGCCCACGGCCGAGGACGGGACCGACGCCGACCCGGGGGTGGGCGGGACGACCGATGGAACCGGGCGCACCGCGTGGGACGTCGTCACCGCCTCGCGGCGGGAGGACCGCCCCGGCGTACGGCGGCTGCTGCGCACCGCCGCCACCGACGTCGTCGGGCTGTCCGGCACCGGAGCCGGCGAGAAGGACCCCGGCCTGCTGCTGGCGCTGGCCCGCTTCGGCGGGGCGCCCTGCGTCGTCCTGGGCCAGGACCGGCGCGGCCAGTCGACGGCGGCGCCGCTCGGCCCGGCCGCGCTGCGCGAGGCGCGACGCGGCATGCACCTGGCGCAGGAGCTGAGGCTGCCGCTGGTGACGCTCATCGACACCCCCGGCGCAGCGCTGTCCCGCGCGGCCGAGGAGGGCGGGCTGGCCGGTGAGATCGCCCGCTGCCTGCAGGACCTGGTGATGCTGCAGGCGCCGACGCTGGCGGTCCTGCTCGGTCAGGGCACCGGCGGCGGCGCGCTGGCCCTGGTGCCGGCCGACCGGGTGCTCGCCGCGGCCAACGGCTGGCTCGGGCCGCTCCCCCCGGAGGGCGCCTCGGCGATCGTGCACCGCGACACCGACCACGCCGGCGAGATGGCTGCGGCGCAGGGGGTGCGGGCCACCGACCTGTGGCGGGCGGGGATCGTCGACCGCGTCGTCCCGGAGCGGCCGGACGCCGCCGACGAACCGACCGACTTCTGCCTGCGCCTGGGCCGGGTGCTGGGCGAGGAGCTGGCCGGTCTGCTCGGCCGCGACGACACCGAGCGCTTCCGCACGCGCCTGCACCGGTACCGCCACCTCGGCCGCTGAACAGCGGGCCCCGCGCCCCGCGCCCCGATCGGCGGCCTCCGGAGCGCCCGCGGGCCGAGGCACCCGGCAGTCAGCCGCAGAGCTCATCTCGCGGGGCTGCTCCGTCGGGTCAGGAGAGCGCAGCCTCGTGCCGAGCGGCCGGATAGGCGTGGACCACCACGGTGCGCAGCCGCGGGACGTCGTGCACGAGCCGGTGCTCGGCGTCGTGGGCCAGGTCGTGCGCCTCGGTGATGCTGAGACCGCCGTCGATGTCCAGGTCGGCCTCCGCATGCAGCGCATGGCCGATCCAGCGCAGCCGGACCGCACGGACGCCGTCGACCCCCGGCGTGCCCGCCAGCGACCGCTCCGCGAGATCGACCAGGTCGGGGTCCACGGCGTCCATCAGGCGGCGCCACACGTCCCGGACGGCGGTGCGCAGGACGAGCACGATCGCGACCGTGATGACCAGCCCGACGATCGGATCGGCCAGCGGGAACCCGGCTGCCACACCGCCGGCGCCGGCCAGCACGGCGAGGGACGTGAGCCCGTCCGTGCGGGCGTGCAGGCCGTCGGCGACCAGCGCCGCCGAGCCGATCTGCCGGCCGACACGGATGCGGTAGATCGCGACCAGCTCGTTGCCGAGGAACCCCACGAACCCGGCGACGGCGACCCAGCCCAGGTGCTGGACGGGGGCCGGGTCGAGCAGGCGGCGGACCGCCTCGACACCAGCGACCACGGCCGAGAGCGCGATCATCGCGACGATGAAGAGCCCGGCGAGGTCCTCTGCCCGCCCGTAACCGTAGGTGTAGCGGCGGTTGGCCGCCCGGCGGCCGACGACGAAGGCGATCCAGAGCGGCACCGCGGTGAGCGCGTCCGAGAAGTTGTGCACCGTGTCGGCGAGGAGCGCGACCGACCCGCTCGCCACCACGACCAGCAGCTGAAGGACGGCGGTGACGCCCAGCGCGACCAGGCTGATCTTCACGGCCCGGATGCCCTGCGCGGAGGACTCCAGAGCGGGGTCCACGGAGTCGGCTGCATCGTGGCTGTGCGGGTGGACGAGGCCGGTCAGCCATCCACGGAGTCCGCGCGGGTGGTCGTGGTCGTGGTCGCTCATGTCAGGCCCGCTCCCCGTCCCCGTGCAGCCGGACGAGCTCGGCGTCCGCCAGATGGTGCCCGGGCACCCCGGGACCGGCGTGCTCGGCGTTGTGGACCGCGTCGGTGACCAGCTGGGCGACGTGCTGGTTCTCCAGACGGTAGAACACCGTGGTCCCCGCCCGACGGGTGGCGACGAGGCGGGACATGCGCAGCTTGGCCAGGTGCTGGGAGACGGCGGCCGGGAGCTTGCCGACCTCGGCGGCGAGCTCGCTGACCGAGGACTCCCGGCCGATGAGCGCCCACAGGATCCGGATGCGGGTGCCGTCGGCGAGCATGCGGAACACCTCGACGGCGAGATCGACCTGGTCGTCGGGCAGTGGCCGACGACAAGCCTGGCTATCTGCACTCATACGCAGATACTGCACCGACACCATCCCCCGAGGGAAGCCCGGCGCGGACCCACCCGGTCGCGGGGATGCCGGCGACAGCTCTGCCGGAGCCTCGCTGGTCGACCGGGGGAGGTGACGTTCACCCGCAGTCGTGGACGTGCGGGCGCGTGATGGCGCATCATTGGCAGTCGCCGGGTGCGAGTGCCAGCCCGGCCCCCACCTCCGCTCGACCAGGGAGCCCACGCACGTGCCGACCTACCAGTACGCCTGCACCAACCCCGAGGTAAAGCACGAGTTCGAGCTCGTCCAGTCGTTCACCGACCCCGCGGTCACCGAGTGCCCCCAGTGCGGTGCACCCGTGCGCAAGGTCTACGGCTCCGTCGGCGTCGTCTTCAAGGGCTCGGGCTTCTACCGGACCGACAGCCGCAAGGCGTCCTCGGCCACGGAGACCGCATCGACGAGCAGCTCCTCGTCGGACAGCAAGCCGGCCGCCGCCGCACCCGCGGCCTCCAGCACCCCGGCCTCCACGTCGGGCAGCGGGGCCAAGGCCGCCGACTGATCCCGGCCGCGGGCTGACCCGGTCGGTCCACAGCCGGCCGGTCCGTCCACAACCTCGGCGATCACGCCCCGCGGAGCCCCGAGACGCAGCAGGCTCGGTGCATGCCGCGCTTGCGCCGTCCCCGCTCCCCGGCCGCATTCGCGCGCCGCATGGCCGCCGTCCTGCTGGCCGTGACCGCCGTAGCGCTGGCGCTGCGGCCCGGGCCGCCGGCCGACGAGGCCGCCCCGGAGGCGGTGCCGGTCGTGGTCGCCGGCCGGGCCCTCGACGCCGGCCGGGCGCTGAACGCCGACGACCTGGCACTGAGCCACTACCCCGCCGGCACCGCGCCCACGGGTGTGGTGCGCGACCCCGACCTGCTGGTCGGCCGGGTCCTCGCGGGTGCCGTGCGCCCCGGCGAGCCCCTCACCGACGCCCGGCTGATCGGCCCCGGTCTCACCGCGCTACTCCCCCACGGCCAGGTGGCCGCCCCGGTCCGGCTCGCCGACCTCGCCGTGGCCGCTCTGGTGCGCACCGGCGACCGGGTCGACGTGCTGGCCACCGTGCCGGGGGCGACGCAGGCCGAGCTCCTCGCGGCCGGGGTCCGGGTGCTCGCCGCCGGTGGGTCCGGGGACGACCCGGCCGCCGGGCTGCTGCTCGTGGCCGTCGACACGCCGACGGCGGCGCGACTGGCCGCAGCCGCGGCCGGTTCGACGCTCACCGTGAGCCTGCCGCCACCGTGAGTCCTCGTCAGGAGCGCCAGGACGCGATTGAATGCCCCCATGATCAAGGGATTCAAGGACTTCCTCCTCCGCGGCAACGTCGTCGACCTCGCCGTTGCCGTCGTGATCGGCGCCGCCTTCACGGCGGTCGTCGGCCAGTTCACCGCTTCGTTCCTCCAGCCCCTGATCGGGCTGATCGGCGGCGGTGGCCTCGACGGCGGCACGTTCACCGTCGACGGTCAGGTCTTCGACTGGGCGGCGTTCATCAACGCGCTGATCACGTTCGCGCTGACCGCGGCGGTCGTCTACTTCGTGGTCGTGCTGCCGATGAAGTCGATCATCGAGCGGCGCAAGCGCGGCGAGGATGTCGGCCCGACCCAGCCCACCCAGGTCGAGCTGCTGGTCGAGATCCGCGACCTGCTGCGCGCGCAGCAGGGGCAGGGCCCCGGCATCGACCCCTCCGGTCCCGGCATGACGTCGCTGCCCGGCCAGCTCTGAGCCGGGCCTGACCTGGGATCAGTCGCTGCCCCAGTGCGGCGGCCGGTCCTCCAGGTAGCGCCGGTCGCTCTCCGAGCTGTCCGCCGGCCGCTCCCCCCAGCCCACGTCGCTGTCGTCCGGTGCCCGCCGCACCGCAGCCACGGAGGGCCGGGAGGAGCCGGCCGGCTCCTCCAGCGGGAGCGGTCGGCCGAGCTCCTCGAGCACCTCCGCGGACGGCAGGGCCGCGAGCACCGACCCGGGGACGGCGAGCTTGCTGCCGCGCGTCCCCGAGCCGATCACCACCAGCTCGGCCGCGGCCACGGCGGCGTCGACCAGCACCGGCCACGACGCCGGCAGCCCCACCGGCGTGATGCCGCCGTAGGCCATGCCGCTCTCGGCGACCGCGACGTCCTGCGGGGCGAACGACGCCTTCCGCGCACCCAGGTGCCGGCGGACCAGCCCGTTGACGTCGGTCCGGGTCGTCGCCAGCACCAGGCAGGCGGCCAGCGACGTCTGCCCGGCGCGCCGGGTGGCCACCACCACGCAGTTCGCCGACGCCTCGGCCGGCACGCCGTACGCCTCGGTGAAGGCCGCGGTGTCGGCGAGGTCGTCGTCGATCGCGGCCACCCAGGCCGGGCCGGTCAGCTGCGCGAGCGCGGCGGCGACCGGTGCCCCGAGGAGCTCGGGGTGCTCGACGGCGGGCAGCCAGGTGAGTGTGCCCAGGACGGGCGGGATCGGAGCCACCCCCCGATCCTGCGCCAGGACCGGCAGGGGCTGCCGCCGGGGGTGGGACGGGCCAGGATGGAGCCCATGATCGGCCAGCTGCACTCCGTCGTCATCGATGCGCCCGACGCGCACGCCCTCGCGCGGTTCTACGCCGAGCTGCTCGGGATGGAGGTGAAGGGCGACCCCGGGGACGACTGGGTGGTGGTCTCCGGCGCCGGCTACCGCATCGCCTTCCAGCAGGCCCCGGACCTGCGGCCACCGGACTGGCCCGATCCCGAGCGCCCGCAGCAGTTCCACCTCGACATCCGCGTCGCAGACATCGCCGAGGCCGAGCCGAAGGTGCTGGCCCTCGGTGCCCGGACGCTGCCCGGCAGCGGCGGCGACTTCCGCATCTACGCCGACCCGGTCGGCCACCCCTTCTGCCTGGTGTGGGACGCATGACCGAGCAGCAGCCGGAGCGGGCGTTCGTCAGCGCCATGGGGTTCACCACGACGGAGGTGAGCGGGACACGGGTGACCGGCACGGCAGAGCTGGGCCCCGAGCACCACACCCCCTGGGGCGTCGTGCACGGCGGCGTCTACTGCGCGATCGTCGAGACCGCCGCGAGCGTGGGTGCCAGCACCGCGGTGCGCGAGCAGGGCCAGTTCTCGGTGGGCGTCAACAACAGCACCGACTTCATCCGCTCGATGACCACCGGCCGGGTCGACGTCATCGCCGAACCGGTGCAGCAGGGCCGCACCCAGCAGCTCTGGCAGGTCACACTCACCCGGGAGGACGGCAAGCTCGTCGCCCAGGGCCGGGTGCGGCTGCAGAACATCCCGCTGCCGGGCAGCTAGGCGAACACCTCCGGATCGAGCACGACCGAGAACAGCGCCCGCGGGTCCTGCAGCGTCGCCGGCGGCCGGGCGGCCGACCGCAGGACCACCCGGTCCCACCGGGCCGCCCGGCGGTGCGGCAGCAGCTCGCGGCCCTGGAACAAGTAGTCGCCGACCACCTCGCCGAGCAGCAGCCCCGCCCCGCTCTCGATGGGCAACCCCACCGGGTCGCCGGGGCGCAGTTCGTCGAGGAAGGTCGACAGCTGGCGCAGGTCCTTCGCCGGCCGCCGCCCGGAGATCTCCTTGGACAGGTCGCGCAGCTCGGGAGGGCCCAGCCCGGTGGCGTCGACGTCGATGCCCGACTGGGTGCCCAGCCCGATCACGCCTGCGGCCAGGCAGGCGCCGAGCTCGTTGTGCGCCCGGGGCCGCACCACCCAGACCCGCACGCCCGCGGGCTCCGGGCGCGGGGGCAGCTCGTCGGGGCCGGGCCACAGGTAGGGCAGGTCGTCGGGCTCGGGGCCGAACAGCTCGGTGAAGCGGGCCCGGTAGAAGTCGGGTTCCTTGGCCACCAGGTTGGACCGGTGCGTGCGGTGCAGCTCCTCCTCGCCCACCCACGACGGGAGCAGCCCGGCCTCGGCCAGCTCGGCCTGGGTCACCCCCACCACCTCGGGGGCGAACTCGCCGATCTGCGTCTCGGTGCTGTCGGCGAAGCCGCGCTCGCGCCAGACCCGCACCATCGCCAGGCCGTAGCTGACCAGCGCCGGCGTCCGCCCGCGCCACATCGCCACCGCCGGATGGCTGGCCCAGCCGTAGTCGGGCAGCTCGAGAGCGCGCAGGATCTGCAGCGTCTCGACCCGCTGCTTGCCCAGCCGCGGGGAGTCCAGCAGCCGCGCGCTCTCCTCGAAGTCGGCCACCGGCACGAAGGTCTGCATCGCTCCCATCCTGACCGAGCCCGGCCCTGCCCGCCGGATCAGGCTCCTCCGTCAACCGCCGAGCGAGCGCAGCGCCTCCTCCCAGCGGGCCCGCCGCTCGTCGTCGGACTGCTCCCACCACGCGGTGCCCCGCTCCCCCAGCCCGGTCTTGGCCAGCTGCACCCGCGCCCGGGCGGCGGCCACGGCGGCGTCGTCCCCCGCCTTCTTCGCCGTCCGCACCCCGGAGCGCCCCACCCCGAGGTGGTGCAGCAGCTGCTCGCGGACGTCGTCCGGCAGGGCTGGGTCCGCCGTCCGCCAGCGCCGCCCGTCGACCACGATGAAGCGGCCGTCGTCGGTGTGCTCGACCTCGCGGGTCATCCGGCGAGGCGCGCGGCCAGCGCCGGGAGCACCTCGCCGAGCGGCGCGTCCACCCGGACGTCGGCCTTGGCGTCACCGCGGGTCGGACCGACGTTGACGATCGCCACCGGGACACCGAGCTTGGCGGCGTGCAGCACGAACCGGTAGCCGCTCATCACGGTCAGGGACGAACCCAGCACCAGCAGGCTCCCGGCGGCCTCCACGAGTGCGAAGCAGCCGTCGACGCGGTCGCGGGGCACGGTCTCGCCGAAGAAGACGACATCGGGCTTGAGCAGGTCCGCGTCGCAGGCCAGGCACTCGACCATCACGAAGCCGTCGAGCACCTCGTCGGGCAGTTCGGCGTCGCCGTCGGGGTTGATCTCGTCGACCCGCGGCCCGAAGTCCGGGTTGGCCGCCCGCAGCCGCTCGTCCAGCGCACCGCGGTCGGCGACGTCCCCGCAGCCGAGGCAGACCGTGCGGTCCAGGCCGCCGTGCAGCTCGACGACGTCGGTCGCGCCCCCGGCCTGGTGCAGGCCGTCGACGTTCTGCGTGATCAGCCCGCCGAGCAGACCGGCGTCCTGCAGCCGGCCCACGGCCCGGTGCCCGTCGTTGGGCCGGGCCGCCCGCATCTGCCGCCACCCCACGAAGCTGCGCGCCCAGTACCGGTGCCGGCCGCGGGGATCCCGGGTGAAGGTCTGGTACGTCATCGGGGTGTGCCGGCGCCGGCTGCCGGTGGCGCCGCGGTAGTCCGGGATCCCCGAGTCGGTGGAGAGGCCCGCGCCGGAGAGGACGACGGCATCGCCGTCCCCCACCAGGTCGGCCAGGGCGTCGAGGGAAAGGGCGTCGAGGGAAGGGGCGTCGAGGGAAGGGGCGTCGAGCGAGGGGGCGACGGCGGGTGGTGCGAGGGTCACCGGCCCATGGTCCCCGCCGATCGGCCAGCGCGCCTGGATCAGCCCGCGGCGAGCTCCCCGTCGAGGCGGTGCAGCAGCTCGACGTAGACCCGGCCCAGGCCCTTGGGCGCGAAGGTGCGCTCGAAGAAGCCGCCGATGCCGCCGGCGCCGTCCCACGTCGTGCGCACCTTCACCGTGGACCCGCCGGTGCCCTCGGGGAGCACCGTCCACGTGGTGACCATCGAGGAGTTCCGGTCGGTCTCCACCAGGGTGCCGAGCACCGGCTCGCTGACGTCGAGCAGCTGGTCGCGCACCCGCTTGGAGGTGGCGGCGAACTTCCAGTGCACCGCCGTGCCGGCCCCGTGCCCGCCGCTCTCGACGCGGTACTCGCTGAACTGCACGGGCAGGATGCGCGGCCGGACCGTCTCGTAGTCGGCCAGCGCCCGGATCACCTGCTCGGCGGGCGCGGAGATGATCTTCTCGGCATGGACGACGACCTGGCTCATGCCGCCCATCCTCCCGTGCACCCCGGCGCCGGGATCAGGCGGTCGCCACCTCGCGCCGCGGGAACAGCCGGCGCAGCACGTCGGCCAACGTGACCACCCCGACGACCGCCCCGCCGTCGACGACGACGGCGAGGTGGTTGCGGGTCTCGCGCATCGCCTTGAGCGCGGCGTGCACGGTGGTGCCGGCGTCCAGGCTGAACACCGGGCGGGCGAAGTCGGCCACGGGTGCGTCGTCGGCCGCGGCGAGGGTGTCGCGGACGTGCACCACCCCGGCGATGCGCTCGCCGTCGCGGGTGAGGATCCGCAGGTGGCCGCTGCGCCGGGTGGCCGCGCGCACGTCGCCGGCGTTGCCGTCGGTGGGCACCCAGGTCAGCGCCGTCGCCGGGTCGACGAGCTCGCGCACCGTCAGCTGCTCCAGCTCGAGCACCCCGGCGATCTGCTCGGAGAAGCTCGCCTCCAGCGCCCCGACGTTCGCGGAGTGCTCGACCAGGTGCCGGAGCGCATCGGGGCTGTGCCCGACGGCCAGCTCGTCGACGGCGTCCACACCCACCCAGCGCAGCAGCCGGTTGGCCGCGGCGTTCAGCGCGCGCAGCAGCGGCCGGAACAGCGCCATGAACGCGCGCATGGGCACCGCGAGCAGCGTCGCCGAGCGCTCCGGGTGGGCGATCGCCCAGGACTTCGGGGCCATCTCGCCGACGACGAGGTGGATGAAGGTGACGATCAGCAGGGCGAGCACGAACGCGACGACGTCGGCGGCCACCACGGGCAGCCCCCAGCCGGTGAACAGCGGCGTCAGCCAGTGGTGCACGGCCGGCTTGCTGATCGCGCCGAGCGCCAGCGTGGCCGCGGTGATGCCCAGCTGCGAGCCGGCCAGCAGCAGCGTCAGCTCCGAGGAGTTGCGCAGCGCGGCCCGGGCGGCGCGGCTGTTCGGCGCGGCCTCCTCGAGGCGGTGCCGCTTGGCCGCGAGCGCGGCGAACTCCACGGCCACGAAGAAGGCGCTGAGCGCGACGATGACGACCGTCGCGGTCACGACGACCCAGGGACTGTCGCTCATCGGGTCGTCTCCTCGGTGCCGGTGGCGGGCTCGTCGGCGGGGGTGGTGCGGTCGGGCAGTTCGAGGCGCACGCGGGAGGGCACGTGCCGCTCCACCTCGAGCACCTCGACGTGCAGGAGCCGGGGTTCCGGGTCGTCGTCGTGCACCAGGTCGCCCGGGTCCGGGGGCAGCTCGACGGTCAGCCGGGTGCCCGGCTCGGGCAGGGTGCCGGCCGCGGCGATGACCAGCCCGGCGACGGTCTCGTAGTCCCCCCGCGGGAGGTCGATGGCGAGCGCCCGCTCGACCTCGTCCACGTGCACGTCGCCGGCCATCTCCCAGACGCCGTCGCCCTCGAGCGGCACGTAGCCGGGATCGTCGTCGTCGTGCTCGTCGGTGATCTCGCCGACGAGTTCCTCGGCTAGGTCCTCGAGCGTGATCACCCCGGCGAAGCCGCCGTACTCGTCGATGACGCAGGCCAGCTGCGTGCCCGAGTCGGCGAGCTCGCGCAGCGCGTCGGGCAGCGAGGTGAACGTGGACACGACCAGGCACGGGCGGGCCATGGCGGTCACCGGTGCGTCGTCGGTCGCCGTCGTCGTCAGCAGGTCGGCGAGGTGGACCACGGAGACGACGTCGCCCGTCTCGGGATCGAGCACCGGGTAGCGCGAGTGGCCCTGGGCCATCAGCTCGCGCAGGTGCCCGATCGTGTCGGTGGTGGCGACCGTCCCCACCCGCGGGCGGGGGATCATCGCGTGCTCGACGCGCTGGTTCGGGAAGTCGAGGATCCGGTCCAGCATCATGGACAGCTCCGCGGGCAGGTTCCCGCTCTCCCGCGAATCCTCGAGGATGTGCTCGAGGTCGCGCGCGGTGGCGGCGTGCTCGACGTCGTGCACCGGCTCGATCTTCAGCGCCCGGAGCAGCAGGTTCGACGCCTGGTCGAAGACCCACACCAGCCCGCCGAACACCTTCAGGTAGAGCACCGTGGACGTCGCCAGCCACAGCGCCACCGGCTCCGGTCTCGCGATCGCGAGGTTCTTCGGGAAGAGCTCGCCGAAGAGCATCTGCACCAGGGTCGAGAAGAGCAGGGCCAGCACCGCACCGATGCCGACGCTCACGCCCGACGGGACGTCGACGCCGCCGAGCAGCCCGCCGATCGACTCCCCGATCAGCGGTTCGGCGACGTACCCGACCAGCAGGCCGGTGACGGTGATGCCCAGCTGGGCGCCGGAGAGCATGAAGGAGGTGCGGCGGGTGACCGACAGCGCACGCGTCGCCGCGGCGTTCCCCGACTGGGCGCGGGCAGCCAGCGTCGAGCGGTCGACCGCCATGTAGGCGAACTCCTGGGCCACGAAGTACCCCGTGACCACCGTGATGCCGAGCACCACGAGCACGCCGAGCAGGAGGGACAGTAGATCGGTCACCGGCCACGCACCCCCTCAGCGGGGCTGGGAGTCGTGGCCTGGGGACTGTGACTTGTACTCATGTCTCTCTTCGACGAGGGCGCGGGCGCCGAGAGGCGCTCGCGGGGGGACAACGGGCGGAACCCGCCCCGCGTTCCGGATCCCGTCGGGAATTCTTCCGGCCGGGCTACCGGGCGGCCGTGACCGCAGCCTCGACCGGCTCGAACAGCTGCGCGGCCAGCGTCGCACCGAGCCGGGCGTCGGCCTCGAGCACGAGGTAGCCGCCGAAGCCGCCGTCGAGGTCCAGCCACGGCACCGCCCCGTACGCGCCGGGGTCGCTGATGCGCCCGCTGCCGTCCCGCTGGACCCACCAGCCGAGGCCGTACCCCGAGCCGGTCAGGGTCGTCCCCCCGTAGGCCGCGATCCGGTCGGCGTGCATCAGGTCGACCGACTCCGGTTCCAGGACCTGGATGTCCCCGCACCGGCCGCCGCGCAGCTGCATGAGGAGCAGCTCGGCGTAGTCGACGGGGTCGATGTACAGACCGCCCTCCATGCTCGGGTTGTCCGTCGGGGCGAGCACGCCGGGGTCGCCGTCGAACTCGGCCGGGTAACCCGCCAGGCCCTCGCCGATCTGGGTCCAGTGGTTGTTCCAGCCCATCGATTCGACGCCGCAGGGCTCGACGTAGGTCTCCTCGAGCAGCTCCGACCAGGGCTTGCCGGACACCGTCTCGGCGACGGCGCCCGCGATCTGCCACTGGACGCCGCCGTAGCGCCACTCGGTGTCGGGGGCGACGACGTCGGCGTCGTCGCCGGGCGTGGTCCAGGCGCCGGCCGCGCACTCCTCGAGCTCCACCGTCGTGAGGAACTGGCAGACGTAGGGCCCGTAGCCCGGGTCGGGCAGGAGCCCCACGAGGCCGGAGCTGCTGGAGAGCAGCTGCGCGACGGTGATGCGGGGGTTCTGGTCGGCGGCCCAGTCGACGTAGGTGGCGATCGGCTCGTCGAGGTCGAGCAGCCCCTCGTCGGCTAGGCGGACCAGCACACCGGCGGTCACCGTCTTCGACGCGGAGGCGACGAGCGACACCCGGTCGGCGTCGAACTCCCCGAAGTACTGCTCGTCGACGATCCCCTCGTCCTCGTCGACGACCACCAGACCGACCCCGTTCAGCCCGTTCTCGGCGATGAACGCCTCGACGATCGGGGCGACCGCCGAGAAGTCGTACGCGCGGGCCGGCGCCGTGGACGTCGCCCCGGAGGCCGCCTCCTCCGCGCCGGCGTCGTCGGACGAGCACCCGGCCGCCGTCAGCGAGGCGAGCAGGGCGAGGACCCCGGCCGTGGACCGGAGGCGGGTGCGGGTGGAGGTCACGGGGGGACTCTGCCGCAACTGCTGGTGCCCCCGGCAGGATTCGAACCTGCGACACACGGTTTAGGAAACCGATGCTCTATCCCCTGAGCTACGGGGGCCTCCGCGCGCGGCACGCGCGCGGGACCGACGGCGCAGAGGCTATCGGTGGCGCTGCGGGAACCCCCGCCCGACCCGACTCGTGACATCGAAGAGAGACGAACCAGTTCCCAGGCGTTACCGTTCTGGGACAACGTCGAGCTCCGGCAACGTCGCCGGGGGTCACGGAAGGTGGATCGCAATGGAGACCTCGGTGGTCGACGTCCCCGAGCGGGGACGCTTCGAGATCCGGCAGGGCGAGCGGGTCGTCGGGCTGGCCAGCTACCACGTGGACAACGGCCAGATGACGTTGCCGCACACCGAGGTCGACCCGTCCGTGGGCGGCCAGGGCGTCGGGACGACGCTCATCGCCGCTGTCCTCACCGCTGCCCGGGAGCGCGGCCTGACCGTGCTGCCCTACTGCTCCTTCGTGCGGCGCCACATCCTCCAGCACCCCGAGTTCCTCGACCTCGTCGCCGTCGACGACCGGCCGCACTTCGGTCTGGAGACCGTCGACCGCTGAGCCGGGCCCCGGCCACGGACACGGGCGCGCCGCCTACGCTGCGCGGATGCCCGAGGGCCACACCCTGTACCGCCTGGCGCGGGAGCAGTCCGCGTTGTTCGCCGGCCGGCCGGTCCACGTCACCAGCCCGCAGGGCCGCTTCGAGGCGGGCGCGGCGCTGCTCGACGGCCGCGTCCTCGACGAGGTCTCCTCCTACGGCAAGCACCTGTTCGCCCGATTCGGCGATGACTCCCTGCACGTGCACCTGGGCCTGTACGGCACCTACCTGACCGGCGCTGGCACCCCGTCGCCGGCGAAGGGGGCGCTGCGGATGCGCTGGGAGGCCGAGGGGCCCGAGGGCACCGGCGTCTGGACCGACCTGCGCGGTCCGACCGCCTGCGAGGTGCTGCCCGCCCCCGAGGTGGCCATGATCCTGGACCGGCTCGGCCCCGACCCGCTGCGGCCGCGCACCGACGGCGGCCGGGCGCTCCGCCGGATCGCCGCCAGCCGCACGGCGGTCGGCGCCCTGCTCATGGACCAGTCCGTGCTCGCCGGCGTCGGCAACGTCTACCGGGCCGAGCTCCTGTTCCGGCACCGGGTCTCGCCGTTCCGCCCCGGGCGGGCGGTCGACGAGGCGCTGTGGGCGCCGATGTGGGCCGACCTGGTCACGCTGATGAGGTCCGGGGTCCGGATGGGCCGCATCGTGACCACCCGCCCGGAGGACCGGAGCCGCCGCAGCGGCGCCGTCCGGCGCGAGGACGCCCACTACGTCTACCGCCGGACCGGCCTGCCCTGCCGGATCTGCGGCACCGAGGTGCGGACCGAGGTCATGGTCGGGCGCAACCTGTACTGGTGCCCCACCTGCCAGACCGTCTGACCGTCTGACCGCAGCACTCCCCCGCCCCCCCGGACACGGGTACCGTCGGCGGGATGGCCAACGGGGGCACGTATCGCGGCAGGCTGCGCTCGGCAGCCTCCGTCGGGCTGGCCGCCGTCGCGATGGCGCTCGCCGGCCAGTCCTCCGCTGCCGCGGCGCCCACCGAGTTCGACCTGCCGCAGAGCCCCGTCGGCGTCGACATCTCGCACCCGCAGTGCGATGCCGCCCTCCCCGACGCGCGCGCCTTCGCCATCGTGGGGGTCAACGGCGGGATGGCCACCGAGCCGAACCCGTGCCTGGCCGAGCAGCTCGAGTGGGCGTGGGAGTCCAACGGCTCCGTGCCCGAGCAGCCGGTCGCGCAGGTGTACCTGAACACGGCCAACCCCGGGCAGGTGCGCGGTCTGGTCAGCACCTGGCCCACGTCCGGCGACACCCCGTACGGCGAGTGCGACGGCGAGAACTCGGCCGCGTGCTCGTGGCGTTACGGGTGGGAGCGGGCCCGGGACAGCGTCACCGACGTGTTCCAGCCGGCCGCCCGCGACGCCGACGTCGACAGCGTGGTGTCGAGCTACCGGTGGTGGCTCGACGTCGAGACGATGAACACCTGGCAGACCGGCTCCGACGAGGCCCGGGAGCGCAACCGCGCCGCCCTCGAGGGCATGGCCGGCTACCTGGAGTTCCGGGGCGCCGAGGTCGGCCTCTACTCCACGAACCAGCAGTGGCAGCAGATCGTCGGCACCGTGCCCGGCGACAGCTCGCTCGCCGGGCTCCCGAGCTGGCTGGCCGGATCGGTCACCGCCGCCCAGGCCGTCGCGGCCTGCGAGTTGCCCCCGCTGGTCCCGCGCAGCGAGGTCGCGCTGACCCAGTACGTGCCCGACGACCTGGACAGGAACCACTCCTGCCGGTGAGGTCGCCGGGCGCGCCCGGTCGGGTCAGACGGCGCCCTTGCCGGCGTCGCCGGCGGGCACGGGGGTGAGCCGGCGGATGTCGGGCGCGGCGGCGAGCTTGCCGGCCAGGGCGGCGCCCAGGGTGGCGAGCGGCTCGGCCTTGCCGTGCGCCTTCATCGCGTCGGCGTCGGCCCAGCGCTCCACCATGACGAAGCTCCCGTCGGCCTCGTGGAGGGCGTAGAGCTCGCACCCGGGCTCCTCGTGCACCTTCGGGATGGCGGCCAGGATCGCCTCCCGGACGGCGTCGGCGGCTTCGGGCTTGGGCGTCAGGGTGGCGACGACGACGATGGACATGGAGGGGCCTCCTCGAGCGACGATGATCGGGAAACCGGGCGCACGCTCTGGTGGAGTGCCCCCGGCCGGGTCAGGATGCCAGTCATGGTCGCCGACGGTTCCGCCGCTCCCCCGTCCGCGCGCCGTCCTCTCCGGGTAGCGATCATCGGCGCGGGGCCGGCGGGCATCTTCGCCGCCGACGCGCTGACCCGGCAGGACGACGTCCCGGTCTCCATCGACCTCATCGACCGGCTGCCCACGCCGTTCGGCCTGGTCCGGCACGGCATCGCGCCGGACCACCCGAAGATGCGCGCCATCCGCGAGACCCTGCACCGCAGCCTCGACCAGCCGTTGGTCCGCTTCGTCGGCAACGTCGACATCGGCGTCGACCTCTCGCTGGCGGAGCTGCGCGAACACGTCGACGCCGTGATCTACACCTACGGCGCCGCGCTGGACCGGCGGCTGGGCATTCCCGGCGAGGAGCTCTCCGGCAGCCTCGCGGCCACCGACGTCGTCGCCTGGTACACCGGCCACCCCGACGCCGACCGGGAGCGGGTCGAGGCGGCGCTGGCCCTGGCCCGCTCGGTCGTCGTCGTCGGCGTCGGCAACGTCGCGCTCGACGTCGCCCGCGTGCTGGCCCGCGAACCCTCGGAGCTGGAGTCCACCGACATGCCCCAGCACGTCCTGGACGTGCTGGCCGCCGCGCCCGTGGAACAGGTGACGATCCTGGGCCGCCGCGGCCCGGCGCAGGCCGCCTTCACCACCCAGGAACTGCGCGAGCTCGACGAGATGACCGCCGCGACCGTCCTCGTCGACGCCGTCGACCTGGAGCTCGACCCCGCCAGCGAGGAGCGCGCCGCCGCCGACCGCGTGGTCGGCCGCAACCTCAAGGTGCTGCGCGGCTGGGCCGGGCACGTGCTCGAGGCCGGCCGCACACCGCTGCGGCTGCGCTTCTTCCGCCGCCCGGTGCGGTTGGTCGGCGAGGGCCGGGTCACCGGCCTCGAGGTCGAGCGCACCGCGGTCGACGGCGACGGCCGCGCGGTCGGCACCGGTGAGCTGGAGCTGCTGCCGGCCGACCTGGTCGTCCGCTCCGTCGGCTACCGCGGCACCCCACTGCCCGGTCTGCCGGTCGACGAGCGCAGCGGGACGGTGCCGCACGACGGCGTCGGACGAGTGCAGCGCGACGGGCAGCCGTCGGCCGGTGAGTACGTCGCCGGCTGGATCAAGCGCGGGCCCAGCGGCGTCGTGGGCACCAACAAGCACGACGCCCGGGAGACGGTGGACGCGCTCCTGGCCGACGCCGCTGACGGCACGCTCGCCGTCCGGGGCGCGGTCGACGACCTGGTGGAGACGCTGCAGGCCCGCGGGGCCGAGCCGGTCCTGCTGGAGGACTGGCGGGCGATCGATGCCGCCGAGGTCGCCCTGGGCGCCAGCTACGGCCGGGCCCGGACGACGATGCACGAGCGCGAGGCCCTGCTGGCCGCCGTCCGGGCCGCCGTGCGCTGAGGCCGGCTCAGCCGCTGTTGCGCAGCGCGGTCGCGAGGCCGTTGATGGTCAGCTGGATGTTGCGCCGGGTGAGGGCGTCGTCGTCGCCCTCACGCCGGCGGCGCAGCATCTCGACCTGCAGGTGGTGCAACGGCTCCAGGTACGGGAACCGGTTGCGGATCGACCGGGCCAGGGAGGGGTTGTCGGCGAGCAGGTCCGTGTCGCCGGTGACCGCCAGCAGCAGCCGGCAGGTGCGCTCGTGCTCCTCGCTGATCCGGTCGAACACCCGGGCCCGCAACTCCTCGTCGGGCACCAGCCCGGCGTAGCGGGCGGCCACGCCGAGGTCGGTCTTGGCCAGCACCATCCCCATGTTCGACAGCGTCGTGCGGAAGAACGGCCACCGCCGGTGCAGCTCCCGCAACTGCTCCAGCCGGGCAGCGGGGTCCCCCGGCCCGTCCTGGATCCAGTCCTCGAGCGCCGCCCCTGTCCCGTACCAGCCCGGCAGCATGATCCGGGTCTGGGACCAGCTGAACACCCACGGGATCGCCCGCAGGTCGGCGATGGAGTTCCCGGCCTTGCGCGACGGTGGCCGGCTGCCGATGTTCAGCTCGGCCAGTTCGCCGATCGGGGTGGCGGCGCGGAACCACTCGACGAAGCCGGGGGTCTCGTGGACCAGCGCCGAGTAGGCCGCCCGCGCCCGGGCGGCGAGGTCGTCGAGCACGGCGTACGCGGCACCCGCGTCCTCACCCAGGCCCTCGACGTCGAGCAGCGTCGACTCCAGGGTGGCCGCCAGCAGTGCCTCGAGGTTGCGCCGCGCGAGGTCGGCGTCGGCGTACTTGGCTGCGATCACCTCGCCCTGCTCGGTGATCCGCAGGGCACCGGCGACCGCCCCGGGCGGCTGTGCCCGGATCGCGTCGTAGCTGGGTCCGCCGCCGCGGCCGACGGTCCCACCCCGGCCGTGGAAGAGCCGCAGCCGGACGCCCTCGCGCCGGGCCACCTCGACCAGGTCCAGCTCGGCCCGGTACAGCGCCCAGTTCGCGGCGAGGTAGCCACCGTCCTTGTTGCTGTCGGAGTAGCCGAGCATGACCTCCTGCACGCCGCCCCGGGCGGACAGCAACGCCCGGTAGAGCGGCTGGTCGAGCAGCGCCGACAGCGTCGAGCCCGCCGCCTGCAGATCGTCGATCGTCTCGAACAGCGGCGAGATGCCCACCGGGCAGGACGGCCCGTCCTCGGCGCCGGGATCGAGGAGGCCGACCTCCTTGAGCAGGACGGCGACCTCGAGCACGTCGCTCACCGACCCGCACATGCTGATCACGTAGTTCGGGATCACCCGACCGCCGAGCAGCCGCACCTGCTCGGCAGCGGCGACGAACACGTCGAGCTCCGCGCGGGTCTCCTCGGTCAGCTCCGCGTCCGGCCGGACCAGCGGCCGGCGGAGGGCGAGCTCGACGGAGAGCAGCTCGGTCCGCGCGGCCTCGTCGAGGGCGCCGTAGTCGTCGCACACCCCGGCCCAGGCCAGCAGCTCCGCGACGACGGTCTCGTGGACGGCCGAGTTCTGCCGCAGGTCCAGCCCGCACAGGTGGAACCCGAAGACCTCGACCGCCTCGCGCAGCCGCAGCAGCCGGTCGTCGGCCAGCATCCCGGCCCCGTGGCTGCGCAGCGAGGCGTCGAGCACGTCGAGGTCGCCGCGCAGCTCGTCCGGCGTCCGGTAGGCGGGCAGCTCGGCGTGCGGGGCGGCACCCGGCAGCCGGCCCAGCACCGTCAGCGCCGTGGCCGTCAGCCGGGCGGAGATGCCGAGCAGCGCCCGGCGGTAGGGCTCGTCGGCCCGGAACGGCGAGTCGTCGCGGGAGGCCTGGGCCAACGAGTACAGCGCGGGGGTGGGAGTGATCAGCCGGTCGGACATGGACAGCTCGCGGTACAGCACCTCGAGCTCGGCGAGGTGGTGGTCCAGCGCCGTCTCCGCCTGCCGGCTCGTCGCCCGGCGCAGCGCATCGGCGGTCACGAACGGGTTGCCGTCCCGGTCCCCGCCGATCCAGGAACCGGGGAGCAGCATCGGTCGCGGCAGCAGCCCCGCCGCGGGCCAGCGCTCCTCCAGGGCCCGGCGCAGCTCGGCGTTGAGGGCGGGCACGACGTCGAACAGCGAGAGCTCGTAGTACCGCAGCGCCTCGTCGATCTCGTCCTGCAACCGCAGCCGGGACAGCCGGAGCAGCGCCGTCTGCCAGAGGGTGAGCACCGCGCGCCGCAGCTCGGCCGACCACCGGTCGTCGACCTCCCCGTGCGCGGACCGGTCCCGTTCGCGGATCAGGTCGCCGATCTGGCGCTGCACCTGGAAGACCGTCTTGCGCCGCACCTCGGTCGGGTGCGCGGTGACCACCGGGGAGACCAGGGCGCCGGTCAGCTCCCGCGCGACGACGTCCGGGTCGAGGTCCGCCCCGTCCAGCAGGGCGAACGTCGCGGCCAGGCTGCCCCGCTGCGGGGGCGAGCCCTCGCGCCGGTGGTGCCGCCGGCGGCGCTCGTGGTGGATGTCCTCGGCGAGGTTGGCCAGCACGGAGAAGTGGCTGAACGCGCGGATGACGTGGTTGGCCGACCGGACGTCCAGCCCGGCCAGCCGCCCGGCCAGCTCCTCGCGCCCGACCTGCGACCGGCGCAGCTCGAAGGCCTGCACCCGCGTGGACTCGACCAGCTCCAGCACGTCCGCACCGGCCTGCTCGCCGATGACCTCGCCCAGGACCCGGCCCAGCAGGCGGATGTCCTCGCGCAACGGCTCCTCGTCGGCGCGCTCGGCGGAGCTGCCCGCGGCACCGTGCTGGCGCAGGTCCGCGACGTCGACCGTGGCTTCGGACACACGAGCAGTATCGGTGCTGCGGCCGGCTCGCGGGAGCGGTCTGCTCAGCCCATGTCGAAGGTGCGCAGCGTCTGCGCGGCCAGCTGGTCGCCGGCCTCGGCGCCGAGCCGGAACTGCTCGACGGCACCGTCGAGGTCACCGCGGTCGGCGAGCAGCACGGCGAGGTTCTGGTGGCAGTACACGTCGCCGGCGGCGATGCCGGCGCGGAACGCCTCCTCGGCGGCCTCGTCGTCGCCGAGGTCCTCCCGGTAGAGATTGCCCAGGGGCAACCAGGACACCTGCTCGCCGAGCTTGGCACCGCGCTCGAGCACCGACCGCGCCTCCGCGCCCCGGCCGCTCTCGCGCAGCAGGGGCGCGCGGGCGGGGCGGGCGGGCGGGAAGTGGCCGGCGCCGGCCCGCAGGGCGTCCTCGAGCGCGGGGGCCAGCGGCGCGCAGAACCGCCAGCAGGCGACGACGGCGGCGGCCTCGGCGTCCCCGGCGGCGGCGATCTCCTCGGCGACGGTCAGCGCCTCCTCGCGCTCGCCCTGCTCGCGGAGCAGGAAGGCCAGCTGCAGCCCGCCCTCGAGATCGCCGGCGTTGACGGCGCCGCGGTACGCGCGCATCGCACCGGCGAGGTCGCCGAGGTCCTCGAGCACCAGGCCCAGGTTGCGCCAGGCGTCGGGCTCGCCGGCGCTCAACGCCACCTCGTAGGCGTCGACGGCCTCGTCCCACCGGCCCTGGGCGGCCAGGGCGTTGCCCAGGTTGAACGACGCGACCGTGTCGCCGGCGTCGGCGGCCCGGCGGAAGCACCCCTCGGCGTCCGCGTGCCGGCCCGCGTCGGCGAGGTCGCAGCCGAGGTCGATCAACGCATCGGGATCGCCGGAGGCCCGCAGCCGCCGGAGGCGCCTGTCGAGGTCCTCGGTCATGACAGCGATCTTCGCGGGCATCCAGCCTGCCCCGCGCCGCCCGCAGGGGTGACCTCACCCCAAGGGGAGGGCTCCGGGGCAGGTCAGCTGCCGATCTGCCCGAGGTCCAGGTGGGTGGAGCCGACTTCGGCCACCCCTGCAGACGACCGCTCGTCCGTCAGCCCAGCGGAGCGGTCAGCTCGAGGTTGATGTCGTCCGGGTCCTGGAAGGACAGGATGGCCATGCCGGCGTCGGCGAGGTCGGTGACCTCCCCGTGCTCGATGCCGGCCTCGCTCAACGCCGTCGCCGCGCGCTCGAGGTCCGCGCGCGAGGACACGGCGAAGCTGACGTGGTCCAGCCCCGTGCGGTCGGGGTCGAAACGGGCGTCGCCGACAGGTCGCAACCCGAACAACGTGCCCTGCGGGGTCTGGTAGACGGTGCCGCCGAAGAAATGCTCCGGCGAGTTCCGCACGCCCGGTTCGTCGATCGAACCGGAGCGGTCGATGGCGACCGGCCAGCCGAACACCTGGTCGTAGAAGGCCTTGGAGCGGGCGATGTCGGTGACGGTGATCCGCACGTGGGAGAAGCCGGAGCTGGAGATGAGAGCCATGTCGGCCCCCCTACCCCGCGCGGAGCGCGATCAGGCGCGCTCGGCGGCCAGCGCCTCGCGCACCTTGAGCTTGCCGCCGGTGCGCAGCAGCGCGCCGGAGTAGATCCGGCCGCCCAGCCGGACGACGAGGCCGATCGCCAGCATCATCAGCGCGACGGACAGGGCGATCTCCCAGAGCGCCACCTCACCCGCGGCCTGCCGTACCGGCATGACCAGTGGCGAGAGCCCCGGGACGTAGGACGTGACGACGGCGAGGGTGCCGTCCGGCGCGGCCGACGCCTGGATGCCGACGACGAAGGCCACCACGAGCACCAGCGTCGTCGGCATGACGACCGTGGTGAGGTCCTCCTGGCGGCTGACCAGACTGGCCGCGACGGCGAAGATCGCCGCGTAGAACGCGTAGCCGAGGACGAACCACAGCACCACCGCGACGGCCGTACCGATGAGGTCCCCCGGGATGTCCACGATGTCGAAGACCAGCGCGCCGCCGACACCGATCACCGCGATCACCACGATCTGGACCAACCCGAGCAGCCCCAGACCCAGGATCTTGCCGGCGAGCAGCTGCCACGGCTTCATCGTGGCCAGCAACAGCTCCACGACCCGGCTGGACTTCTCCTCGACGACGCCCTGGGCCACGAACTGCCCGAACAGGATGAGCAACCCGTAGAGGACGGCGACCCCGATGATCGCGACGACGATCCGCTGACCGTCCTGGTCGGCCTGCGGATCCAGCGCGGTCACCGTGACCTCCGGGACGGCCAGACCCTCGATCCCTGCGGCCTGCAGCTGCTCGGCGACCGCCAGCTGCGCCACCGCCCCCTGGACGACGTTCTGCAGCGTCCCGCCCGCCGACTGCTGGACCAGCAGCTCGGCGTCGGCGCCCTCACCGGTCACGAGCACCCCGTCGACGTCATCGGCCTCGACCGCATCCCGCGCGGCGGCCTCGTCGTCGAACTCGACCACCTCGACGCCGACGTCGAGCGCCTCGCCCTGGGCCACCAGCGCGGGTTCCAGGACCGAGGCATCGCCGAGCACACCGATGCGGCTCGTCTCCTCACCGGAGCTGAGCGCAACCTGCAGGCCCAGCGTGCCGATGAGCAGGACCAGGATCACGACCGAGCTGATGATGAAGTTCTTGTCGCGGACCCGCGCCGAGATCTCGCGCAGGGCGACGAGGCGGATCAGCGAGGCACTGCTCAACGGGCCGGGCTCGGTCACGCCGTCACCTCCAGCGCGGCCGGAGTGGCCACTGCCTCGCGGAACAGCTCGACGAGGCTGGGCTGCTGCCAGGCGAAGTGGGTCACCCGGCCGGTCCGCAGCGCGGCGGCGAGCACGGCCTGGTCGTCGGTCTCCGGCGCCAGCTCCAGGAGGGTGTCGCCGGCCTGCTCGGAGACCACGCGTGCGCCGGGCAGCCCGTCGGCCCAGCGCGGCACGGCGTCGGGGACGACGACGCGCAGCAGCCGACCGGTCTCCCTGCGACGCAGCTCGTCGACGGTCCCGGTGGCGACCATCCGGCCGCGGGCGAGGATGCCGACCGAGTCGCACAGCCGCTCGACCAGGTCGAGCTGGTGGCTGGAGAACACGACCGGCACACCGGCCCGCGCCTGGTCCAGCAGCGCCTCGGCGAGGGAATCGACGCCGATCGGGTCGAGCCCGGAGAACGGCTCGTCGAGGATCAGCACCTCCGGCCGGCTGACCAGCGCGGCCGCCAGCTGGACCCGCTGCTGGTTGCCCAGCGACAGCTTCTCGACGGCGTCACCGCGCCGGGCACCCAGACCGAGCCGCTCGAGCCACTCGTCGGCGGCCGTCGTGGCGGCCGCGGCGCCGACCCCGTGCAGCTTGGCGAAGTAGGCGACCTGCTCCCCGACCTTCATCTTCGGGTACAGCCCGCGTTCCTCCGGCATGTAGCCGACCCGGCGGCGCGAGACCTGGTCCAGGGGCCGGCCGTTCCAGCGGACCTCCCCGGCATCGGCGCGGACGAGACCCATGGCGATCCGCATGGTCGTCGTCTTGCCGGCACCGTTGGATCCGCAGAACCCGAACATCGAGCCGGGGGCCACGGTGAACCCGACACCCTCCAGCACCCCGATCTCGCCGAAGCTCTTGTGGAGCGCGTCGAACTCGAGCACCTGTCCTCCTGCCGTCGTGGACATCGGTCCGCCCGACCGTATCGGTCGCGCCTCCCGGCACCGGGCCGGCTGCGTGACCGCGTCAGACCGCGGTGCGGGAGGCGCGGAAGAACCAGAACGACGGCACCGGCACCGCACGCGCCAGGGCGCCGGCCCGCAGGTCACCCAGCCCGAGATGAGCCCCGTGAGTAGCGCCGATCGAGACGCCGGCGAACTCCTCGACGCCGCGGCCGCCCTCGACCGGGTGGACCGGTGGCGTCACGGGGCGAGCCGCTGGACGATCCAGCCCCCGCCTTCCGCGTCGTCCTTCACGAACCGGATCCGGTCGTGCAACCGGTCGGTGCCGCCCTGCCAGAACTCCACCCGCTCGGGCACGACCCGGTATCCGCCCCAGGCGGCCGGGCGCGGCACCTTCCCCTCGGGCGTCTGCTCGTCGAGCCTGCGCACCCGCTCCTCGAGCTCCTGCCGGGAGTCGACGACGGTCGACTGCACCGAGGCTGCCGCGGCCAGCTGCGAGCCCCTCGGCCGGGGGTCCCACAGCCCGTCGGAGGCGGTCTCGCCGATCCGCTCGACGGTGCCGGTGATCCGCACCTGGCGCTGGAGCGCGTGCCAGGGGAAGACCAGCGCCGCCCGCGGGTTGGTGGCCAGCTGCGCGCCCTTGGCCGAGGCGTAGCTCGTCCCGAACACGATCCCGGCCTCGTCGTAGCCCTTCATCAGCACGACGCGCGCGTCGGGGGCGCCGTCGGCATCGGCCGTCGCGACGACGACGGCGTTGGGCTCGGGGACCTCGGCGGCCACGGTGTCGGCGAACCAGCGGTCGAACTGCTCGACCCAGGTCGGGGCGAGGTCCTCCTCCCTCAGCCGCCCGAGCGTGTAGTCGTTGCGCATGCGGGAGAGGTCGGGCACCCCGCCATGCTGACACCGCGCGGGCGGCCCGGCGCGGGAGACCTCCCGGCCGGGTCGACGGCCCCACTTGCGCCGGGCGTGTCCCGACGGCCTAGGGTCGGAAGCAATCGTGCGGCATGACCCATGCGCGCACGGGTTCCGTGCGCAGAGGAGCATGCGAGATGGCCGACGACTTCGTACCCGGCCTGGAAGGCGTCATCGCCTTCGAGACGGAGATCGCAGAACCCGACAAGGACGGCGGCGCCCTGCGCTACCGCGGCGTCGACATCGAGGACCTCGTCGGAAAGGTGACGTTCGGCAACGTCTGGGCCTTGCTGGTCGATGGCAAGTTCGGCCCCGGTCTGCCCCCGGCCGAGCCGTTCCCGATCCCGGTGCACACCGGTGACGTGCGGGTGGACGTCCAGGCAGCGCTCGCCATGCTGACGCCGATCTGGGGCTACCGCCCGCTGCTGGACATCACCCACGACGAGGCCCGCGAGGAGCTCGCCCGGGCCGCCGTCATGGCGCTGTCCTACGTCGCCCAGTCCGCCCGCGGCATCGGCACCCCCGCCGTCCCGCAGAGGCGGGTCGACGAGGCCGCCACCATCGTCGAGCGGTTCATGATCCGCTGGCGCGGCGAGCCCGACCCCCGACACGTCGCCGCCGTCGACGCCTACTGGACCTCCGCCGCCGAGCACGGCATGAACGCCTCGACGTTCACCGCCCGCGTGATCGCCTCCACCGGCGCCGACGTCGCCGCCTCGCTCTCCGGGGCGATCGGCGCCATGTCGGGTCCGCTGCACGGCGGGGCGCCCTCGCGCGTGCTGCACATGCTCGACGACGTCGAGAAGACCGGCGACGCCGACAAGTACGTGAAGGACCTCCTCGACCGCAAGGAGCGGTTGATGGGCTTCGGCCACCGCGTCTACCGCGCCGAGGACCCCCGCGCCCGCGTGCTCCGCCGCGCCGCCGAGGAGCTCGGCGCCCCGCGGTTCGAGGCCGCCCTCGCCCTGGAGCAGGCCGCCCTCAAGGAGCTGCGCGAGCGGCGTCCCGACCGGCCGGTCGAGACCAACGTGGAGTTCTGGGCGGCGATCGTCCTCGACTTCGCCGAGGTGCCCAGCCACATGTTCACCTCGATGTTCACCTGTGCCCGCACCGCCGGCTGGTGCGCGCACATCCTCGAGCAGAAGAAGACCGGCCGCCTCGTGCGGCCCTCGGCGCGCTACATCGGCCCCGACCCGCGCAAGCCCGAGGAGGTCGAGGGCTGGGACACGATCCAGACCAAGACCACCACGCAGGTCGCCCCCGCCTGATCGGCACCCCCGACGTGTCGACGGCCCGGGCCCGCTTCCGGCGGACCCGGGCCGTCCCACGCCCGCGCACCACCTCGCACCGCGACCCGGAAGGCACCCCCGGATGACCCTCACCATCCCCGCCGAACTCCTGCCCTCGGACGGGCGGTTCGGCTGCGGCCCGTCCAAGGTCCGCCCCGAGGCGCTGCAGGCCCTGGCCACCGACGGCGCCGCACTCATGGGCACCTCGCACCGCCAGGCCCCGGTGAAGAACCTGGTGCGCTCGGTCCGCGAGGGGCTGCGCGAGCTGTTCGACCTGCCGGACGGCTACGAGGTGGTGCTCGGCAACGGCGGGACGACGGCGTTCTGGGACGCCGCCCTGTTCGGCCTCATCCGCGACCGCGCCGCCTTCGGCACCTACGGCGAGTTCTCCGCGAAGTTCGCCTCCGGCGCCAAGGAGGCGCCCTTCCTCGGCGATCCGGTCATCGTGAAGGCCGAGCCCGGCACCCTCGCGCTGCCCACCGCGACCGACGGCATCGACGCCTACGGCTGGGCGCACAACGAGACCTCCACCGGCGTCATGGCGCCGATCGAACGCCCCGCGGGCACCGATGACGCTCTCGTGCTCATCGACGCCACCTCCGGCGCCGGCGGCCTGCCGGTCGACGTCTCGCAGACCGACGTCTACTACTTCGCCCCGCAGAAGTCCTTCGCCGCCGACGGCGGCCTGTGGGTGGCGCTGATGTCCGCCGACGCCCTCGAGCGGGTCGCCGAGATCAAGGCCTCCGGACGCTGGATCCCCGGTTTCCTCGACCTGTCGATCGCAGTGGACAACTCCACCAAGGACCAGTCCTACAACACCCCTGCCCTCGCCACGCTGTTCCTGCTCGACGACCAGATCCGGTGGCTGCTGTCGCTGGGCGGGCTCTCCGGCGCCGTGGACCGCACCCGCGAGTCCTCCAGCCGGCTGTACTCGTGGGCCGAGAAGTCGCCCTACGCGACGCCGTTCGTGAGCAACCCCGATGAGCGCTCGTACGTCGTCGGCACCGTCGACTTCGCCGACTCGGTCGATGCCGCCGCCATCGCGAAGACGCTGCGCGCCAACGGCGTCGTGGACGTCGAGCCGTACCGGAAGCTCGGCCGCAACCAGTTGCGCGTCGGCATGTTCCCCGCCGTCGACCCCGACGACGTCAGCGCCCTCACCGCCTGCATCGACCACGTGGTCGAGCGCCTCTAGAGGATCCGAGGCCATCCGGCGGTCAGGACAGCAGCCAGGTGTCCTTGCTGCCGGCGACCGGTCCGCCCAGCGCCACCCGCGTCCACGGAGCGGGGAGCGCGCGGGTCGCCCCGCCGGTCCCGACCGAGAAGACCCGCAGCCGGGCCGACCGCGGCCGCAGCGTGCCGTCCACGAACGCCGGCAGGGTCGCCTCCGCCAGCGGCTCCCTGGCCACGAACCGGTGCGGGGCGGCGTCGACCGCCGCCTCCAGCCGGGCCAGCTCGCCGGCACTGCAGGTGCGGCCGTCGACGGCCTCCCGGCCGCCGTACCCGGCGACCTCCTCGACGACCAGCTCGGGCAGCCGGCCACGGACCTCGGCGAGCGCAACCGGGTCGGCGAGCACCCAGGTACGCGGCGAGGGCAGCAGCGGCTGCTCCCCCAGGTAGAAGCCGATCATCGCCGGCACGAACGCGAACGTCGCGGCGTCGTCGGCCACCCCGTTGCCCGGCACGTTCGCCAGGCCCAGCCGCCCGGCCCGGACGGCCTCGGTCAGCTGCTGGTCGAGCGGCTGGCCGACCGGCGTGCGGTAGGCACCGAGGGCGCCCTCGTCGAACCGCCGGTACAGGACGTCGACCGGGCGGCGCTCGCCGGCGACGGCGATCTCCAGCCCGCCGTCGGGGCGCGGCCAGAGGTCGCCTGCCTGCACCAGCGGCACGCCCAGTGCCTCGGCGAGCACGACGTGCTCGAACCAGGAGCTGTCGGTCTCCCCCGCGCTGAGGACGGCGATGCGGGGGTTGCCCGGGCACGCCGGCGGCGCGGCCTCGGCCAGCGCCGTCCGCAACAGGTCCACCGCGGCCTCGGGGGCGCCCGGCCCGGCCGCGCCGAACAGCCCCGGGACGGCGGCGCGCAGCGCGAGCCGGTCCTCCACGGCGAAGCCGAGACCCGCGGGGGTGCACAGGTCGTCGGCGGTCACCGCCCACCCGCCGTCGGCGGTGCGGACCAGGTCGGCCGCGGCCACCGTGGCGCGCGGCTGCCCCGGCCAGGCCTGGCCGATGGCGGCGGGGTCGCGGGCAGGGTTCTGCACCACCGCCCACTCGGGGAGCACGCCCGCGCGGACGATCTCCGGCGCCCGGTCGGCGTCGCCCCGGCGCCGCCCGGCCGCCCGGTAGGTGTCGGCGAGGAATGCACCCAGGGCGCGGTGCCGCTGCTCGACGCCGGCGGCCACGAGCCGCCACTGCCCGGCGGGGACCAGCCGGGGCAGCGGGTCCAGGACCACCGGGTGCCGCTCGTGCCGGCCGTCGGTCCAGCTGCCCAGCGCCACCCCGCGGGCGGCCCGCAGCCCGGCGAGCGCCTGCGCGGCCGCGGTGAGCCCTTCGGCGCCCAGCCCGGTCAGCACCGGCTCGAGCGGGGCGTACTCGGGGCGCAGCCGGCCCTCGGCGGTCACCGCCTCGTCGGCGGTGGGCGCGGGGTAGCCGGCGAGGAGGCCGCCGCTCACAGCCAGCGGTCGAACCAGGCGGTGACCCGGCCGCTCAGCTCGACGAGGTGGTCGCGACCCACCACGGTGTGCCCCTCGCCCGGCAGCAGGAGCAGCTCGCAGGGCGCTCCCCGCGCGGCGAGCGCGGCGTGCGCCTGCATCGACTCGGCGACCGGCACGTTGGTGTCGCGGTCGCCGTGGGCGAGCAGCAGGGGCGCGGTCACCCGGTCCAGCGTCGTCATCGGGGAGATCGCCCCGAGCATCTCCCGGTCGGCGACGGGGTCGCCGTACTCGGTGACCGAGGCCGCGGCCATCCACGGTTCGGTGCCGGCGAAGAAGGTCCGCAGGTCGCTCATACCGGCCAGCGTGGCACCGGCGGCGAACAGCTCCGGCCACCGGGTCAGCGCGACCAGGCTGAGGAAGCCCCCGTAGGACCAGCCGTGGGCACCGATCCGGCCCGGTGCGGCGATACCGGCGGTGACCAGCTCGTCCACCGTCGTCCGCACGTCCTCGAACGAGGCCTCGCGGGCGGCGACGTCGTCGGCCGTCATGAAGGCCCGCCCGAAACCGCCCGAACCGCGGACGTTGGGGGCGAACACCGTCAGGCCGGCCGCGACCAGGCACTGCACCAGCGGGTCGAAGGCCGGCCGGTGCTGGCCCTCAGGGCCGCCGTGGAAGCTGACCACCGTGCGGTTCGGCGCCTGGGCGTCCCGGGGGGTGTAGAGCCAGCCCGACAGCGGCATGCCGTCAGGAGCGGAGTAGTCGAGCCGATCGGGGGACACCGTGCGCGGGCTCCGGGAGCGGCGCACCGACCCGGGCAGCGGCACGGCCTCCGCGCCGCCGTCGAGGTCCACCCGCCACAGCGCCCGCGGCGTGGTCGGGCCGGTGAGCTCGGCGACCATGGTGACGCCGTCGGCGCCGAGGGACCAGCCGGGCAGCACGGCGCCGGGCAGCGGGATGCTGCGGACCAGCGAACCGTCGGCGAGGTCGTGCACGCACAGCTCGGTGGCGCCGCCGGCGTTCCAGACCGCCAGCACGGTGCCGTCGGCGCGCAGCGCGTAGCCGTCGAGGTCGGCGTCGGCGCGGTGCAGCACCGTGCGTCCCTCCCCGGCCGGCCCGTCCGGGCCCAGTGGCACCTCGACCAGGCCGGCCCGATCGGCGAGCAGCGGCCCGGGCAGGGAGGCGCGCAGGTGGATCGAGCGCCCGTCGGCGGCGAACCGTCCGTCCTCCGACGCGATCCCACCCGGAGCGCCGGGGTCGAGCACCGGGCGCTGGGTCCCCGTCGCCACGTCGATCGCGACGACGTGCCGGTGCGCGCGCGGGCCACGGCGGGCCAGCAGGATCCGGCCGTCCGCCGACAGCGCGCAGGCGGAGAGGAACCCGCCCCGCGCCAGCGTCCGGCAGGTGCCGTCCTCGACGTCCACCAGGACGATGTCGGCGTCGGGACCGGTGCCGGGGGCGATCGAGCAGACGTAGCGGCCGGGGCCGGCCCAGAACCCGGCGAAGACCGTGGCGCGGGGGTCCGCGCCGGCCACGAGGCGGGCGCCGGTGCCGTCGACCCGCACGGCGTGCAGTTCGGTGCAGATGGAGCCGCCGGGGCTCACCAGGTAGGCCAGCCAGGCGCCGTCCGGGGACCACGCGACCGACACCACCTCCTGGGCCGGCTCCGACAGCACCCGCGGCGGCTCGGCGCCGTCGACGGGGGCCACCTCCAGGCGCGGGATCCCCGACCGGTCGGTCACGTAGGCGACGTGCCGCCCGTCGGGCGACAGCGCGGGGCACCAGGTGCTGACGGCGCCGGCGAGGACCGCGACCTCGGCGAGCAGGTCGCGGGCGAGCCGCACGGGTGGCCCGGGCGCCAGGTCGATGACGGGGCCGGCCATCGCACCTCCTCGGCTCTCGGACGGGGGCGTTCCGGAGCGGAACGCGAGCGGCAGGATCGCACGCCACGGCGCGCGGCCCACTGTGCCGAGCGCAGGTTTCCGGAACGTGTCGGCGATGTCGGGGACGACCACCTCAGGCGTCCCGTGACGCGCCGCGCCGCGCCACCTGCGGCGCGCCGCGGGTGCGCGCCGATAGCCTCGGGCCTGGTCTCTCTCCGGAGCCCTACCGCTCATGCCATGCAGGAGGTCGCCCGTGCGCACGCTGCGCCTCGTGGGGCTCTCCGACGACGGCTCGAGCCTGGTGCTCGTCGCCGACACCGAGGACGGTGAGCAGCGCTTCGCCGTCCCGGTCGACGACCGGCTCCGCGCCGCAGCCCGCGGGGACTCCCGCCGGCTCACCCAGATCGACGTCGACCTGGGCACCGAGCTGCCGCCCCGGGTGATCCAGGCCCGCATCCGCGCCGGCGAGACGCCCGAGCAGGTCGCCGCCGCCACCGGCGCGCGCGTCGAGCGGATCATGCGGTTCGCCCACCCCGTGCTCCAGGAGCGCGAGCGGGTGGCCGAGCAGGCCCGCGAGGCACGGGTCCGGCTCAGCGACAGCACGCCCGGCACCACGCTGCAGCAGTTCATGACCGAGCGGCTGCGGCTCATCGACACCGACATCGACGCCGTGGCCTGGGACGCCTACCGCAGCGACACCGGCGCCTGGGTGGTCACCGGCGAGTGGCGCGCGGGCGAGAAGTCCGGCACCGCCCGCTGGACCTTCGACCTGCCCTCGCGCACGGTCACCCCGCTCGACGCCGCGACGACCGACTTCGCCGAGGGCACCCGCCTGGTCCGGGTCGTCCCCGACGTGCCCACCGGCGCCCCGCCGGCCCCGGTGCAGCCCGCCCGGCCGGTGTCGGTCCTGCGTGAGGAGACCCCGCCCGCACCGGTGGCCGACGACGCCCACGTGCGCGACGTGCACCCGCCCAGCGGCTCCCCCGACGACCACCGCTCGATGGACACCTTCCTGGACGAGATCGCCGACCACGACACCGTCGTGCTGGGCCGCCCCGGCGAGGAGCTGGACTCCGACGACCCCCGCGCCCGCATACCGGCGTGGGAGGACATCGTCTTCGGGGTCCGCCGCAACCGCTGAGCCGCGATAACTCGGTCGCTCCTGTCGGAGGTCCGGCCTAGCCTCGATCCGCCATGGACGACGACGCCGGAACCGACGACCGCGGTCGCCTCTCCGCCCTCCTGCGGCTGTGGCCCTACGCCCGCCCCTACCGGGGGCTGATCGCGGTCACGTTCGCGGCCGCCCTGCTGGCCACGCTCGCCCAGCTGGCCGTCCCGCTGATCACCGCGGCGCTGGTGGACGGGCCGATCGCCGAGGGCGACCGCGCCCGACTGGTGCCCCTCCTGGGGCTCGCCCTGATCTTCGGGGTCGCCGAGGCCGGTCTGTTCTTCCTCCGCCGGTGGGCGATGACCCGCAGCTGCCTGGCGATCGAGCGCGACCTCCGCGGCGCCCTGTACGGGCGGCTGCAGCGGCTGCCCGTCTCCTTCCACGACCGGTGGCCCTCGGGTCAGCTGCTCTCCCGCGCGTCCAGCGACATGTCCACCGTGCGCCGCTTCGTCGGGTTCGCCGCGGTGTTCCTCGCGGTCAACCTGATCACCTGCGTCGTCGTCGCGCTCCTGCTGCTGATCACGTACTGGCCGCTCGGCATCGCCGTGCTCCTCACCACCGTGCCGCTCACCGTGCTCGGCCAGCGGTGGGAGCGGCGCTACAACGTGCAGTCCCGCCGGGTGCAGGACGAGCAGGGCGAGCTGGCGACCGACGTCGAGGAGTCGGTGCAGGGCATCCGGGTGGTGAAGTCGCTCGGCAGGCGCGGGCTGGTGTTCGACCGCTACGACGCCAAGGCCCGGCGGCTGCGCCGACTCGAGCTGGACAAGGTCCGCACGCTCGCGCTGCTGTGGTGCGTCTTCGAGCTGCACCCGCAGGTGACGCTGGCGCTGATCCTGGTCGGCGGAGCGTTCGCGGTGAGCACCGGCGCCCTGACGGTGGGCGGGATGGTCGCCTTCGTCGCGCTGTTCACCGTGCTGCTGTGGCCGATCCTGTCGCTGGGCTGGCTGTTCGCCTTCGCCCAGGAGACCGCCAGCGCCTGCGACCGCATCGGCGAGCTGCTCGACGAGCCGCTCACGGTCACCGACCGGTCGGGCGTCGTGCCGCGGCCGGTGGGCTCGCCGGCCCGCCTCGCCTTCGAGGGCGTCGGCTTCCGCCACCCCGGCCCGGCCGGCCCGGTGCTCACCGGCGTCGACCTCGTCGTCGAGCCGGGCGAGACCGTCGCGCTGGTCGGGGCCACCGGCTCGGGGAAGACCGCGCTCACCTCGCTGGTCGGCCGGCTGCACGACGTGACCGAGGGCCGGGTCACCCTGGACGGCGTCGACGTGCGGGACCTGCCGCTGGCCCAGCTGCGCGGGATCGTCTCGGTCGCCTTCGAGGAGGCGACGTTGTTCTCCATGAGCGTCCGGGAGAACCTGACCCTCGGGCGGCCGGACGCCACCGCCGCCGACGTCGCCGAGGCGCTCCGGGTGGCCCAGGCGGAGTTCGTGCACGACCTGCCGTGGGGCCTGGACACCCGCATCGGCGAGCAGGGCCTGTCGCTGTCCGGTGGCCAGCGGCAGCGCCTGGCGCTGGCCCGGGCGGTGCTGGGCCGCCCCTCGGTGCTGGTCCTCGACGACCCGCTCTCGGCCCTCGACGTGCACACCGAGGCGCTGGTCGAGCGCGCCCTGCGCGAGGTGCTCGCCGGCACGACGGCACTGGTCGTCGCCCACCGACCCTCCACCGTGCTGCTGGCCGACCGGGTGGCCCTGCTCGACGGCGGCCGGATCGCCGCCGTCGGCACGCACTCCGAGCTGCTGGCCGCACACCCGGTCTACCGCGACCTGCTGGCGCAGGAGAGCGACCTGGCGGAGGTGCTCCCGTGACGGACCAGAGCTGGCGCGGCGTCGCGACCGAGGACACCGACGAGCTCCCCCCGGGTGCGGGGATCTTCCTGCGCGCCCGGTCGCGACGGCTGCTCGGCGAGCTGCTGCGCCCGCACCGGCGGTCGCTGTGGTGGCTGCTGGCGACCGTCGTCGCGCAGAACGCCGCCTGGCTCGCCGGCCCGCTGCTGATCGGTGTGGGCATCGACGTCGCGGTGCCGGCGCTGGTCGACGGCGATACGGGGCCGCTGGTGTGGATCACCCTGGCGATGGTCGTGGCGGCGGCGCTGGACACCGGGCTGCGGTTCCTGTTCCTCACCGGCTCCGGCCGAGTGGGCCAGGCAGTGCTGCTGACCCTGCGCCGGCGGGTGTTCACCCACGTCCAGGTGCTACCGCTGTCCTTCCACGAGCGGTACACCTCGGGCCGCACGATCAGCCGGCTGACCAGCGACGTCGAGGCGCTCGCCGAGCTGCTCGACGAGGGTCTGGACGGGCTGATCACCGCGTTGTTCAGCGTGCTCGGGATCGGCATCGTGCTGGTGGTGCTCGACCCGCCGCTGGGGCTCACCGCGCTGCTCGGCTTCCCGGCGCTGTTCTGGGTGGCCCGCTGGTTCCAGCGCAACTCCACCGCGGCCTACCGGCGCACCCGCGAGACCATCGCCGCGCTGATCGTCCAGTTCACCGAGACCTTCGGCGGCATCCGCGCGGTGCAGGCGTTCCGGCGCGAGCCGCGCAACGACGAGCTCTACGCCGTCCTCAACGAGGACAACCGGCAGGCGCACGACCGGGCGTTCTGGCTGATCGCCGTGTTCGTCCCGGCCGTGGTCCTCATCGGCAACCTGGTCACCGTGGCCGTTCTCGGCTACGGCGCGCTGCGGGTCATGGACGGCGCGCTGGCCGTCGGGACGCTGGTGGCCTTCCTGCTCTACCTGCGGCGGTTCTTCGACCCGCTGCAGGACATCGCGATGTTCTACAACAGCTACCAGTCGGCGACGGCCGCGCTGGAGAAGCTCTCCGGCCTGCTCGAGGAGCGGGCAGGCGTCCCCGAGCCGACCGACCCGGTCCCGCTGCCGGCCGCGGCCGGCGAGCTGGTGTTCGACGACGTCCGGTTCGGCTACACCGGGACGACGGTGCTGCCCGGCCTGCAGCTGACCCTGCCGCCCGGCGAGACGGTCGCGCTGGTCGGCACCACCGGCGCGGGCAAGTCCACCCTCGCCCGCCTGGCGGCCCGGTTCTACGACCCGATCGAGGGGGAGGTGCGGCTCGACGGTATCCCGCTGCACCGGCTGGCCGACGCCGACCTGCGACGGGCGGTCGTGATGGTGACCCAGGAGAGCTTCCTGTTCTCCGGCAGCGTCGCGGACAACATCGCCTTCGGCCGGCCGGGTGCCGACCGGGCGCAGATCGAGGGCGCCGCCCGGTCGATCGGGGCGCACACGTTCATCACCGCCCTGCCCGACGGCTACGACACCGAGGTGGACAAGCGCGGCGGGCGCCTGTCGGCCGGGCAGCGCCAGTTGGTCGGCTTCGCCCGGGCCTTCCTCGCCGACCCGGCGGTGCTCATCCTCGACGAGGCGACCAGTTCCCTCGACGTCCCCAGCGAGCGGCTCGTCCAGCACGCGCTGCGCACGCTGCTCGCGGACCGGACCGCGCTGATCATCGCCCACCGGCTCTCCACGGTGGAGATCGCCGACCGGGTGCTGGTCATGGAGGGCGGCCGGATCGTCGAGGACGGCTCCCCCGCCGAGCTCGTGGCCGGCACCGGCCGGTTCGCCGCGCTGCACCAGGCCTGGGCGGACAGCCTCATCTGAGGAACAGGGCTGCCGGATGCGTCGTTGACCCGGCATGACTGCTTCCGTGTCGATGCCGCTCGGCGGCGTCCAGGTCGGCTCCTTCGACTCCTACGACCGGGCCCAGGCGGCCGTCGACCACCTCTCCGACGAGAAGTTCCCCGTCGAGAACGTGACGATCATCGGCTCGGACCTGCGCCAGGTGGAGCGCGTGCTCGGCCGGATGACCACCGGCCGGGCCATCGCCGCCGGCGCGGCGGGCGGCGCCTGGTGGGGTCTGTTCGTCGGGCTGCTGCTCGGCATCTTCTCCCAGGACGGCGCCGGCTGGATCGGCGCGGTCCTCACCGGTCTGCTGGTCGGGCTCGCCTTCGGCGCCCTGTTCGGCTGGATGGGCTACGCCGCCACCCAGGGCAAGCGCGACTTCACCAGCACGAGCACGATCGTCGCCGGCCGCTACGACGTCATGTGCGCCCCGGCGCACGCCGAGCAGGCCCGCGAGATCCTGGCGCGCTTCGCCCTGCGCTTCTGACTGCTTTTCCGCGGAAAAGCAGTCTGCTTTTCCGCGGAAAAGCAGGTGTCAGCGGAGTGTGGCGAAGGCGACCGCCGCTGCCGCCGCCACCCCGAGCGAGTCCACCCCGGACCGCATCGGGATGCGGGCGCGCACGCGGGCGGCCTGCTGGGCCTCCGGGGTGAGGCCCGGCCCCTCGGCGCCGAGCAGCACCGCCGTGCGCGGGTGCGCGCGCGGGTCGACCTCGTCGAGGTCGACCGCGTCGGCGGCCGGGGTCAGCGCCACCGTGAGGTAGCCGGCGTCGTGCAGCCGGTCCAGGCCGCCCGGCCAGTCCGGCAGGACGGCGAACGGCAGCGTGAGCACATGGCCCATCGAGACCCGCACCGAGCGCCGGTAGAGCGGATCGGCGCAGCGCGGGTCCAGCAGCACCCCCTCGACGCCGAGGGCGACGGCCGACCGGGCGATCGAGCCGAGGTTCTCGTGGTCGTTGAGCCCCTCGAGGACGGCGAGCCGGCGCGGCGCCGCCGGGTCCGGGCCGGCCAGGAGCTGCCCGAGGTCCGCCGGGGGCAGCCGGTCGGCCGCGGCCAGGGCCCCGCGGGTCAGCCGGAACCCGATGACCTCCGACACCACCCACTTGTCGGCGACGTAGACGGTCACGTCGTCGGCGAGCCCGAGGTCCTCCACCCGGCCGGCCACCCCGAAGACCGACCGCACCGGGTAGGGCGAGAGCAGCAGCCGCTCGATCGCCGCCGTGCCTTCCACGATGACCGGCGAGACGCCGCGTGGCGCCCCGGCCGGGCGGTCCCCTGCCTTGAGGTCGCGGTAGTCGGCCACCCGCGGGTCGTCGGGATCGGTGATGGTCACGGGCACCCGGGCGATTCTGCCTGGTGGACGCCGGCGGGCCGCAGCCCCCAGGATCGGGCCATGGATCCCGAGCCCGGCCCCCTGACCGTCGTGGGTGCCGGCATCGCCGGCCTGGCCTGCGCTCGCGCCCTCCGGGACGCGGGCTGCGATGTCGTGGTGCTGGACCGCGGTCGCGCACCGGGCGGGCGGCTGTCCTCTCGCACCGTGCGGGGACGTCCGGTGGACCTCGGCGCCTCGTACCTCACGGCCGACGAGGGCTCCCCGTTCGCCGGCGTGGTGGTCGACTGGGTCGACCGCGGGCTCGCCCGCCCCTGGACGGACACCTTCGCTGTGGTCGGGCCGGAGGGGTTCCGCGAGCGGAAGTCCGGGCCGATGCGGTACGGCACCCCGGGCGGATCGCACACCCTGGCGGCCGATGTCGCCACCGGCCTGACCGTCCGGCCCGGCACCTCCGTGCGCGCGGTGACCGCCGGCCCCGCCGGCCCTGGTGTCGACGGGCGGCCTGTGCCGGCCGTCGCCCTCGCCATGCCGGGGCCGCAGGCGGCACGGCTGCTCGAGCCGTCCGGCCCCGCATTCGCGCTGGCCGGTGCGGAGTCCTGGTCCCCGGTGCTGGCGGTGGTCCTCGGGTGGGGCGAGCGGCGGTGGCCGGCCGACCTGCACGGCGCCTTCGTGCACGACGACCCGGCGGTGGAGTGGATCGCCGACGACGGCGACCGACGGGGGGACGGGGCGCCGGTGCTGGTCGCGCACACGACGTCCGACCTGGCCGGCAGGCACCTCGAGGACCCGGCCGCCGCGGTGCCGGCGGTGGTGGCCGCCGTGCGGTCCGCCCTGGGCATCGACGTGCAGCCCGCCTGGACCGAGGTGCACCGCTGGACCTTCGCCCGACCGGCCGCACCGCGGCACGACCCGTTCGGCCTGGTGCACGGCATCGGTCTGTGCGGGGACGGCTGGCACGCCCCGGCCAAGGTGGAGAGCGCCTGGCGATCAGGGGCGGCGCTCGGTCGTGCGCTGGCCGGCGCCCACTCCTCTTGACCTCCCGCGGGAAACTCACCTAGCGTTGAGTTCATCAGCCGTTGACTTCTGGGGAGCCGCCATGGACGTCGTCGTCGTCCGGGACCTCGTCGTCGAACGCGGCCGACGCCGCGTCCTGGACGGGCTGGGGTTCGCCGTCCCGCCCGGCCAGGTGACCGGCCTGCTGGGGCCGAGCGGGAGCGGGAAGAGCACGCTCATGCGCGCCCTCGTCGGCGTGCAGCGGGTGCGCTCCGGCGAGGTGACCGTCCTCGGGGAGCCGGCCGGCTCACCGGGGCTGCGCCGCCGGATCGGCTACGTCACCCAGGCGCCCAGCGTCTACGCCGACCTGACCGTCCGGGAGAACGTGCGCTACTTCGCCGCCCTGTACGGCCGCGGCCCTCGCGAGGCCGACGCCGCGGTGGCCGACGTGGGCCTCGCCGAGGCCGCGCACCAGCTCGTCGACGACCTCTCCGGCGGGCAGCGCGGGCGGGCCTCGCTGGCCTGCGCACTGGTCGCCGAACCCGAGCTCCTGGTCCTGGACGAACCGACCGTCGGGCTGGACCCGGTCCTGCGCGCCGAGCTGTGGGCACGGTTCGCCGCACTGGCCGCCGCCGGCACGACCCTCGTCGTCTCCAGCCACGTGATGGACGAGGCCGGCCGCTGCGACCGGCTGCTCCTGCTGCGCGACGGCGACCTGCTGGCCGACACCACCCCCGCCCGGCTGCGCGCCGACGGCGGTTCGCCGGACCTGGAGGAGGCCTTCCTCGCCCTCGTCCGGGCCTCGGAGGGGGTGCCGGCATGACGGTCGCCACCGCGGGCCGGGTGCTGCGCCAGCTGCGGCACGACCCGCGCACGATCGCCATGCTGCTGCTCGTCCCGAGCCTGCTGCTGGGGCTGCTGTACCTGCTGTGGGAGAACGCGCCCACCCCGCCCGGGCAGGTCGCCGTCTTCGACCGGGTCGGGCTGACCATGCTCGGGATCTTCCCGTTCGTGGTCATGTTCCTCGTGACCAGCATCGCGATGCTCCGCGAGCGCACCTCGGGCACGCTCGAACGGCTGCTCACCACGCCGCTGTCCCGGCCGTCCCTGCTGCTGGGGTACGGCACCGCCTTCGGCCTCGCCGCCGCGCTCCAAGCAGTGGTCACCGTCGCGGTCGCGACGACGCTCTACGACCTCACGGTCGCCGGGTCGCTCGCGCTCGTCGTCCTCATCGCGGTGGTGGACTCGATCCTGGGTGTGGCCCTCGGGCTGCTCGCCAGCGCCTTCGCCCGCAGCGAGTTCCAGGCCGTGCAGTTCATGCCGGTGATCGTGCTGCCGCAGTTCTTCCTGTGCGGCCTGCTCGCACCCCGCGAGCAGATGGCCGGGTGGCTGCAGGCCGTCAGCGACGCCCTGCCGCTCACCTACGCCGTCGACGCCCTCCAGGAGGTGGGACGCTCCCCCGAGGTCACCGGCAGGATGTGGCTCGACCTCGCGGTCGTGGCCGGCGCGGCCGTGCTCGCCCTGGCCCTGGCGGCCGGCACCCTGCGGAGGAGGACCAGCTGAGCAGCGAGCCCCGCAGCGGCGGCACCCGGCGCCAGGGACGCCGGCCGGGCAATCCCGGCACCCGGGAGGCGGTGCTCGCCGCCGCCCGGGCAGCGTTCGCCGAGCGCGGGTTCGGCGGTGCGACGATCCGCGGCATCGCGACCGCTGCCGGCGTCGACCCGGCGCTGGTCCATCACTACTTCGGCAGCAAGGACCAGCTGTTCCTCGCCGCGGTGGAGGCGCCGGCCGATCCGGGCGACCTGCTGCCCGCGGTCCTCGCCGGCGGGCGCGACCAGCTCGGCGCCGGCGTCGTCCGCACGCTGCTCACCGTCTGGGACGGCCCCGGCCAGGCCGCCGGCCTGGCCCTGGTGCGCTCGGCGATGGGCAACGAGTGGACCGCGCGACTGCTGCGCGAGTTCCTGGTGACCCAGGTGCTGCGCCGGGTCATCCGGTCCCTCGACCACCCGCCGGCCGAGGCCGAACTCCGGGCGGCGCTGGCCGCCTCGCAGCTCGCCGGCCTGGTCGTCGGGCGCTACGTGCTGGCGATCGAGCCGCTGGCCTCGGCCACACCCGAGTGGCTGGTCGCTGCCGTGGGCCCGACCGTGCAGCGCTACCTCACCGGCGAGGTGGCGCTGCCGGCCTGAGGGTCAGCGGCCGCGGGAGAGCCGGGCCAGCTGCCGGGCCTGGACGACCAGCCGGCCCTCGGAGTCCCAGATGGTGCAGTCCTCGTCGATCCAGCCTCCGGCGATCTGGGTGGCACGGGCCTCGGCGAGGCACCAGCCCGGCGCCGGCATGGCGCGGACCAGCACCTGCAGCTGCACGGTCGGCGCCCAGCCACGCTGGCCGATCGCGAAGCCCAGCGGCGGCAGGACGTCGGAGAAGGTCAGCAGCCCCAGCGGGTCGGCCGGGCGGCCGTCGACGAACCGGATCCAGGCGCGCAGCACCGGCTCGTCCGAGGGCTCGCCCACCGTCCACCCGGCGGTCGCCGGGTCCAGGCGGCTGTCGACGTGCCGGCTCAGGCCGGGCCGCTTGCTCGGGTCGGGGTTGAGCCGGGCGGAGAGGTCGACGCACTCCTCCGGCGGCGGCATGTCGGGCATCCGCGAGGCGTCGTAGTCCGGCGTCTCGTCGCCGAGCGTGGCCGTCGTCGCCTGGACGACGATCGACGGGCCGGCGCCGGAGCCGGCCAGCGTGACCACCGAGTGCGCGAGCGTGCGCCCGGCCGCACCGGGGGTGACCTGGAGGGTGGCCTCGCCGGCCGGGGTGGGGCGGATGTAGCTGGCCGCGACCGCGACCGGGTGCGGGTGCGGGCTCTCGGACACCGCTGCCCGGGCCGCCACCGACAGCAGGTAACCGCCGTTCAGGATCCCGCCGCCGACCTGCCAGGTCTGGTCGAGATCGGCGAGGAGAGCCCCTCCCTCACCGCGCCGCACGGCGGTCGCGGTGTCGAAGTCGTAGGTCGGCTGGTCGTCGTCAGTCAGCGGCACGCCTCACAGAGTGCCAGGGTGGGACGCATGGAGTACAAGCACCTCGGTCGTAGCGGCCTCACGGTCTCCCGCCTCTGCCTCGGCACCATGAACTTCGGCTCGCGGACCGAGGAGTCCGCCTCGCACGAGATCATGGACCGGGCACTGGCCGAAGGCATCAATTTCTTCGACACCGCGAACGTGTACGGCGGTGACGCCGGCAAGGGCCGCACCGAGGAAGTGGTCGGCAGCTGGTTCGCCCAGGGCGCGGAGCGGCGCGAGAAGACGGTGCTGGCGACCAAGGTCTACGGCAACATGAGCGACTGGCCCAACGACATGTTCCTCTCCGCCCGCAACATCGTGCGGGCGTGCGACGCCTCGCTGCGCCGGCTGCAGACCGACTGGATCGACCTCTACCAGTTCCACCACGTCGACCTCCGCACGCCCTGGGACGAGATCTGGCAGGCCTGCGAGACGCTGGTCGCCCAGGGCAAGGTGCTCTACGTCGGCTCCTCGAACCACGCCGCCTGGCAGATCGCCGCGGCGAACGAGGCCGCGGCCCGCCGGCACTTCCAGGGCCTGGTCAGCGAGCAGTCGCACTACAACCTGCTCACCCGGCACGTGGAGCTCGAGGTGCTCCCGGCGGCGCGGCACTACGGCGTCGGCATCATCCCGTGGAGCCCGCTCGCGGGCGGACTGCTGGCCGGCGTCCTGGAGAAGGCCGAGGAGGGCCGCCGGGCCGACGAGCGCACCCAGAAGCGGGTGGCGAAGCTGCGCCCCCAGCTCGAGCAGTACGAGGCGTTCTGCCGCGAGATCGGGTCCGCGCCGGCCGACGTCGGCGTCGCCTGGCTGCTGCACCAGAAGGCGGTGACCGCCCCGATCATCGGGCCGCGGACGATGGAGCAGTTCGAGGGCGCGCTCGCCGCGCTCCAGCTGACCCTGGACGCCGACCAGCTGGCCCGCCTGGACGAGATCTTCCCGGGCTACAAGGCCGCGCCGATGGAGTACGCCTGGTGACGGTCGTCGCTCGGGTCGGGGCCCAGCCGGCTCTCCAGCAGTAGCAGCTCGCCGACCGGCCGGGCGGGGGTCAGTGCTGCACCGCGAGGCCGGCCGCCTCCAGCGCCGCGACGAGGCGGATCCGCTCGGCGTCGCGGCTGCGCCCGGGCGGCACGGTGGCCAGCGCGTGCGGGACGCCGAGCATGCCGGCCGCCTCGGTCAGCACGTCGTCACAGGCTGCCTGCAGTGCCCGCCGCCGGGCCATGGGCGCACCCGCCGGGACCAGCGCCAGCTGCCGGCGGAGCCGGCGGACGTCGGCGGCGACCACCTGCAGCGGTCGCCGGTCCAGCGAGCCCAGCCGGCGGGCCCGCCGCCGGGCCGCCCGCTCCGCCAGCCATCGCTCGGTCGGGCCGAACCCGACCACGACGGCGCACAGCGCGGCGAACGGGAGCCCCAGGAGGAGGAGCGAGCCGGTCATGGCATCTCCGGACCGAGACGGACGGGGAGCCCGACCGTACCCGGGGATCAGCCGCCCGACGATGCGGACTGCACACCCGGCGTCGCGGCCGCCGCCACCTCCTCGGCGGCACGCTCGGCCGGTGGAGGAACGGCGCGCTCCCCCACCCGCAGCGCGACCCAGGGCCGCTCCGGCCGGCGCTCCAGCCGCACCGATCGCCCGCGGGCGAGGACAGCGCCGGCCACCCCCGCGGCCACCACCACGACCCCGCCGCCCAGGAGCAGCCCCCAGCGCGGGCCGAGGTGCTCGGCGATGACGCCGATGAGCGGCGCACCGATCGGCGTCCCGCCCATGAAGCACATGAAGTACAGCGCCATGACCCGGCCGCGCATCTGCGGATCGACGCCGAGCTGGACGAAGCTGTTGTTGGCCACGCTGAACACCAGCGCGGCCGCGCCCGTGGGCACCAGCAGCACGCCGAAGGCGACCTCGCCAGGCATCAGGCCGGTGATCACCGTGAGCACGCCGAACACCAGCGCGGAGCCGATGAGGAAGCGCACCCGCGGCCGGCGGCTGCGCCGGGTCGACAGCAGGGCGCCGCTGAGCGAGCCGACGGCGAACACCGTGGCGAGCAGGCCGAACGCCTCGGCGCCCAGGCCGAACTCCGCGCGGGCCATCAGCGCGATGGTGATCTGGTAGTTGAAGCCGAAGGTGCCGACGACGAAGGCCAGTGCCATCGCCAGCACGAGGTCGTGGTGCGCCCAGGCGTAGGCCGCACCCGCCCGCAGCTGCCCCTTGGCCTTGGCCACCCGGGCGCTGGGCCGCAGCTCGTCGGCGCGCATGGAGCCCAGCGCGAGGATCGTGAAGCCGAAGCTGGCCGCGTTGATGAAGAACGCAGGCGCGGTGTTCCCCGACGCCAGGCCGATCAAGAGACCGGCCACCGACGGCCCCACCAGGCGGGCACCGTTGAAGATCGTCGAGTTGAGGCTCACCGCGTTGGTCAGCAGCTCGGGCCCCACCATCTCCGAGACGAAGGCCTGCCGGACCGGCGCATCGATCGCCGCCGCCGCGCCCAGGCCGCTGGCCAGCACGAACACGTGCCACAGGGCCACCGTGTCGGTGACGACCAGGACGGCGAGCACGAGCGCGAGCAGACCCATGACGGCCTGCGAGCTCTGCAGGAGCCGGCGCTTGGGGTAGCGGTCGGCGAGCAGCCCGCCGTAGGGGCTCAGCAGCACGGTGGGGGCGAACTGCAGGGCCGTGATCAGCCCCAGTGCCACGCCGCTGTCGTCGGTCAGCTGCAGGACCAGCCAGTCCTGACCGATGCGCTGCATCCAGGTGCCGGTCTGGCTGACCAGGTTGGCCGAGGCGTAGCGCCGGTAGTTGTGCACCCGCAGCGCCCGGAACATGCCGCCGCCGGCCTGCTCCTCGGCGCTCCGGTCGGTGGTGCTGTCGGTCGCGGTCACGCGCCGGCCAGCTCGTCCATGATGGCCGCCGCCTCGCGCAGCACCGCCCGCTTCTCGGAGCTGAGCTCGTGCAGCCGCCCGGACAGCCACGCGTCCCGCGCCCGCCCCTCGGCGGCCAGCAGCTCCATGGCCGCCGCCGTCAGCCCGAGGACGACCTGCCTGCCGTCCGTCGGGTGCGGGGTCCGGCTGACCAGCCCCATGCCCTCGAGCGCTCCGACGACCCGGGTCATCGACGGCGGCTGGACGCGCTCGTGCGCGGCCAGCTCCCCCGCGCTCATCGGCCCGTGCCGCTTGAGCGTGGACAGCGCGGAGAGGTGCGTGAGCGTCACCGAGGTGTCCACCCGCTGGCTCCGCAGCCTGCGCGCGAGCCGCATCACCCCCAGCCGGAGTTCGTGCGCGAGCGCGGCGCTGTCGAGGGTGGTCCGGGTCACATAGTTAGCGTACCTCACTAACCATCGCTGAGCCGGGCACGTACAGGGGCCCGCCACCGGCGAACCGGTGACGGGCCCCTGGGGCGTCGTGGATCAGACGATCTGCTGGATCGGCTCGAGCGCGAAGTAGACGACGAACAGCGCCGTGATCACCCACATCAGCGGGTGCACGTCGCGCCGACGCCCGACGGCCACCCGCAGCAGCACGTAGGTGACGACACCGGCACCGATGCCGTTGGTGATCGAGTAGGTGAACGGCATCAGCGCGATCGTCAGGAACGCGGGGATGACCAGGGACATGTCGTCCCAGGCCAGGTGCCGGATCTGGGTGATCATCAGCGCGCCCACGATGACCAGCGCCGGTGCGGCCGCCTCCGACGGGACCATCTCGACCAGCGGCGTGAACAGCATGGCCACCAGGAAGAGCGCGCCGGTGACGATGCTGGCCAGGCCCGTGCGGGCGCCGTCGGCGACACCGGCCGTGCTCTCGATGTAGGTCGTGTTCGACGAGACGCTGCCCGCACCACCGGCCGCTGCGGCGATCGAGTCCACCAGCAGGACCGGCTGCGACTTGGGCAGGTTGCCCTTCTCGTCGAGCATGTCGCCCTCGGCGCCCACGGCGGTCACGGTGCCGACGGTGTCGAAGAAGTCCGCGATCATGATCGAGAAGACGATGAGCAGCGCGGCGATGATGCCGATGCGCTCGAAGCCGCCGAACAGCGAGAAGTTGCCGAGCAGGGAGAGGTCGGGGCTGCCGACGACGTCGTCGGGGAGCTCGGGCACCTGCAGCTGCCAGCCGCGTGCGTTGACCGAGCCGTCGTCCAGGAACGTGGGCCCGATGTCGGCGATCGCCTCGACGACGATCGCGAGCGCCGTCGTCGCCACGATGCCGATGAGCAGCGCGCCCTTGACCTTGCGGACGACGAGCACGGCGGACAGCAGCAGGCCGATGACGAACACGAGCATCGGCCAGCCGGCGAGCGAGCCGCCGATGCCGAAGCTGATCGGGGTGCCCTGTCCACCCTCGATGATGCCGGCGTCGGCCAGGCCGATGATCGTGAGGAAGAAGCCGATGCCGACGGCGATCGCGACCTTCAGCTGCGCCGGGATCGCCTCGAACACCGCGCGCCGGAAGCCGGTGAGCACCAGCACCGTGATGAGCAGGCCCTCGAGCACGACCAGGCCCATGATCTCGGGCCAGGACAGCTGGGTCGACGCGTAGACGGCGACGATCGCGTTGATGCCCAGGCCGGTCGCCAGCGCGAAGGGGTACCTGCCGACGACGCCCATCAGGATGGTCATGGCGCCGGCGATCAGCGCGGTGACCGCGGCGACCGAGGCGAAGGGCAGCTCGTTGCCCGAGACGTCGAGCCCCGACAGGATGATCGGGTTGAGCACCACGATGTAGGCCATCGTGAAGAACGTGGTGAAGCCGCCGCGGACCTCGCGGGCGAGGGTGGAGCGCCGTGCGGTGATCTCGAAGTACTTGTCGAGGCCGTTCTTCGGCTTCGCCCGCGGGCCGTCGCTGCGCCGCGGGGCGGCGGCTTCGTCGGCGACGACGTCGGCGGGTGTGTCACCCGTGGTCGAGCGGGGCTGGTCGGCCATGGTCGTACTCCCGGAGTCGTGCGGCGGCGGTCGAGCGGCGACAGAGTGCCACATGATCGTTCCCGCGGAGGACGGGCCGCGGGTGGGCGTCGTCCGGCGCGGCGCGCCGTCCTACAGTCGGGACGTGCCGACGCCGACCAAGCAGGCCCCTCCCCCGCTGCAGGTGGACACCGCGCGGGTGGTCATCGCCGGCATCGCACTGTGGGCCGTGGCCCTCGTCGTCGTCCTGCTGCTGGGCGACAGCGTCGACCGGATGTGGACCTGGACCTGCCTGGCCGCCATCGGCCTGGGCGTCCTGGGCCTCGGCGTGATGCGCCTGCAGGGCCAGATCGGTCGGAAGGACTAGTCCGCCAGCAGGTCGTAGGTTCCGGTGTCGTAGCGCGCCGTGTGCACGACCTCGCTGCGGTCGGCGGCCACCAGCGTCGCCTGGCTGTGCGCTCCGCACCCGTAGTCGGCGGTGACGACCCGGCCGTCGGCCGGGGCGTAGGCGTTGCCGCAGGCGCCGAGCCGCTGCCGCAGCGATCCGGCCAGCGGCAGCCAGAACCCGCAGCTGGCGCACGGGCCGGGGGCCGAGCGAGCCATCGCCGACGCCGGCCCGAAGTCGCCGTCGCCCCAGCGGGTGACCGCATCGGCGCGCCCCTCGGCCGACATGACGCGCTCGCGGCCCAGGCCCAGCTCGAAGGCGACCACCCGCCCCTCGGGGTCCTCGGCGCTGTCGTCGTCGGCCGTGTAGGCCGGCACCAGCCGCGGATCGTCCTCGGTGGAGGGCAGCACGTCGCCGACGGAGAGGTCCCCGGGGCGCAGCCGCTCGTGCCACGGCACCCACGCCGGCGCCAGCAGCGCCTGCTCACCGGGGAGCAGCACGACCTCGTCCACGGTCACCGAGTCGTCCCCGGGGACGGTCGCCAGGGTCACCGCCCAGTGCCAGCCCACGTAGCCGGGCTGGCGGCTGGCGAAGGCGTGCGTCGCGGTGGCGCCGAGCGCCTCGGGCCCTACCTCGTCGGTCTCCGGAACGGCGATCTCCGGCTCGATCCCGAGGTGCTCACCGACCAGATCGGCGTCGCCGGCCGTCTCCGCCGCGGCGGCACGGGCCTGCTCGACCGCAGCCGCCTCCGTGAGGGAGGCGGGGAGCGAGGACGCGGGCCGGGAGCTGAAGGGATCGGACACGCAGCCATCATCCCTGAGGACAGCGGCCCGTGGGTCGCGGACCCTCCGCGAGGCGGCCGGACCGCACCGCCGGCGAGGTGCGGCACCATGGAGTGCGTGCCTGCTGCCCGCCCTCCGGTGCCACCGCCACCGGACCGCGCGGACACCACCCCCCTGCACCGCCCGCCGACGAGGCCGATGTCCGAGGCCGGGGCGCCACCGCGGGTGACGGTGACCCGCGTGGCCCTCTCCCGCAGCCGCGACCTCTCGCGGGCCGCGGCCCGCCGGGTGCAAGCGGCCAGCCGGGCCGACGGCGCGGATGCCAGCGGGCTGAGCCGGCTGCTGTGGGTCAACGCGATGCACATGGCCGGAGACGCGCTGATCGCGGTATCGCTCGCGGGCACGCTGTTCTTCGCGGCCACGACCGACGCCCAGCGCGGCAACGTGGCCCTCTACCTGCTGGTCACGATGGCGCCGTTCGCGCTGCTAGCCCCCGTCATCGGCCCGTTGCTGGACCGGCTGCAGCGCGGCCGCCGGTGGGCGCTGGCCGCCAGCTCGTTCGGCCGGGCGGCGCTGGCCCTCGTCATGGCGGCGCACTTCGACGACCTGCTGCTCTACCCGGCCGCGCTCGGCGTGCTGGTGCTCTCCAAGGCGCACAACGTGCTGCGCGCCGCCGTCGTCCCCCGCGTCCTGCCGTCGGCACTGACGCTCACCTCGGCCAACGCGCGGCTGTCGGTCTTCGGCCTGGCCACGTCCGGCGTGGCCGGTGCCATCGGGGCCGGCGTCGCCTGGGCCTTCGGGTTCCCCCCGGAGCTGTGGGTGACCGCTGCGGTCTTCGTCGCCTCGGGCGTGCTCGCCGCCCGGCTGCCGCGGCACGTCGACGTCCCGGCCGGGGAGCTGCCGGCGGACGTGCTGAGCACCGCGGAGATCCCCGCCGCCGGCCGGCAGCGCCGGCGGGTCCACCCGCACGTCGTCCTGGCCCTGCGCGCGACGGCGGCGCTGCGCGGGCTGACCGGCTTCCTCACGATCTTCCTGGCCTTCCTCGTGCAGGCCGAGTTCGCCGACGGCTGGACGGCGACGCTGGCCCTGGGCGGGGTGGCGCTGACCGCCGGCGTCGGCAGCTTCCTCGGCACTGCCGCCGGGTCGCGGCTGGGCACGGCGGCACCGGACCGCGTGGTGCTGATCGCCGCCGCCACCGCCGCCGGCGTCACCGTGCTGGCGGCGATCTTCTACGGCTTCGGGATGGCGGTGGTCGTGGCCGGCGTCGCGGCGGTCACCAACGCCATCGGCAAGGTGTCGCTCGACGCGATCATCCAGCGCGAGGTGCCCGAGAACCTGCGCGCCTCGGCTTTCGCCCGGTCCGAGACGATGCTCCAGTTGGCATGGGTTGCCGGCGGCGGGCTGGCCATCGCCCTCCCGACGACGGGCTGGATCGGCTTCACCGTCGCTGCGGCGATCCTGGTGCTGGCGGTCGGCCTCGTCGTCTGGTCCATCGTCGGCGGCCGCACCCCCACGTCGGCCACCCCCGACGCCCCGACCACCCCGATGGGAACGCAGTGGACCTGAGACGGACGACCGCAGTCGTGCTGCCCGCGATCGCGGTGCTGCTGGCCGGCTGCGCGAGCGGGGACGACGGCCCCGGTCAGGTGCGCGTGGAGGTCGGCGCGCAGGACGTCACCGCTTCGGCGGTGCAGGGCTGCGAGGACGGCGAGGAGGTGCGGTACGACACCACCCCGCCGATCGTGGAGGTCTCCCCCGACGCCGAGATCACCCTCACCGTGCCCGAATCGGTGGCCGAGCGCGGCTGGGGCGTGCAGGTCTTCGACGAGCGGCTCGAAGAAGCCATCGCGGAGCCGCTCGCCGTGCCTGCGGGCGAGGACCGGACGATCTCCCTCAACAGCAACGACATCGTCCCCGCGGGGTTCTACCTGCTCGTCGTCGAGAACAAGGGCGGCGACTGCGGGGTGTGGTCGCGGGCGTGGCCGATCGGCTTCATCCGAGCCGGCGGCGACCTGGGCGGCGCCCCGACGTCCGAGGCGCCGCCGGAGGGCTGACAGAGGGCTGACGGCGGGTCAGGCCTCCAGGTCGGTGGCGACGGCGCGGAGCACCGAGCCGATCTTGCGCGACTCGGCACGGTCGGGGTGCCGGCCGTGCCGGAGCCCTTCGCCGACGTCGTCGAGCAGCTTGATCAGGTCCTCGATGATCGGGATCAGCTCGTCGGGCTTCTTCCGGCTCCTCGCGGCGACGGCGGCCGCGACCGAGGGCAGCGGGTCCAGGATGCGCACCTGCAGCGCCTGGTCCCCCCGCTTGCCGGCGACGATGCCGAACTCCACCCGCTGACCGGGCTTGAGCTCGTCCGTGCCGGCGGGGAGGGCGTCCTTGTGCACGAAGACGTCCGGCCCGTCCTCGCGCGCGAGGAAACCGAAACCCTTCTCCGTGTTGAACCATTTCACTTTCCCGGTGGGCACGTTGGATCCTCAGTTCTCGCTGGCCGGGATCGCAGCCGACGGCGCCGCGATGCTCCCGCCCAGGCTAGCGGCCGGGCGGGTGCAGGAGAGCAGCGTCGCCGAGGAGACTGGACTGTCGTGCGCCTCGCGACCTTCAACCTCCTCCACGGCCGCTCCCTCGAGGACGGCCGGGTGGACGTCGACCGGCTGGCCGATGCGGTGAAGACGCTGGACGCCGACGTGCTGGGGCTGCAGGAGGTCGACCGGAACCAGCCCCGGTCGCACGGCGCGGACCTGACGGCCCTGGCGGCCGAGGCGATGGGGGCCGTGGACGGGCGCTTCGTGGCCGCCCTCAGCGGGACGCCGGGTGGCGCGTGGACCGTGGCCACGGGCGAGGAGCCCGACGACTCCCCCGGGTACGGCGTGGCGTTGCTCTCGCGCTACCCGGTGGTGTCGTGGGACGTCGTCCGGCTCCGTGCCGCCCGCGCCGGCCTGCCGATGTGGCTGCCGGGCACCCGCCGGCCGATCCTCGTCCGGGACGAGCCGCGGGTGGCCGTGACCGCGGTCATCGACGCCCCGGGCGGACGGATGACCGTCTGCACCACCCACCTGTCCTTCGTGCCCGGCTGGAACCGCCGGCAGCTGCGCCAGGTGGTGGCCTCGCTGGTCGACCACCCCGACCCCCTGGTCCTGCTGGGCGACCTGAACATGACCTCCCGCCCGGCGGTGCGCACCAGCACGATGACGTCCCTCGCGACGGAGCCGACCTTCCCGGTCGGCCGGCCCACCCGGCAGCTCGACCACCTGCTGGTGCGCGGCCCGATCAGCGCCTCCGGGCCGGCGGAAACGGTGCGGCTGCCGCTGTCGGACCACCGGGCGCTGGTGGTGCCCACCGCGCGCGGCTGACCTGCGGACACGGGTCGCGCAGCGCTGCGGCCCGGTAGATCCGGCCGGCGCCCGCCTCGATCGCCAGGACCTGAGGCGGGCGGCCGGCGGACTCAGCGGTTCTCGGGGAGCTGCACGCCGGCGCGGTTGGGCTTGTCCGTCGGATGCGCGTAACGGACGAGCTCGACCGGCATCGGGAAAGCGTGGTCCTGGCCGAAGGGCGAGAGGCCACCGGCGACGGACGCGGAGAGCTCGGTCAGCGGCGGGCCGCCGTCCTCCGACTCGCCCCAGGTGGGCTCGACCAGGTGGGCGTTCTTCGCGTTGCGCTTCGACATGGCGCCCATCTTCCCCGACGCCCTGGTGACACCGCACGGCGCCGCTCCCCGCGCGCGTCGTAACGTGGACCGGATGCCCGCCGCCCCTCCGCCGACGCTCGCCGCATGGCTGCGCACGCGCGACGACGACCAGCTCGCCGCTCTGCTGGCCGCGCGTCCCGACGTCGCCCGGCCGGCACCCTCGGACGTCGTCGCCCTCGCCGGCCGGCTGGCCGTGCCGGTGTCGGTGGACCGCGCCCTCGACGAGCTCGACGCCGGGACCTTGCAGGTGCTCGACGTGGTGCTGCTCGCAACCACCGACGGCGTGCCGCGCGCCGAGCTGAGGGCCGCCCTGCCCGACGTCCCCGGCGAGCTGCTGGAGAGGGCGCTCACCGCGCTGACCGACCGGGCGCTGCTGTGGGGCGACGACGTCCTGCACGCCCCCGATCCGGTGCGGCGCGCGGTGCGGCACCCCGCGGGGCTGGGCCGCCGGGCCGTCGACCTGCGGGTGCAGCTGCCCGCCGACCTGCCGGGTGCGCTCGCCGGCCTGGCCGAGGACGAGCGCGCGGTGCTCGACCGGCTGGCCGGTGACCGCCCGGTGGGCCACCTGCCCGACAGCTCCGGGGGTGCGGACTCCCCGGCCCGGCGGCTGCTGCTGCGCGGCCTGCTGGCCCGGATCGACGCGCTCAACGTCGAGCTGCCCCGGGAGATCGGGCTGCTGCTGCGCGGGGATCGGCCCTACGGCGGGCCGCGCTTGCGGCCGGAGCCGGAGCTCACCACCCGGGACCCGAAGACCGTCGACCGGCAGGCGGCCGGTGCGGCGATGGAGTCGGTGGGCCGGATCGGCGAGCTGCTCGCCCTCCTCGAGGAGGAGCCGGCCGGCCTGCTGCGCAGCGGCGGGGTGGCCGTCCGGGACCAGAAGCGGCTGGCCCGGGACCTGCACGTGCCCGAGCCCGACGCGGCCTGGCTGTTGGAGCTGGCGCTGGCCGCGGGGTTGCTCGACGTCGGCGGGCCGCACCGCGACGAGTGGCTGCCCACCCGGACCTACGACATCTGGCGGGAGCAGGACCTCGCCGACCGCTGGGCGGTGCTGGCGGCCGGCTGGCTGGGCGGCACCCGGCTGCCGGCCCTCGTCGGGCAGCGGGACGTGGCGGGCAAGGCGGCGAACGCGCTCTCCCCCGACCTGGTGCGGCACACCGCTCCGGCGATCCGCCGCTCGGCGCTGGCCGCGCTCGCCGAGCACCCGGTCGGCTCGGGACTGGGCGCCGAGTACCTCGTGGCACTGCTGCGCTGGCGCACGCCGCGGCGGGCCGACCGGCTGGCGCCGGTCCCGGGCATGCTCGCCGAGGCGGCCCGGCTCGGGATCGTCGTCGGCGGAGTGCTGTCCTCCGGTGCGCGCGGCCTGCTCACCGGGGGTGAGGACGGCGCGGCCGCCGGCATGCGCGGTCTGCTGCCCGCGCCGGTCGACCACGTGCTCGCCCAGCCCGACCTCTCGCTGATCGCGCCCGGCCCGCTCGTCGCGGAGCTGGCCGACACGCTGTCGGTCGTCGCCGACGTGGAGTCCTCCGGCGGTGCGACGGTCTTCCGGGTGTCGGAGTCCAGCGTCCGGCGGGCCCTGGACTCCGGCTGGTCGGCCTCGGACCTGCACGACTTCTTCACCAAGGCGTCGCGCACACCGGTGCCGCAGGCCCTCGACTACCTGGTCGACGACGTCGCCCGCCAGCACGGCCGGCTGCGGGTCGGTGCCATCGAGGCCTACGTGCGCTCCGACGACCACGGGCTGCTCTCCCAGGTGCTCGGCGACCGCCGGACGGCGTCGGCCGAGCTGCGCCGGCTGGCACCCGGAGTGCTGGTCAGCGGGCTCGCCGCCGACGAGGTGCTCTCGGTGCTGCGCGCGGCGGGCTACGCGCCGGCCGGCGAGAACCCGGGCGGCGCCGTCCTCACCCGGCCTCCGGGCCGCCCCCGGGCAGCCGGCCGGCGGACCGGCACCGAGGCCCCGTCCGCGCCGCGGCCCCTGACCCCCGACGAGCTGGCCGCCACGGTGCGCGAGATCCGGGCCGGCGACGCCGCCGTCGCGGCCCGGCGCGGCGAGGCCGTGCGCCAGGTGCCGGGCGTGACGACCGCGTCGACGCTCGAGCTGCTGTCCCGCGCCGTCCGTGACGGGACGCCGGTGTGGCTGGGCTACGTCGACGCGCAGGGCAGCGGCAGTCAGCGGGTGGTGCAGCCGGTGTCGCTCGTCGGCGGGTTCCTGCAGGGCTTCGACGAGCGCCGCGGCGAGAGCCGGACCTTCGCCGTCCATCGGATCACCTCGGTCGCGCTGGTGGAGACCGACGACGCGCCGATTCCGGGCTGACCCGCAAACCGCTTTCCTGCCGCCCGCCGCTGCGGGAGACTCCCGCGACCGCTGGATGCTGCCCGCTGACGAGGAGCAGACATGGCAGGACGACGGACGGTGGCGGACCGGCTCGCCGACGCCCTGGGCACCGTGCTCGGCACGACCGAGCTCCCCCTCCGGCTGCGCGGGTGGGACGGTTCGCTCACCGGCCCTCCGGGGGCGCCCGTGCTCGCGGTGCGGTCCCGCCGTGCGCTGCGCCGGCTGGCCTGGTCTCCGGGGCAGCTGGGCCTCGGGCGGGCCTACGTCGCGGGCGAGATCGAGATCCAGGACGACGTCTTCGACACCTTCGCAGCACTCCGCTCGGTGGGCCGGCTCGCCGAGAAGGGCGCGGTGCCCGCGGCGACCGTCCGGGACCGGCTGGACCTCGTCGGTTCGGCGCTGCGGCTGGGCGCGGTGGGCCCCGAGCCCGCGCCGCCGGCCGAGGAGGCCGATCTGGGCCGGGTCGGCCGCCGGCATTCGCGCGGCCGGGACGCCGCCGCGATCTCCCACCACTACGACGTCGGCAACGGGTTCTACGAGCTGGTCCTCGGGCCGTCGATGGTCTACTCCTGCGCGGTCTGGGACTCCCCCGGCGTCGGGCTGGAGGCCGCCCAGTCGGCGAAGCTGGACCTGGTCTGCCGGAAGCTGGGCCTGACCGAGGGCGACCGGCTGCTCGACGTCGGGTGCGGCTGGGGCAGCCTGGCGATCCACGCCGCGCAGCGCCACGGCGCGACCGCCGTCGGCATCACGCTCTCCGAGGAGCAGGCGCAGCTGGCCCGCAAGCGGGTGTCCGAGGCCGGATCGACCGACCGCATCGACATCCGGGTGCTGGACTACCGCGCGGTGGACGACGGCCCGTTCGACGCGATCAGCTCCATCGGCATGTCCGAGCACGTCGGCCGGGCGGAGATGCCCGCCTACGTGCGGCAGCTGCACGACCTGCTGCGCCCGGGCGGGCGGCTGCTCAACCACGCCATCGCCTGGAACGCCGGGACGGCGACCTGGAACCCCGACACCTTCATCGCCCGCTACGTCTTCCCCGACGGCGAGCTGCTGGGGCTGGGCGAGACCGTCGGGTTGCTCGAGGCCGGCGGTGCGCTCGAGGTGCTGGACGTCGAGGCGTTGCGGCAGCACTACGCGCTGACGCTGCGGGCCTGGGTGCGCCGGCTCGAGGCCCACTGGGACGACGCGGTCGCCGCGTCGACCCCGGGCCGGGCACGGGTGTGGCGGCTGTACATGGCCGCCTGCGCGCTGGCCTTCGAGTCCGGCGAGCTGGGCGTCGACCAGGTCCTGCTGCGGCGGCCCGGCGGCGAGCAGCCCCCGCTGCGCCGCGACTGGACGTGCAGCCGCCCACACCTGGTCGGAGCGGAAGGGAGTGCCCGCTCACCGCGTTAGCCTGGAGAGTCCGGCGTGCACGTCTGCGCCGCAGCCCCCGAACGAAGGACGTTGACGCGTGTCCGACGGCCCCCTGATCGTCCAGTCCGACAAGACACTGCTGCTCGAGGTAGACCACCCGCTGTCCAAGGAGTGCCGGGCGGCCATCGCCCCGTTCGCCGAGCTGGAGCGCTCCCCCGAGCACGTGCACACCTACCGGGTCACCCCGCTGGCGCTGTGGAACGCGCGCGCCGCCGGGCACGACGCCGAGCAGGTGGTCGACGCGCTGGTCCGCTACTCGCGCTACCCGGTGCCGCACGCGCTGCTGGTCGACGTGGCCGACACGATGGACCGCTTCGGCCGGCTGACCCTGGCCCAGAACCCGGTGCACGGGCTGGTGCTCACGTCATCGGACCGGGCGGTGCTCGAGGAGGTCATCCGCTCGAAGAAGGTCGCCCCGATGCTGGGCGCCCGCATCGACCAGGACTCCGTGATCGTGCACGCCGCCGAGCGCGGGCGGCTGAAGCAGGCGCTGCTCAAGATCGGCTGGCCGGCCGAGGACCTCGCGGGCTACGTCGACGGCACCGCGCACCCGATCGAGCTCGACCAGTCCGGCTGGCACCTGCGCGACTACCAGCAGGAGGCCGTCGACGGGTTCTGGGCCGGCGGTTCCGGCGTCGTCGTCCTGCCCTGTGGTGCGGGCAAGACGCTGGTCGGCGCCGCGGCCATGGCCGAGGCGAAGGCCACCACGCTGATCCTGGTGACCAACACGGTCGCCGGGCGGCAGTGGAAGCGCGAGCTGATCGCGCGCACCTCGCTCACCGAGGAGGAGATCGGCGAGTACTCCGGGGAGCGCAAGGAGATCCGGCCGGTCACCATCGCGACCTACCAGGTGATCACCACCCGCCGGAAGGGCGAGTACATCCACCTGGACCTCTTCGACGCGCAGGACTGGGGCCTGATCGTCTACGACGAGGTGCACCTGCTCCCGGCGCCGATCTTCCGGCTCACCGCCGACCTTCAGTCCCGCCGGCGGCTGGGGCTGACGGCGACGCTGGTGCGCGAGGACGGGCGCGAGGACGACGTCTTCTCGCTCATCGGGCCGAAGCGGTACGACGCACCGTGGCGCGACATCGAGGCGCAGGGCTACATCGCGCCGGCCGAGTGCATCGAGGTGCGGGTCTCCCTCGACGACGAGGAGCGGATGACCTACGCCGTCGCCGAGCCCGAGGAGCGGTACCGGATCGCGGCGACGGCGCAGTCGAAGCTGCCGGTGATCCGCCGCGTGCTCGACCGGCACCCCGACGAGCCGTCGCTGGTGATCGGCGCCTACCTCGACCAGCTCGAGGAGCTCGGTGCCGCGCTGGACGCCCCGGTCATCCAGGGGTCGACGACGAACAAGGAGCGGGAGCGGTTGTTCCAGGCGTTCCGCACCGGCGAGATCCGCACGCTGGTGGTCTCGAAGGTCGCCAACTTCTCCATCGACCTGCCCGAGGCGGCCGTGGCCGTGCAGGTGTCGGGAACGTTCGGTTCGCGGCAGGAGGAGGCGCAGCGGCTGGGCCGGCTGCTGCGGCCGAAGGCCGACGGGCGGCAGGCGCACTTCTACAGCGTCGTCAGCCGGGACACCCTCGACAGCGAGTACGCCGCGCACCGGCAGCGCTTCCTCGCCGAGCAGGGGTACGCCTACACGATCGTCGACGCCGACGACCTGGCCGGACCGGGCGAGGTCAACGGACCGGACTGGGCGGACGAGTCCGCGGACTGAGACCCCGGTCACTCGTGGAGACGATCGGGCCGTAGCTTGATCGACAACGGTCCGGTCCCCTCCGAGAGGCACGCATCCCCATGGACGAGATCCAGCAGCTGGTCGCGGCGAACGAGATCCGCAACCTGGTCGCGCAGTACGCGCAGCACACAGACGACACCCGGCTCCAAGAGTGGACCGAGCTCTTCGTCGAGGACGCCCGCATGGAGGCCATGGGGCAAGCGCTCGAGGGGCGCCCCGCGCTGACCGAGTGGATCACCGGTGTCACCTCGAGCATGAAGCTGCGGCACGTCATGGGCGGGGTCACCGTCACGCTCGACTCCGCCACCGAGGCCCACGGCGCCGCGGACATGATCCTGCTGGCCGCCGTGGAGGGGAACTGGGTCCTCGCCGGCGCCCCGCGGTACGTGGACAGGTACGTGAAGACCGACGCCGGCTGGCGCTTCGCCGAGCGGATCCTCGAGGACCGTCCCGCGAAGGCCTGATCCCTCACCCCGCCGTCCTCCTGGCCCCTGGTCAGAACGGCGGCGGGGCACTCATCGCCCGCAGCCCGGACGGGGTGGCCACGGTGACCGTGCCGTCGGCGTCCAGCTCGTGCCGCCAGCCGGGCGCCTGGTGCTTGCCCCGGTGGTGGGGCGTGCAGTAACCGGCGAGGTTGGCCGCGCTGGTCGGCCCGTCCGGCCAGCGTCGGCTGTGGTCCAGCTCCCCGCCGCGCGGCACCGGACGGCGGCAGCCCGGCTGACGGCACCGGCGGTCCCGGGCCCGCACGTAACGGTCGAGCGTCGCACCCGGCCGGTATCCCGAGGTCGGGGGCGGCGGGCCGAGCCCCCGGGCGCGGCGGAGCTCGCGGCTGTCGGTGAGCGCCAGCAGCGCGCCGCCGAGTGCGTCCACGACGGCGATCCGCGGTCGTTCGGCCAGCCCACCCCCGGAGGTCGCATCGAGCAGCCTGGCCAGCGCAGCCCGTTGCCCGTCACCGGCTTCCCGGAGGGCCTGGATCGAATCGGCCGCCGTGGATGACTGCCCCGCCGGCGAGGCCTGCCATGCAGCCTCGTCCGCGGTGTCAGCGCGCTCGGCGCGACGGACCGCCCCGGTCGCCCGACCGAGCGCACGGTCGAACTCGAGCAGCGCGAGGCCCGCCACGGTGACCGCCTCGTCAGCGGCGGACCATGGATGCGGGACGGTCCTCGCCGATCCACGAGCCGCCGTTCCTGCCTGTCGTCGCCGGCCGGCATGGTGCACCGGCTCGTACTCGAGCACTGGTCGCCGGTGGGCGCCCCACTCCTCGGTCACCGCGCGTCGCTCGACGTCCGGCCACCACTCCCCGAGCGTCCGTTCCAGCGGTGAGACGCCCCCGAGCCCGGCCTCGTCGGTCGACTCTGTGTCGTCGTCGAGCGGGGCGGTCTCGGCGGCGGAGGCGTCCTCCTCGTCCGGCAGGAGCCCGAGGGCTCGGGCCAGCGCCCGCACCAGCTCCGCGGGGACGACCTGCCCGGCGATCTCACCCGGCTGGTCCCCGCCGAGGAGCGTGGACACCGCCGCGACCACCGTCAGGTGCGCCTGCACCGGCGCAAGCCCCGTCTCCCCCGGCCGCAGCACCAGGTCGAGCAGGCAGTCGGCCATCTTCTGGCTCCGCGTCCGCTCGTCCCCCGGCTCGTCCAACGCATCGGCGTAGCGACCGAGGGCGTCGACCAGCGCCGCCGCCTCGGGCACGGTCAGCAGCGCCACCGCCTGCGCCATGCCGTCCTCGCGGTCGGGCCGGACGTGCACCCCGCGCCGTCGCACCGCTTCGGCCAGCCGGCGCGCGCTGTCGCGGGCGTCGACCAGCAGCCCCAGCCGGCGGGCCTTGTCGGCCAGCTGCGCCGGCGTCGTCACCCGGCCCGTCATCCAGGCCAGCAGCTTCGCCTCGACCTCGCCCCGCTTCTCGTCGTCGGCGATCGGGCCCACCCGCTCCAGCATCGGGAACAGGTGTCCGACGTGCAGCGCCCCGACCTCCAGTGCCTCGAGCGTGCGCGGCAACCGGTGCACGAGGGTGAGCGACCGCTCCAGGAGCGTCTCCGCCGCCTGGCCGCTGATCTCGAGCGCCAGGGTGAGCTCCTGCCCGGCCCACTCGCTGACGTCGGCGAGCACGGCGGGCCGGGCCGCCCGCCGCTCCGCGCCCATCGCCCCCGGCTGACCCGCCGGGCGATCGGCGGAGGCGGGGCGCGCAGCGGCGAATGCTGCGACCGCACGGGCCCGCAGGGCGGTCTGCCGGGAGATCTCGCGGTCGGCGGCCTGGACCGCGCCGAGCGCACCGGACGCCCAGCCCGCCGTGGGCTCCCCCGTCGTCGCGCCGTCCGCCATGTGTTCGATCGTATGTTCGACCACCGACAGTTTCCGGGTCCCGGCGGGGCGGTTGGGGAGGTCGTGGCCGACGGGGCGTGACGTATCCGTCCCTCACAGCATGGGAATCACCACACGACTCGCCGGGCGGATCGCATCTGCGCAGGTCAGGGCACTGTCCACGTTCTCTATACGTGGAGCGGAGCGGGGCGCGCGGCAGGCCCCGGGTTGGGCGTGTTGCCCCTCCGGCAGCCAAGATGGACCCCGACATGGGGAGCGCAGCACGAGCGGAGGCCTTGAGCCCGCAGACGAACAGCCGACCGCTCCGCGCGTGGCAGCGGATCGCCCTCGAGCAGTACGAGGAGACCTCCCCGAAGGACTTCCTCGTCACCGCGACGCCCGGCGCCGGCAAGACCACCTTCGCCCTGACGCTGGCCGCGCGGCTGCTGTCCCGCCGCGAGGTCGCACGGGTCGTCGTCGTCTGCCCGACCGACCACCTGCGCATGCAGTGGGCCGACGCAGCGGACGCGATGGGGATCGTGCTGGACCCGGGGCTGACCAACGCCGTCGGCCCGGTGCGCGCCGGCACGCAGGGCTACGTGACCACCTACGCCCAGGTCGCCGGCAAGCCGATGCTGCATGCCGCCCGCTCCACCTCGGTCAAGACGCTGGTGATCCTGGACGAGGTGCACCACGCCGGTGACGGCCTCTCGT
>JBBSKB010000002.1:0-75725 GCA_038256725.1 Mycobacteriales bacterium | reverse complement strand
GCGGAGGGCCTGCACGGCCGCCTCGACCGCGACGCGTGGACGACGCTGGCCGCCGCGCTCCCGGCCGTGCAGGCGCTCGGGGACGCCGTCGTCGCCCGGGCCGCGGGGCGGGCCTTCTGGGAGCTGCCGGAGGACGAGTTCTCCGTGCTCGCCGAACCGGGCACCGTCGGGGCGCTGCTGCGACAGCTCGGCGAGCTGTGCGCCGAGCGCGGCCTCAGCCGGCCGCACGTGGTCGCGGCCCTGCACGCCCGGCACCCCGCCCTGGTCCCGCTGCTGCACGACACCACCCGCCGGCCGCTGCTCCCCCACGGACGGGAGGGCGACAGCGGCGTCGAGGCGGTGATCCACCGCGAGCTGCTGGACGCCGCGACGCCTTCGCCGCGCTCGAGGACGCCGTCCGCGCCGAGGGGCTCGCACTCACCCGGTTGCGGCTGCACGATCTGCTGCTGTGGCTGTCGACGACGCTCCGGTTCGCGCACGCCGCGGCCGAGGGTGCGGCGTCGGCGCACCGGGCCGACTGAGAGACGGGCGATGAGCACGCCCCCGGCCGGAAGTCGTATGGCGCAGGGGCCCCTACTCGGAGAAGGACACCTGGGGGCGCGCGCCGTCGTTGCGCCATCCGGTCTCCTGGCTCAGCCCGCGCACCTTGCCCGCGCGCAGGGCAGCGACGTGCTCATCGCACAGGCGCAGCTCGATCGACCGGATCGGCAGCTGCGCCGTGCCCATCTGGGTGGCGCGGCGGGTGCAGTGCTCGGCGTCGCAGACGGTCATGACGCCAGTGTCCCCGTCCGACGCCCGCGCTCCGTGGCAGCGTGCCCGGTGTGAGTGTCTCCTTCGACCTGCAGCGGTTCGTCGACGCCCAGCGCGACAGCTACGACACCGCACTCGCCGAGCTGCGCGCCGGCGCCAAGCGCAGTCACTGGATGTGGTTCGTCTTCCCTCAGGTCGCCGGGCTCGGCCGCAGCGCCACCGCCCAGCACTTCGCCATCTCCGGGCTCGACGAGGCGGGCGCCTACCTGTCGCACCCGGTGCTCGGGCCACGGCTCCGGGAGTGCGCGCAGGCGCTGGTGGAGCTCGACGGACGAGCCGCCGTCGCGGTGTTCGGTTCGGTGGACGCGCAGAAGCTGCGATCCTCCATGACGCTGTTCGCGCACGCCGACCCCGCCGAGCCGGCTTTCCGCGCCGTCCTCGACCGGTACTTCGACGGCGTCGAGGACGACGCGACGACCGACCGCCTCGCGAGCAGCCAGTGACCGGCTGACTGCCAGAGACGGTGCGCCACGATGGCGACGTACGTGGCGTCGTCCTGCTGTGCCGAGCGACCGGGCTCGTCTATCCGCGGGGCGCCCGCGGGACCTCGACCCACCCCTCGCTGCCGCGCAGCGTCGTCTTCAGCACCTTGCCGCCGGCGTTGCGCGGCAGCGCCTCGCCGAGCACGCGCACGTACTGCGGCACCTTGTAGTCGGCCAACTGCTCCCGCGCGAAGGCGATGAGTGAGCCGACGAAGTCCTCCGGCGCGCCCTCGCGGGGCAGCACGACGGCGCCCACCTTCTCCCCCATCACCGGGTCCGCGACGCCGACGACGGCGACCTCGAGCACGTCGGGGTGCGCGGCGAGCGCGTTCTCCACCTCGACGGAGTACACGTTCTCGCCGCCGCGGTTGATCATGTCCTTGGCGCGGTCGACGATCCGCACCATGCCGTCGGTGATCGTGGCGACGTCGCCGGTGTGCAGCCAGCCGTCGACGAACGTCTCCGCCGTCCTCGCCGGGTCGCCCCAGTAGCCGGCCACCACGTTGGGCCCGCGCACCAGCAGCTCCCCGACTCCGGACACCTCGTCCGGGCGGTCGATCCGCACCTCGCACACCGGGGTCGGGAAGCCGACCGACTCGGCGTGCTCCACGGCGTACTCGTGCGGCAGGAAGGTGGCCAGCGCCGAGGTCTCCGACAGCCCGAACCCGTTGCCCAGCCGCGCCTGCGGGAAGGCGATCTGCAGCCGACGCACCAGCTCCGGGGCCATGGGCGCCCCGCCGTAGCTCAGCGTCCGCACCGACGAGACGTCCGTCGTCGCGAGGTCCGGGTGCCGCAGGGCCAGCTCGTAGATGGTGGGCACGCTGGTGATCAGCGAGATCCGGTGCCCCTCGATCGCGGCGAGGAAGGCCGCCGGCGTGAACGTCGGCATCACGACCGACTCCCCGCCGAGGGCGCACTGGGTCATGAACTGCGAGCAGCAGCCGGTGACGTGGAACAGCGGCACCGAGATCAGCGAGACGTGGTCCGGGCCGCGCTCCATCGTCCGGCAGCGGACGACGCTCTCGACCGACGAGAGGAAGTTCTCGTGGGTGACCATCGCCCCCTTGGGACGGCCGGTCGTGCCCGACGTGTAGAACAGCGCGGCGACGTCGCCGTGCGCGCGCCCGGGCACCTCACCGGGCTCGCCGTCGGGCAGCGGGACATCGGGGAGGACGACGTAGGCGGCCCCGCAGTCGCCCAGGATGTACTCGACCTCGGGCTCGGCCAGCCGGGTGTTCATCGGGACGACGACCGCCCCGGCCAGGTGCCCGCCCCAGAAGGCCAGCGTCCAGTCCAGCCCGTTGCCCAGCCGGATCGCCACCCGCTCACCGGGCCGGACGCCGGCGTCGCGCAGGCCTCCCGCGACCCGCAGCGCCCGCTCCCACAGCTCGCCGTACGTGGCCGACGGGCCACCGAGCTCGACGACCGCCGTCCGCTCCGCATGGCGCGCCACGGTGCCGCGCAGCATGTCGACGACCGTGCCGCCCACGGCGGTGTAACGGCGGATGCCGTCCGCCCCGACCTCGATGCCGCTGGTGTCGAACGGACTGTCGACCACGTGCCTCCCCGTCCCGGCGGCTCCGCACCGCCCGTCCCCCGCATTCTGCGCCGCACCGGCCCGGCAAGGACGCGGGGGGAGCCCGCATGGTCGGCTCCCGACGCGGACGTGCAGCGGCCCCGGCGTGGATGCGCCCGGGGCCGCTGCTGCTCGTGGCTCCGAAGGGGTCAGTCCTCGGCGTCGTTCGAACCCTGGGGCGCATCGGCGGGGTCGCCTGCGCCCTGCGCCTGCTGAGCCAGCACCGCACCGCTGCCGGCGTCGATGACCACCTCGGTCACCGTGCCGTCGGAGCCGTTGACCTCCACGCTGAACACCACCCAGCCGTTCTCGTTGTCCAGGTCGGTCTCGGTCACCGTGCCCGGGACTGCGGCCAGCGCAGCGTCCTCGGCCTGCTGGGGGGTCAGCGTGGCCAGTGCCTGCAGAGCCGCCTGCTCCTGGTCGTGGCTGCCCGCCCCCTCCTGCCCGTCGGCCTGCTCGGTCTCCGCCGGCGCGGCAACGGTGCCGGTGAAGGTCGGGTCCTGGTCCTCCTGTTCACTGCCCGGCCCACCGTCGGGGCCATCGGCGGTCTCCCCGTCCGGCTCGTGCTCACCGGCCGCGGCACTGTGCGTCGCCGGGGCGGAGCCGCGGTCCGAGGCGGCCGCGATCGAGGCGCCACCTCCGACCAGCACGGCGGTGAGCGCTCCGGCCGCTACCAGCTTGCGCTTGTCGATCTCGAGGTTCACGTGTCCTCCTGCGTACCAGGGGCGCCAGGGGCGGCGCCGGTGCACCCAGAGTGCGAGCCGACCGCTGTGGCGACCCTGAGAGCGACTGTGCAGGGACTTGCGGGCGGATCGGCGCCGACGAGGGACGGCGACCTCACCGGGTGATGGTGAAGGAGTCCACGAGCGTGCCGTCCTGGTCGATGGCCCGGCCGACGAGGTGGTCGTCGTAGACGAGGAGATCGAGGTAGTGGAGCGTTGCGCTGCTGACCGCGGTGAAGGCCTTGTGCCCTACCCCGCGGGTCTTCGCCCCCGCTCCCGAGACGACGTAGGTCACCCCGTCCTGCGGTGTCGATCGCTCGTAGTCGTGGTCGTGGCCGGACAGCACGAGCGGCACCCCGGCGTCCGCGAAGAGGGTGCCCCATGCCTCGCGCACGGACAGGTTGGAACCGTGGATGCCCGACGAGTAGGCAGGATGATGCATGGCCGCCAGGGTCCAGCTGCCAGCCGCTCGTGGAGCGGCCAGCTCCGCGCGGAGCCACCGCGTCTGCTCGGGATTCTCCACCTGGGTGGAATCCAGGACCAGGATCCGCACCGAACCGACCTGCGCGGCGTACCAGGGCGCCTCGGCGCCGAGCGCGGTCAGGATCTGCTGCTGCTCCCCGCTGCGGTAGTCGTGGTTCCCGAGCACCGGGAGCAATCGAGCCCCGCCGTCCAGGACCGGCGCGAACGGCTCGATCACCCTCGAGTCGGCCAGGGCGGCGTCCCCGGCCTCGTAGATGAGGTCCCCGAGCAGCAGCAGCGCGTCGTAGGGCCGCTGCCGGCCCTCCACGGCCATGCAGTGGGCGGTGGCTTCCTCGACCGACGAGCCGGTGCCGGTGTCCCCCGCTATCGCGATGCGGACGTCCGGTGCCCCGTCGATCGCCGGGACCACCTGGCCGGCAACCGCCGACGGGCGGTCCCCGGAGAGCAGGACCGTCAGCGTCCGCGGAGGAGAGACCACCAGGTAGCCGACGAGACCGACGATCGCCACCAGGCCGACGATGCCGGCAGCGCGTCGACGACTCATGGGCCGAGCCTTCACGACTTTCCTGGCAGAACGCTGGAGGCCTCGGGACCGGCCGCGTCCAGCGCCGTCACGCGGCCCGACGGCTCCGCAGACCCTCCCTCGCGATCGGGACGAACGACAGGACGACGACTCCCACGACGACCAACTCCACGTGGTCGCGGACCAGCGCCACCTGGCCGAGCCAGAAGCCCAGCAGCGTGACGCCGACCGTCCACGCGACCCCGCCGATCAGCGAGTACAGCGCAAACCGGCGGAAGTCCATGCGCACCGCCCCGGCCAGGACTGTGACGAAGGTACGGACCACGGGCACGAAGCGAGCGATGACGACGGCGCGGGCGCCGTTGCGCTCGAAGAAGGTCCGTGCCCGTTCGACGTGCCGCGCCTTGAACAGCCGCGAGTCGGGCCGGTCGAACACGGCCGGACCAGCCGCGCGGCCGATCCACCACCCCATCAGGTTGCCCGCCACGGCGGCGAGCGGGAGGGCCACCAGCAGAACCCACAGCGGTGCCACGAGCCCACCTGCGACGAGCAGTCCACCGGTGAACAGCAGCGAGTCGCCGGGCAGGAAGAAGCCGAGCAGCAGACCGCACTCGGCGAAGAGGATGGCCATCATCCCGACCAGACCGAAGGTGTCGATCAGCTGGGAGGGATCGAGGAAGCCGGTCACAGCGCGCACCGTAGGCAGGCTGAGCTGAACGGAACCTGAACGTCGTGGGGCGCCATCGGCGTCGCCGCGCAGCCGGAACCGCGGTCAGCTCTCCGGATGCGGCCGATCGGTGTCGGGGAGCGGCATCCGCAGCTGCAGGTGAGCGCCCGCGTCGTGGTCCACAACTGCGAGTTCCCCGCCGTGCGCGCGGGCGATCTCGCGGGCGATCGCCAGGCCGAGCCCCGTTCCGCCGGCTCCGCGTTGGCGGCTCGCGTCCAGGCGGACGAACCGCTCGAACACCCGTTCCCGGTGGGCGACCGGGATGCCCGGCCCATCGTCGACTACGTCCAGGACGGCGTCGGTTCCCTGGCGGCTGACCTGGAGCTCGACACGGTCGGTGGCGTGCCTGGCGGCGTTGTCTGTGAGGTTGCGCAGCGCCCGGGCGAGTTGATGGCGGTCGCCGATCACCCGGACCGGCGTCTCCTTCGCGACGATCTGCAGCGCGGTCGTGCGGCGGAGCCGACCTGCCTCGGCGGCCAGCAGATCGTCCAGGTCGACGTCCTCTGCCTGCGACCGTGGTCCGTGTTCATCCGACCGGGCCAGGAACAGCAGGTCGTCCACCAACCGCTCGAGCCGTTGGACCTCGGCTAGGACGTCGGCGTGCACGACCGACCAGTCGGTGATCTCGGGGTGCACCGACGCGATCTCGTGAGCGGCTCGGATGGTGGCCAGCGGACTGCGCAGCTCGTGCGACGCGTCGGCGACGAACCTGCGTTGCGCCTCGGCTGCCTCGCCGAGCCGATCCAGCATGTCGTTCATCGTGGTCGCCAGCTGTGCCACTTCGTCCTGGGACGGCGGCACCGGCACCCGGGCGCTCGCATCGGAGGCCGTGATGCCGGCCACCCGCCGGCGCATCGCTTCGACCGGGGCCAGAGCGAGACCGGTGAGCCAATACGACGTACCGGCCACGAGCAGGAGCAGGACGGGGTAACCCAGCGCCAGGAGCCGGACCAGCACCCGGGTCGCCCCCTCGGCCGTCTCGAGACTCTGTGCGCTGATGACCACCGCAGCGCCGTCGGCCCCCCGGACGCCGCGCACGACCACCGCGAAGGCCTCCTCCTCGTCGATCGGCAATCTGGCCGCTCTCCGGAGAACCGTCTCCCCCGGTGCTGGGCGGTCGGCGACCATCGGCGGCTCCCCCGCGATGGATGGGCTCGACGCGACCACCCGGCCGTCCGGGGTCAGCACCTGGACGAGGGCCCGCTCGCTCCGTCCCGCGGGTGTGACATCGGCGCCGGCAGCGCCGTTGCGCGCCACTTCGGCAGCCACGGCAGCGGCCTGCTGCACGGCGACGTCGCTCAGCGTCGCCTCGAGTTGGCGGCGCTGCAGGACGATGAACGCCACCGCGGCGATGGCCAGGATCAAGGCGACGACGACCGTCGCCGCCAGGGCTGCCCGCACCCGCACACCGCCCAGCCGATCGAGGATCGCCGATCGTCGGGCCGGTCGTCGCCGCTCGCGGGAGGCGCCCTCAGCCACCCCCGGCCGCCAACCGGTAGCCCATGCCCCGCACCGTCTCGATGGCATGCCTGCCGAACGGCTGGTCGATCTTGCGCCTCAGGTAGCCGACGTACACCTCGACGACGTTGTCGTCGCCCTCGTAGTTGGCATCCCACACCGACTCGAGGATGTCGGTCTTGGACACGACGTCACCTCGGTGGCGCAGCAGGAAGTGCAGCAGGCCGAACTCGCGGGGCGTGAGGACGACCTCCGTCTCCGCGCGCCGGACGGTGCGGCTCGACGGATCCAGCGTGAGGTCGCCCGCGGCCAGCACAGCGGGACGCGCGGGCGCACCCCGTCGGACCAGTGCCCGGAGTCGAGCGACGAGGATCAGGAAGGAGAACGGCTTGGTCAGGTAGTCATCGGCACCGAGGTCGAAGGCGTCGGCCTGGTCGTACTCGCCGTCCTTGGCCGTCAGCATCAGCACCGGGGTCCAGATGCCCGCCGCTCGCATCCGCCGGCACACCTCGTAGCCGTTGAGGCCGGGCAGCATGATGTCGAGGACGACGACGTCGTAGGTGTTGATCTCGGCGTTGAGCAACCCCTCGGCCCCGTCGTGGACCACGTCCGTGACAAATCCTTCGGCTGCCAGGCCCCGCCGGACGTTCTCGGCCAGCCGGACCTCGTCCTCCACCAGCAGCACCCGCACCGCGCCCACCTCCGTCCAGGCCAGTCTGTCCGGTCGTTCCTGAGCCTCGGCTGAGGACCGTGCTCGCGTCCTGAGCGCCCGCCGGACCTTCTCAGCGTCCTCTTGGCGACCCGGGCTCACCCTCGCCGGCGTGAAGAGCCTGCGGAGCACGTCGGGCAGTTCGCTCGTCGACGAGAAGACGAGCGGCGCTGCGCCGGCTCGCGAGCGGAGGCGGGCCCGATGATCACGGTGGATGCTCCTGCGCGGCCCCCCTCGGGTCGAGCCGCCGGCCCGCGGACCGAGGCCCACCGGAAGCCGCCCGGACGGCGACTGATCATCCTGGTCCTCCTGCTGGCCATGCTGTTCCCGGCCGCGTCCTACGGACGGGCACTCGCGGCTCCCGGGGGCGGCGGCTGGCAGGTGCAGTCGGTGGAATGGATGCGCGACCACGGCGGCGCCCCGGCTGTGAACAAGATCGAGAACTGGTGGTATGCCCGCCAGGCGCCGCCCACCGGCGCCCCGGCCTCTGGCTCCGTCCCCCGGGCGCCCGCCGCGGCGGCATCGCCCACCGTGGGTGTACCGGCGCCGATCGCGCCGCCGGCTTCCGGCAGCGCACCGCTGCCCGGGGAGGGGCGCTGGGTACCGGGACGGGTCGATGCCCACGGCACACCCGCCATCTACACCACGTACGAGCGTCCCGACCCAGCCCATCCCAGCGTCGTCGCCGGCGTCGCCTGGATGCGGGCCGATGACACCTCCGCCCACCTGGTCCCGGGCCTGCAGCAGCCGGGCGGATCCGGCTGGACGGGCGGCGGCCACTTGCCCTCGGCGGACGTGCCGGCGCTCGTGGCCACCTTCAACTCGGGATGGAAGTCCAAGGACATCGACGGGGGCTTCTACCTCGACGGGCACACCGGCCACCCGCTGAGGAACGGCGAGGCATCCGTGGTCATCGACGATCGGGGTCGCGTCCGCATCGGCGAATGGGGCCGCGATCTGACCATGGACCGGCACGTGCGCGCCGTCCGGCAGAACCTCGGACTCGTGATCGACCAGGGCCGGCCGGTGCCCGGTCTCGCGGACAACGGCCACGGACGCTGGGGCAGCGCGCGCAACCAGCTCCAGTTCACCTGGCGCTCGGGACTCGGGACGGACTCGGGGGGCGACCTGATCTACGTCGCAGGCAGCGGGTTGACACTGCGCACCCTGGCAGCTGCCATGGTGCAGGCCGGTGTCCAGCGCGGCATGGAACTGGACATCCACACCCACATGGTGGCCTTCTCCTCGTGGCGGCCCGGCCCGACCGCCCGGACCGCCACACCCACGCGGCTCCTGCCGAACCTGCCGGTGCGTGCCGATCGCTACCTGTCCGCAGACCAGCGCGACTTCTTCTACGTCACACTGCGCTGAGCATGCGGTGGGGAACGCGCGACGGTCTGCCCTCGCAGTCGCACGGCCTCACCGCGAACCCGGTGTCACGACGCTGGGCCCCGTCGAGGCGACCGGTGGACACGCAGCAGATCGGCGCGTCCGAGGCTGCGGCGGACCGCGAGATCGGCGAGGCTGGCGGGGTGAGCGACAAAAGCACCAGCGGTTCGGGCTACATCGAGCCGGAGTACACGCGCGACGACAAGTACATCTCCGACCGGATCACGGCCGACGCCCGGGACGGCTGGCCGGTCGAGGCGGGCCGCTACCGGCTCATCGCCGCACGCGCCTGCCCGTGGGCCAACCGCACGATCATCGTGCGCCGGCTGCTGGGCCTGGAGCAGGCGATCTCGATGGGCCTGTGCGGGCCCACGCATGACGAGCGCAGCTGGACCTTCGACCTCGACCCCGGCGGCCGTGACCCGGTGCTGGGCTACGAGCGGCTGCAGGAGGCCTACTTCGCCCGCGACCCCGAGTACCCGAAGGGCATCACGGTGCCGGCCGTCGTCGACGTCCCCAGCAAGGCCGTCGTCACCAACAACTTCCCGCAGATCACCCTCGACTTCTCCACCGAGTGGACGCAGTTCCACCGCGACGGCGCACCGGACCTCTACCCGGAGCACCTGCGGGACGAGATGGGCGAGGTGATGCAGCGGATCTACACCGAGGTCAACAACGGCGTGTACCGCTGCGGCTTCTCCGGCTCGCAGCGCGCCTACGACAGCGCCTACGAGCGGCTGTTCACCGCGTTGGACTGGCTGGAGGAGCGGCTCACCGACCGCCGCTTCCTCATGGGCGACACGATCACCGAGGCCGACGTCCGGCTGTTCACCACGCTGGCCCGCTTCGACGCCGTCTACCACGGCCACTTCAAGTGCAACCGGCAGAAGCTGACCGAGTTCCGGGCGCTGTGGGGCTACGCGCGCGACCTCTTCCAGACCCCCGGGTTCGGCGACACGACGGACTTCCCGCAGATCAAGGAGCACTACTACGTCGTCCACGCCGACATCAACCCGACCCAGATCATCCCGGCCGGGCCGGACACCTCGGTCTGGCTGACCCCGCACGGCCGCGAGGAACTGGGCGGCTCCGCGTTCGGCGACGGCACCCCGCCCGGCCCGGTCGCCGAGGGCGAGCAGGTGCCCGAGGGCCACGGACCCGGCGGGATCCCGCACCGCTGAGCCGCGGACGATCGCCGGAGGCCGACCGGCCGGGAACGGGACGACGCTAGGGTCGGGGCACCCATCCCGTCTCCCGAAGGGCCCGACCCGGTCCTCGCAACACCCTGAGGAGCCCTGCTCGTGCGGCCCGCCTTCTTCACGCTGACCGCTGACCGCTTCGTCCCCTCCGAGGACGCCCGCAGCTGGTGGACCCCCGGCATGCTGAGCGGCCCCCTGCTCGGCGGCCTGCTGGCCCGCGCGCTCGACACCGCGTTCGGCTCCCCCGAGTTCCAGTTCAGCCGGCTCACCGTCGACCTGTTCCGCAACGCCCCGTTCGAGCCGATCGAGCTGACCACCGAGGTCATCCGGGAGGGGCGCCGCATCCGCGTCACCGAGGCGAAGGTGCTGACCAGCATCGGCGTCGTCGCCCGGGCCAGCGGGGTGCAACTGCGCCGTGGTGAGCAGCCGCCCAGCCCCGTGCCCACCCGCACACCGGCCTGGGACGCCCCCGACCCGACGGGGATCACCGACCCCTTCTTCGACTTCGTCCCGGACGGCGACCACTCCCGCCGGGGCATGTGGATCCACGCGGACCGGCCGCTGGTGGCCGGCGAGGAGCTCACGCCCTTCGTCCGGGCCGCGCTGGCCGCCGACGAGGGCAGCCCGGTGGCCCACCGCGGGCAGACCGAGCTCGAGTTCATCAACGCCGACTACACGCTCACCCTCAGCCGCGACCCGGTCGGTGAGTACATCGGGCTCTCGGCCGGCGGCCACGTCAGCGAGGACGGCGTCGCGGTGGGCCACGCCACGGTGCACGACCAGAAGGGGCCGATCGGCTTCAGCATGTCCACCGCCGTCGCCAACATCCGGAAGGTGTGACGTGGCACGGCCCGCCTACTTCACCCTGACCGACGACGGCCGGTTCGCCCCGGGGGAGAGCGCCAAGAGCTGGTGGGTGCCCGGCATGATCCACGGCCGGCTGCTGGGCGGGCTGATGGCTCGGCAGCTCGAAGCCGTCCACGGCGACCCGGAGTTCCAGTTCAGCCGGCTCACCGTCGACATGTTCCGCAACGCGCCCTTCGAGCCGGTCGAGGTGAGCAGCGTCGTCGTCCGCGAGGGGCGCCGCATCCGGGTCACCGAGGCGACCGTGACCGCGGGCGTCGGGACGGTCGCCCGGGCCACCGCGGTACAACTGCGCCGCGGTGAGCAGCCGGCCGGCCCCGTGCCGACGCGTACACCGGCCTGGAACGCCCCCGACCCGGCGACCCTGCCCCGCTCGGTCGAGGAGTTCGGCGAGGACCCTGCCCACCGCCGGATGTGGGTGACGGAGCGGAGCCCGCTGGTCGAGGGCGAGGTCCTCTCCCCCTTCGCCCGGGCCACCCTGGCCGCCGACCTGGCCAGCCCGCTGGCGCACCGCAGCACCGGCGAGCTGGAGTTCATCAACGCCGACTACACGCTCACCTTGAGCCGTGACCCCGTCGGCGACTCCATCGGCCTGGAGGCCGGCGGCCACACCGGCGACGCCGGCGTCGCGGTCGGGCACTGCACGATGCACGACGCCGAGGGCCCCATCGGGTTCAGCATGGCCGTCGCCGTCGCCAACATCCGGGCCGTCTGACCGCGACCGCTCGACTGGCCGCGCAGGGGTGGCCTGCGTCACAGTGTGTCTCGGCGGCGGACGCCTGAGGGGGCGGCCGCCGGTGTCCGAGGGGGAACCGGCATGTACGCACGCTCCACCACCTTCCACGGTGATCCGCACCGGATCGACGAGGCGCTCGCCTACCTGCGCGACCGGGCGATGCCCGCGCTGATGGGCATGGACGGTTTCGTCGGCATCTCGATGCTCGCCGACCGCGACTCCGGCCGGTGCATCGTCACCAGCTCCTTCGAGGACCTCGCCGCGCTGCACCGCAGCGCCTCGGAGATGCGCGGCATCCGCGCCCGGACCGCCGACATCCTGCAGAGCCCGCAGGCGCTCGAGGAGTGGCAGATCGCGCTGCTGCACCGCGAGCGGAGCGCCCCCGAGGGCGCGCGCACCCGGGTGACCTGGTGCCGCACCGATCCCGACCGCCTGGACCCGACGCTGGACGCCTACGCCGAGAGCATCGTGCCCCGGCTGTCCGACCTACCGGGCTTCTGCAGCGCGAGCGTCCTCGCCGATCCGGTGGAGGGCCGCAGCGCCACCGCGCTCACCTTCGCCGACGACGACACCCTCGAGCAGGCGACCGCGCAGCTCGCCCCGCTGCTGCAGGAACTGGGACGGCAGAACGCCGGCGAGGTCACCGACGAGGCGACCTTCGACCTCGTGCTCGCCCACCTGCGCGTGCCCGAGACGGTCTGACCCCTGGCTGCTCAGACCACCCGGGTGAGCGCGGGCCAGAGCCCGTCCGGGCCGTCGGCGAGCAGACCCTGCGCGAGCACCTTCGACCAGACCAGCTCGCTGCCGGCCTCGTCCCGCCACGACCACAGCCGTTTGGTCAGGTGGTGCAGCTTGTGCTCCTGGGTGAAGCCGATCGCGCCGTGCACCTGGTGCGCCAGCCGCGCGACGACCTCGACCGCCGCGCCCGCCCGCACCTTCGCCGCCGCGGCCGCCAGCCAGAAGTCGTCGGAGCCGTGGTGCAGCGCCTGCACCGCGGCGTCGGTCAGCGCGGTCACCGCCGTCACCTCGCCGGCCATCTCCGCGAGCTCCATCTGGATGGCCTGGAACTTCGCCAGCGACCGGCCGAACTGCTGCCGCTCCCCCGCGTACTGCACCGTCCAGGCCAGCACCTGCTCCAGCGCAGCGGTCAGCTGCACCGACCGCGCCAGCGCGTAGCCGGCCCGCAGCTCGCGCACCTGCGCCGCGTTCAGCGGCGCGGCCATGGCAGCGACGCCGTCCAGCTCGAGCGTGGACCGCGGCTCACCCGCGAGGTTCACCGCGCCCGACGCCGGCAGCCCGGCCGTCGGCAGCAGCGCGAGCACGGCACCGTCCGGGCCGGTCGCGAGCAGCGCCATGTGCGCAGCCGTGGCGCCCCACGGGACGTCCGCGACCGTCCCGGTGAGCGTCCACGAATCGCCGGCCGGCATCGCCCGGACGCCCTCGGCATGCCCGAAGGTGAGCGGCTCGTCGACCGGCGGCAGCGGCAGACCGGCCGCGATCACGGCGGGGCCGGCCACCAGCAGCTGCTCGGCCACCGGCACCGCGCCCGCGCCGGAGGCCAGCGTGCGCACGATCGCCACCGCGTCGGCCAGCTCGCCACCGGACCCGCCCGCGGACTCGGGCAGCCCGACCCCGGTCAGCCCGTTCTCGGCCAGCGCGCTCCACAGACCGGCGTCCCACCGGCGGTCCGGCGTCGGGTCGAACGGCTCGTGCCGCGTCAGCAGCCCTCGGACTGTCTCGACCACCAGGTCCTGATCGCTCGCTGTCGTCATCGCAGGCCCAATCCCCGTGCCACGATCCCTCTCAGGATCTCGTTGGTTCCGCCGCGCAGCGTGTAGCCGGGAGCGTGCAGCTGCGCCTCGGCCAGCGCCCGCGCCAGCGGGTCGGGCGAGTCGAGCGAGGGCAGCACGTCGACCACGCTCCGGATCTCGTCGATCACGTCGGCCTCGAACGTCGTCCCGACGTCCTTGACCAGGGCTGCGGGGATGTTCGGCAGCTCGCCGCGGTCCAGGGCTGCCGCGATCCGCAGCGACATCTGGCGCAGCGCCAGCACGCGGGCCGACAGCCGGCCGAGCACCGCCAGCGCGGCCGGGTCGCCCGAGTCGACGACCCGACGTCCGAACTCGGCGACGAGCGGATAGGTCGACAGGAACCGCTCGGGCCCGGACCGCTCGAACGCGAGCTCGGCGGTCACCTGGTGCCAGCCGTCGCCCTCGGTGCCCAGCAGCATGTCCCCCGGGACGACGACGTCCTCGAAGACCACCTCGTTGAAGTGGTGGCCGCCGTCGAGGATGCGGATCGGGTTGATCGTGATGCCCGGCAGCGACAGGTCGATCAGCAGCTGGGACATGCCCGCGTGCCGGTTCGCCGTGTCCACCGGCGCGGTGCGCACGAGCACGATCCCGTAGTGCGAGGCGTGCGCATTCGACGTCCAGACCTTGGCGCCGTTGACCACCCAGTCGCCGGCCTCGTTCCGGACCGCCTTCGTGCGGATCGAGGCGAGGTCGGAGCCGGAGTCCGGCTCGCTCATGCCGATCACGAAGTAGCACTCGCCGCGGGCGATGCGCGGCAGGATCTCGCGCCGCTGCGCCTCGGTGCCGTACTGCAGCAGGTTGGGACCGGACTGCCGGTCGGCGATCCAGTGCGCGGCGACCGGTGCCCCGGCGGCCAGCAGCTCCTCGGTGACGGCGTAGCGCTCCATCGCCGTGCGCTCGTGGCCGCCGTACTGCTTCGGCCAGGTCATGCCCAGCCAGCCGCGCGCGCCCAGCTTGCGGGAGAACTCCGGGTCCACGCCGGACAGCCAGGTGTCGACGTGCGTGCTGAAGGTGCCGGCGGCCAGCTCCTCGGCGAGGAAGTCGCGCACCTCGCCGCGCACCCGCTCGGCCGCCTCGGACCGGGGTGCCGGCGCCAGTGTCAACGGGTTGGTCATGCCACTCCCAGCTCGATGCGGACTCCTGCCTCGGTTGTACAGGGCGCCCCGCCCTCCTGCGCGCCCGGAGGGGAACATCCACCGTGATGTTCGACGTCCTCCCTCACCGCCGAGCCTCCTCCTTCACCGTGTGCCGTGAGGAAGGACACCCGAAGATCAGGTGCCCTGATCCCAGCGGGGGGCGCGGGTGAGGACCAGCAGGGCGATGTCGTCGGCGCGGTGCGCCCCGGTCAGCTCGGCCAGCAGGTGGTCGCAGAGGGCGCCCGGGTCCGACGTCCCCGCCGAGGAGGCGGCGGCCAGGAGCAGGGCGAACCCCTCGTCGATGTCGGCCGAGCGGCTCTCGACGAGGCCGTCGGTGAACAGGATCAGGCTGGCGCCCTCGGGCAGCATGCCGATCCACTCGTCGGCGACCGACGGCGGGGCGCCGAGCATCCGGCTGGGCGGCACCGGCAGGAACGACGCGCGGCCGTCGACGAGCAGCACCGGCGGCGGGTGCCCGGCGGAGGCGATCCGCAGCCGGCCCGACGCCGGGTCCAGGGTGGCGAACAGCGCCGTCGCCATCCGCTGCAGGCCCAGCAGCGGCCAGCCCGTCTGCAGCCTGTCGATCACCGCGGCGGGCGCCGGCCCGTCGGCGAGCAGCGCCCGGTAGACGCTGTGCAGCTGCCCCATGGTCGCCGCCGCGGTGATGTCGTGACCCACCACGTCACCCACCGCGAGGCCGACCTCGCCACTGGGCAGTCGGATGACGTCGTAGAAGTCGCCACCGATCTCCACGCCCCGCGTGGCCGCCAGGTAGCGCACCGCCACCGCGAGCCCGTCCACCGAGGGCGGCGGCGGGGGGAGCAGGTTCACCTGAAGGACGTGCGAGGTCCGGACGGCGAGGTCGTACCGCTGGGCCTTGGCCACGACGAGCCCCAGCTGGAGGGCGAGCTGCGTGGCCACCTCGACGTCGGCGCTCGTGAACGGTCCACGCGCGCGGTTGGTGGCAATCGTCAGCACGCCCAGGTGCCGCCCCTCGGAGGTCAGCGGCACGGCCACGAGCGACGACAGATCCAACGCGCGCAACACCCCCAGGTGCTGGTCGTCCGAGGCGATCGCCCGAAGGAACTCCTCGTCGACCGTCCGGATCCACTCGGTGCTGCCGGTACGCAACGCCCGCGCGCTGGGATGGGAGGTCGACCGGCGCGGGAGGTGACGGGTACGCAGTTCCTCGACGACGTGCGCCTGCCCCGGATCGCGGTGCCGTACCGCGGGGCGGGTCAGCCCCTCGTCCGTGTCCAGGTCGACGATGCAGACGTCTGCCAACCCGGTCACGACGAGCGTGGCCAGCCGGTCCACGATCTCCGACACGTCGGCGGCACCCGCCAGCAACCGCGCGGCCTCGAGCAGGAAGGCGGCCCGCTCGGCCTGGCGCGCCGTCTCCTCGTGCAGCCGCGCCCGCTCCAGAGCCTGCCCGGCCTGCCGGCCCAGGGTCCAGATCAGGTTGACCTCGACGGTGCCGAGTTCCCGGACCTCCCCCGGCTCGTCGAGGCTGATCAGGTCGCCGGCGTTCTCGCCGCGCGCGAGGACGAGCACGCCGAGCCGCCGGCCGTCGGCGGTCACCGGCACCACCACCAGCTCCGTCAGGGCCGAAGCGGTCATGGCCGCCGACAGCGAGGGCTGGTCGACCCGCAAGCGGTCGCCGAGCACGATCGAGCGCACGCCGCGCGCCAGCTCCACGGCCAGCCGGCTGCCCGCGGCGTCGCGCAGCTCCGGCAGCAGGGTCTCCGGCAGCCCGACCGACCGGACCGGCCGCAGCGCGGGCGGCGCGTCGGGATCGTGCAGATCGGCCTCGACCAGCACCAGCGCCGCGCCCCGGGCCTGCAGCGCCTCGCAGCTGTGCTCGACGATGACCGTTGCGACGTCCTCGACCGAGAGCGCGGCCGCCAGGTCGGAGACCACCCGCTGGAGGGTGACCGAGCGGAGCTCCGACTCCTCCGCGGCCTGCTGTGCGGCCAGCAGCTCGCGCTCGTACCGGCGGCGGGCGGTCGCGTCGAAGACCGTGGCCCGGATCAGCAGCGGCGCGCCGTCATCGCCCCGGAGCTCCACGGCGTTGGCCAGGCAGGACAGCACCGTCCCGTCGGCGCGCAGCAGGTCCAGCGCGATCTCCTGCACCGCCCCCTGCATGCGCAGCAGGGGCACCAGGTGCGTCTCGTAGTAGACCCGTCCGCCGATGCTCAGCAGGTCCTGGAAGCGCGCGCCCAGCACCTCCTCGGCGGACCGGCCGATCCAGGAGCAGAACGTGCGGTTGACCTTCACGATGCGGCCGTCGGGCATCGTCGACAGGTAACCCATCGGCGCGTTCTCGTAGAGATCGGCGGGGTCGTCCTCGAGCAGCCCGTCCAGCCGGCCGTACTCGTCCGGGTCCGACCCCCCGGCGGACCACAGTCTGGACACCCTCACCCCGGCAGGAACGCCCGGATCGCGGCAGCCGTCTCCTCCGGCGCGCTCAGGTGCGGGCAGTGGCCGGTCGCGGCGAGCTGGGTGAACGTGCTGCCGGGGATGTGCTCGTGCACGTAGCGGCCGACCACCTCGGGGGCGATGACGTCGTCCTTGCACTGCAGGACCAACGCCGGGATGTCGACGTCCGCCAGGTCGGCGCGGTTGTCCGACAGGAAGGTCACGCGGGCGAAGTGCCGGGTGATGTCCGGATCGGTGCGGCAGAAGCTGTTGGTGAGCTCCTCGGCGTACTCCGGGTGGTCGGGCACCCCCATGATCACCGGCGCCATCTGCGCCGACCACCCGAGGTGGTTGGCGTCCAGGGCGTCGAGCAGGCCGGCGATGTCGGTGCGGCTGAACCCGCCGGTGTAGTCGCCTTCGTCGACGTACCGGGGGCTCGGCCCGATCATCACCAGGGCGCCGAAGAGCTCGGGGGCCGCCTGCTGCGCCAGGACGCCGATCATCGCGCTGACCGAGTGCCCCACGAAGACGACGTCGCGGAGCTCGAGCTCGCGGCAGATCGCCACCACGTCGTCGGCGTAACCGCGCAGCGAGCCGTAGGTCGCGCGGTCGTAGGCGGCCAGGTCGGAATTGCCGGCACCGACGTGGTCGAACAGCACGATCCGGTGGTCGTCCTCGAACGCCGGGACGACGAAGCGCCACATCTGCTGGTCGCAGCCGAACCCGTGGGCGAACATCATCGGCCGGCCGTCCGGTGTCCCGCCGGTACGCACGTTGTTCCGCTGCAGCACAGTCTCCACGGGGCGAACCCTAGGTCAGCGGACCCGGGGTGTCTGCGCCTCGCCGTTCGGGGAACGGTCACCGCCGGTCAGTTCCCGGGCACGGCCGGACGCCGCGCACCGGTCCGCGCGGTGGCCTTGCCCAGCGGTGTCGGAAGTCCCTGTCGCGGCGGTGCCGGCCGCCGCTACTCTCGCCGCGTCGTGCCCCGGCGCCGCCCGGGGCCAGGCCCGAACCTCCCGCGAGGTCCCGCATGACCGCTGTCCACGCCGGCACCGCCACCGCCGTCGTCCCGGTGCCGCGCTCGCCCGCCGACGATCTCCCGCCCGGCCCTCCGGCGGCTGCACCCGCACCCGACGGCCGCGCCGCCGCCTACCAGCGGGTGATGCACCGGGTGGAGCGCCGCGAGCTGCGGCTGCTCGCCGGGTTGCTCGCCTGGGCTCCCCCCGCCGAGCCCGCCCGCACCTGCGCCCTCACCGGGCACGCCGACCTGGTCTCCCGGTTGCTGCTGGCCCACCACCGGTGCGAACGCGAGGCGCTGTGGCCGGCGCTGCTGGACGCCGTTCCCGCGCGGTCCGAGGCGCAGCTGCGCGACACCGTCGCGGGCTGGACGGTGCGGGCCGCCCGCATCGACTCCGCGATGCGCGACCTCGCCACCGCCGCCCGCCAGTGGGAGGTGACCGGCACGGCAGCGGCCCGCGACGTCCTGGCGCGGGGCTGCCTCCGGCTCGCCGAGGCCGTCGACGCGCACACCGGCGACGAGGAGCGCGTCCTGCTCCCCCTGCTGGACGCGCACCTCGACGCCGCCCGGTGGTCGGCCGTCACCGCGGCCACCTCCTGCCGGCTGAGCCGCCGCGAGCGGTGGCTCGTGCTCGGCCTCGCGCTCGAGGACTCCTGCGCCGGCGACCGCGCCCGCCTGCTCGCCGGCCTGACCCGATGGCAGCGGTGGGCCTGGCGGCTGGCCGGAGCCCGCCGCTACCGCGCCGCGGTCGTACGTCTCCGGGGGGAGCCGCCCACCGCATGAGGTCTCACTAGCGCGACGTCCCGCAGTCGGTGCAGCGCTTGCGGACGGCGCGGGTCTCGGTACGGCAGTTCTCGCACGTCCAGGTGGCGTCGGGCGTGTCGCGGTCGGGAGCGGTCCGGGTGTCGGGCCGCTCGAGGGCTGCTGGTGGTCATGGGCTTCTCCTCCCTCGCGGACGGTTCCGACGCCAGGCAGACCGGATGTCGTGGAGGTGTCCGCGGAGTTGCCTCTCGCCCGACCTGATGAGTTGGGTCACCCGTCGTGGTCCGCGTCCCCGTGACGATCTCCGCGCTGGGCCGCCCGGTCGAGCTCGCCGGTCGGCTGCTCATCTCCTCCGGCCGCTGATGCCACACGCGCATAATGGGCGGCCGCCCCGACCGGCGCCCCTCGCGGGGATCCTCTGCATCTCCGACCGAAAGCGGCACTCTTGTCGACAGCTCGAGCCGCGGACGCCCCCGACGCCGGGATCGCCGCGGAACAGCCCTACGTGACCGCGCTGTTCGACCGGCTGGACGAGGTGCGTGCGCGCAGCGTCGGCCGCCTCGACGACGCGCTGGCGATGGTGCCGCACAACCCGCAGGCCGTCGGCGAGCGCGAGGCCTCCGTCGAGCTGCACACCCACCGGATCGTCGCCCTGGACGCCGCGGAGCACGGCCTGGTCTTCGGCCGGCTGGACCGGCACGAGTCGGAGATCCCCCGCTACATCGGCCGGATCGGGCTGTTCGCCGACGGCGCCGAGGAGCCGCTGCTGATCGACTGGCGCGCCCCGGCCGCCCGGCCGTTCTACACGGCGACGCCGCTGCACGACGAGGGCGTGCGCCGCCGCCGGCACATCCGCACCCGGGGCCGCACCGTGGTCAGCGTCGCCGACGAGACCCTGGACATCAGCGCGGCCGCCCTCGACGGCGGCACCACCGACCGTGGCGGGCTGGCCGGCGAGTCGGTGCTGCTCGCCGCGCTCAACGCCTCGCGCACCGGCCGGATGACCGACATCGTCCGCACCATCCAGGCCGAGCAGGACCGGATCATCCGCGCCGACGTCCGCGGCGTGCTCGTCGTCCAGGGCGGGCCGGGCACCGGGAAGACCGCCGTCGCCCTGCACCGGGCGGCCTACCTGCTCTACACCCACCGCGAGCGGCTGGCCCGCAGCGGGCTGCTCGTCGTCGGCCCCTCCCCCACGTTCCTGCGCTACATCGCCGACGTGCTGCCCTCCCTCGGCGAGACCGGCGTCGTCCTGGCCGACATCGGCGGGCTGCGCCCGGGCCTGCAGGCGCACGCGCCGGAGGCGCCGGAGGTCGCGGAGGTGAAGGGCCGCCTGGTCATGGCCGACGTCGTCGCCGCGGCGGTGAAGCAGCGCCAGGCGGTGCTCGACCGCCCGGCCGAGATCGAGATCGACGGCATCCCGCTGCGCTTCACCAAGGCCGACGCCGCCCGCGTCCGCAGCCGGGCCCGGTCGGCCTCACGGGTGCACAACGAGGCCCGGCCGGCGGCGGCGCGCACCGTGATCGAGGTGCTGGCCCGCAAGTACGCCGACAAGCTCGGCGAGAACGTGCTCGGCGGGGCCAACCTGCTCGACGCGGGCGACGTCGCCGCGCTGCGCCGCGAGGTCTCCGCCGAGCCCGCGGTGCACGGCCTGATCGACCGGCTCTGGCCCCGGCTCACCGCCGAGCGGGTGCTCCGCGACCTGCTCGCCTCGCGCCGGCAGCTGGACGCCGTGGCGGCCGGGCTGACCGCGGACGAGCGGGCGCTGCTGCACCGGGCACCCTCCGCCCCCTGGACGCCGGCCGACGTGCCGCTGCTCGAGGAGATCGACGAGCTGCTCGGCATCGACGAGTCCGCGCAGCGCCGGGCGGAGGAGCGCGACCGCCAGCACCGGCTGCGCGAGGCCCAGGAGACCCTGGACATGCTGCACGGCTCGCGTTCGACCGACGCCGAGACGCCGGACGAGGCCGAGGAGCTGCTCGCCGGCGACCTGCTCGACGCCGAGGGGCTGGCCGAGCGGCAGGAGGAGACCGACTACCGCAGCACCGCCGAGCGGGCGTCGGCGGACCGCACCTGGACCTACGGGCACATCATCGTCGACGAGGCGCAGGAGCTCTCCGCGATGGCCTGGCGGCTGCTGTTGCGCCGCTGCCCCACCCGATCGATGACCGTGGTCGGGGATGTCGCGCAGACCAGCACGCTGGCCGGCGCGACCAGCTGGGCCGAGGTGCTCGACCCGCACCTGGGCCGCACCTGGCAGCTGGCCGAGCTGACGGTCAACTACCGCACGCCGAGCGAGATCATGGCCGTGGCGACCGAGGTGCTGGCCGCGACCGGCGCGCCCACGGCGGCCGCGACGTCCGTGCGCTCCACCGGCGTGCACCCGTGGGCGCGGCGGGTCGCCGATGCGGACCTGGCCGATGCGGTCGCCGAGGCCGCGCTGGAGTTCGACAAGGAGGAGGGCACCCTCGGGGTGCTCGTCCCGCGCAGCCGGCTGGACTCGGTGGCCGCGGCTGTGGCCGCCCGGCTGCCGGCCGACCCCGACCGCGCCGACGCGCCGGTGGTGCTGCCACCGGAGGGGGCCAAGGGCCTGGAGTTCGACTCGGTGTTGGTGGTCGACCCGGCCGCGATCGTCGCCGAGGGCGTGCGCGGCTGGAACGACCTCTACGTCGTCCTCACCCGGGCGACCCAGCGGCTCGGCGTGCTGCACCCGGACGAGCTGCCGCCGGAGCTGGACGGTCTCGAGCGGCGCTGAGCGCCGGCCGGATCCGGGGCGGGGAGGTCAGGAGCCGCAGCCACCGGCTCCGCAGGCGCAGCCGCCGCAGCCGCCGCCGGCCGGGGCGGGCGCAGCGGGCTGGGCGGCGACCGTGCGCAGGTTGACTGCGCTGACCAGCACCGGCACCGCCAGCAGGGCGACCAGCACCGCGGCGACGACGGTGGCGGCGTCGCCGGCGGCGGCCCAGCCCTGGTCGAGCCCGCGGGCCACCAGCAGGCCGGTGACGAGCACGCCGGCCCCGAGCACCACCGAGCCGCCGCGCCGGGCGGGGCCGGTGCGGCTCAGCAGCGCCAGCGCGCCCGCCAGCAGGACGACCGGCACGCCGACCAGCAGCACGCGGGCCGCAGCTCCACCGGGGAGCAGGGCCACGACCAGCGCGACGACGCCGGCACCGACGGCACCGGAGCCGAGCGTGCGGGCGCGGCCGGCCAGCTCGCCGGCCAGGCTCGGCGCGTTGCGGAGGAGCACCGCGCCGCGCACGGCGAGGAACAGTCCGAGGGCACCGAGGAGGAGGCGGGCGCCGCCGTCGGACCAGAGGATCGCCGCCACGGCGACGACGAGCATCGCACTCCCCAGCGCGAGCCACTGCGGCCACGCGCGCCGGGCGACCTCGGGGGTCGGCTGAGCGGTCAGGACGGTTCCAGCGTTCGCCACGGAGCCAGTGTCCCTCACCGACGGGGGACGACGGCAGGCACCGGGGACGTCCGCGTGCCAGGCTGAGGCGTTGATCTTCTCCTCACCCCCTGGAGTCCTGCATGAGCGGCTCACGTTCGACCGGTGGCACCCTGCGTGCCGCCGACGGAGACGGACTCGAGAACCTGGCACGCGTCGGTCTCCTCGCCTACGGCGTCGTGCACCTGCTGGTGGCCTGGCTGGCCCTCCAGGTCGCCTGGGGGACGTCGAGCGAGTCGGCCGACCAGTCCGGAGCGCTGCAGACCCTGGCCGAGTCCCCGCTCGGCAAGCCGTTGCTGTGGATCGTCGCGATCGGGTTGATCGCGCTGGCCGTCTGGCAGGCGCTCGAGGTGCTCCGGTGGCGCTCGGGTTGGTCTGCGTCCGGCGAGCAGCGCACCAAGGCCGTCCGGAAATCGGTGAAGGCCGTGGCCAAGGCGGTGGTCTACGCCGCGCTGGCCGTGCTGGCGATCCGCTTCGCGACGGGGGGCGGCTCGTCGAGCTCGCAGCAGCAGCAGGACACCGCGGCCGGGGTCTTCGGCTGGCCGGCGGGCCGCTGGCTGGTCGGTGCCGCCGGGCTGGTGCTGATCGGCGTCGGGATCTACCACGTCTACAAGGGCGTCACGAAGCACTTCCTCAAGGAGATCGACCTCGCCGCGGCGCCGTCGTCGGCCACCCGGCTGGTGACGCGGCTGGGGCAGGTCGGCTACCCCGGCAAGGGCATCGCCCTCGGGGTGGTCGGCGGCCTGCTCGTGTGGTCGGCGGTCACCTTCGACGCGGAGAAGGCCAGTGGCCTCGACGGCGCGCTGCGGACCATCCTGGAGGCGCCCTTCGGCCAGTTCCTGCTGACCCTGGTGGCGCTCGGCATCGCCGCGTTCGGCGCGTACCTGCTCGTCCGCGCGCGGTACCCGGAGCGGACATGAGCCAGGCCGGGGACCGGGAGCCGTCGTCATGAGCAGGTCCGGTGCATCGAACCCGCGCGGTGGCCGCCTGAGCACCCTTCGCCGGGTCGTCAGCGGGGCGCTGTGGCCGCTGCCCGCACTGGGCGTCCTGGCCGCCGTCGGTCTGGCCTTCCTGCTCCCGGAGGTCGACGGCTGGCTGCAGGAAGGCACGGAGGAACCCCTCGCCTACGTGTTCGGCGGAGGCCCGTCGGCGGCGCGCACGGTGCTGTCGGCGATCGCGTCGTCGCTCATCTCGGTCACCACCCTGCTGTTCTCGCTCACGATCGTCACTCTGCAGCTGGCTAGCAGCCAGTACTCACCGCGACTGCTCCAGACCTTCGTGCGCGACCGGGTCGTGCAGAGCTGCCTCGGCATCCTGCTCGGCACCTTCGTCTTCGCGCTCGTGGTCCTGCGCACGGTGCGGTCGGCCGACGAGTCCGGCTCGGGAGAGTTCGTCCCCCGGCTCTCGGTGACCGTCGCCCTGCTCCTGACGCTGCTCTCGGTCGGAGCACTGGTCGCCTTCCTCAGCCACCAGAGCCGGCAGCTGCGGGTGGAGACCATGCTGCGCGACGTCCACGTGGAGGCCACCGCCACGCTGCGCCAGCTGACCACCGCGCAGGAGGCCGACGAGCAGCCCGACGCCGACCTGCCACCGGTCCCCCCGCACGCCCGGCCGGTGTGCGCCCGGCACAGCGGTTTCCTGGTGCAGGTCATCGAGGGTCCGCTCGTCGCCGCGGCGCAGGACGCGGGCGCCGTGCTTCGGTTGATCCCCCGTCCGGGCGAGTCCGTGCTCGCCGGCGTCCCGGTCGCCTGGGCGTGGAGCGACGGCTCCGCCGCCGAGCCGCTGACGGAGCCGCTGGAGGACGCGCTCGCCGACAACATCGTCCTCGGTTACGAGCGGGCAGACCGCGGCGACCCCAGCTACGGGCTGCGCAAGCTGGTCGACATCGCCGTCCGGGCGCTGTCCCCCGGCATCAACGACCCGACGACCGCCGTCCACGCGCTCTCGCACGCCTCCGACGTGCTGGGACTCGCGGCGGAGCGCACCACGTGGCATCGGCGGCTCGCCGACAGCGACGGCACGCTCCGCCTGCTCGCACCGTCCTGGGACTACCCGACCCTCCTCGCGCAGACGATCACGCAACCGCGATCGAACAGCGGGGAGGACCCGGCCGTCGCGGAACGGTTGTTCGCCCTGTTGAGCGAGGCCGCATGGAAGACCAGCTCCCCCGTCCAGCAGGCAGCTGTCCGCCGGGAGCGGGACCTGCTGGGCGCGCAGTACGAGGCGCAGCCGCCCACGGGGTGGACGGCCGACGACGTCCGACGTCGGGGCGAGGCCGTGGATCGTGCCCTCGTCGGGGAATGGCCCCGCCCCTGACGGTCAGGCCCGGGGGCCACCGGCGGCGTAGATGACCTGGCCGCTGATGAACCCGGCCCCCTCGCTGACGAAGAACGAGACGGTGTGCGCGATGTCCTCGGGGACGCCGGCGCGTGCGACCGGGATCGCCGCGGCCCGCTTGGCCACGTAGCCCTCCCACTCCTCGCCGATGCGCTCGGCGGTCGCCTTGGTCATCTCCGTCTGGATGAAGCCCGGCGCGATGGCGTTGGCGGTGACGCCGAACTTGCCGAGCTCGATCGCGAGGGTCTTGGTGAAGCCCTGCAGGCCGGCCTTGGCCGTGGAGTAGTTCGCCTGGCCGCGGTTCCCCAGCGCCGAGGTGCTCGACAGGTTCACGATCCGGCCCCACCCGGCCTCGATCATGTGCTTCTGGGCGGCCCGGGTCATCAGGAACGAGCCGCGCAGGTGCACGTCCATGACGAGGTCCCAGTCGGTGTCGCTCATCTTGAACAGCAGGTTGTCGCGGGTGACCCCGGCGTTGTTGACCAGCACGACCGGCGGGCCGAGCTCGGCGGCGATCCGGTCCACCGCGGCCTGCACCTGCTCCGCGTCGCTGACGTCGGCGCCGACGGCCAGCGCGCGGCCACCGGCGGACTCGATCGCGGCGACGGTGTCCGCGCAGTCGTCGGCCCGTAGATCCAGCACCGCGACGGCGAAGCCGTCCTGCGCCAGCCGCTGGGCGGTGGCCGCCCCGATGCCGCGCGCTGCGCCGGTGACGATGGCGACCTTGCTCATGGCGTGCTCCTGTTCGGTCTGAGGGTGGGGATCGTGGTGCGGGTCGTTCAGGCGACGCGCTCGAACACCGCGGCCAGGCCCTGCCCGCCGCCGATGCACATCGTCTCCAGGCCGTAGCGGGCTTCGCGGCGATCCATCTCGCGCAGCAGCGTGGCGAGGATGCGGCCACCGGTGGCGCCGACCGGGTGGCCCAGCGAGATACCGGAGCCGTTGACGTTCGTGCGCTCCCAGTCCTTCTCGGTGAACTCCCACTCGCGGGCGACGGCGAGCACCTGGCTGGCGAACGCCTCGTTGAGCTCGATCAGGTCGATCTGGGCGAGCACCAGGCCGGCGATCGCGAGCGCCTTCGCCGTCGCCGGGACCGGGCCGATGCCCATGGTCCGCGGCGGGACGCCGGCCACGCTCCACGAGACCAGCTTCGCCAGCGGGCGCAGCCCGAGCTCGGCCGCCTTCTCGGGCGTGGTCACGATGCAGAGTGCGGCGCCGTCGTTCTGGCCGCTGGCGTTGCCGGCGGTGACGGTCGCCTCGTCGTCCTGCTTGCCCATGATCGGGCGCAGCCGGGCGAGGGTGTCGACGTTCGCGTCGGGGCGGATGTGCTCGTCGCGGTCGACGACGGTGTCGCCCTTGCGGCCCTTCACCGTGACCGGGACGATCTCGTCGGCGAACCGGCCGGCCTCGACGGCGGCGGCGGCGCGCTGGTGGCTGCGCACCGCGTACTCGTCCTGCTCCGCGCGGCCGATCTCGTACTCGCGGCGGAGGTTCTCCGCGGTCTCGATCATGCCGCCGGGCACCGGGTGGTTGGTGCCGCCGGCGGTGACCCGACCGCGCACCAGTCCGTCCTCGAGCAGCACGCCGGTGCCGGCGCGGACACCCCAGCGCATGGCAGTCGAGTAGAACGGCGCGTTGCTCATCGACTCGGCACCGCCGGCGAGGACCAGGTCGGAGGCGCCCGACTGGACCTGCATGGCGGCGTTGACCACGGCCTGCAGCCCCGAGCCGCAGCGCCGGTCGATCTGGATCCCGGAGGCGGTGACCGGCAGGCCGGCGTTCAGCCCGGCCACGCGGCCGATGGCCGGGGCGTCCATCGTCGGGTAGCAGTTGCCCAGCAGGACGTCCTCGACGGACTCCGGAGGGATGCCGGTGCGCTCGATCAGCGCACGGATGACCGTGGCCGCGAGCTCCTGCACGGGGACGTCGCGCAGCGAGCCGCCGAAGCCGCCGACCGGGGTCCGCAGGGGCTCGCAGATGACCGCTTCTCGCACGGGGTTCCTCCTGGGGTAGGTCCGCGTCCACGGCCCCTGGAGCGGCCGGCGCACGTCCTAGGAGTGTGCCCCGCGGCACACGGCCGCGCGCACGCGCCCTCCTCCGGTCAGGCGACGCCCTGTTCGTCGTCCGAGGCGGCGTCGACCTGCTCGGCGCCCAGCAGCTGCCACAGCCCGGTGATCTGCAGCGGCCGGATGACGGCCCTCGAGGAGGCCAGCACGCGCAGCTCGATCTGCTGCTCGCCGGTGCGCCGGTGCGCCGCGGCGAGGACGCAGAGCCCGGCGGAGTCGAGGAAACTCACGTCGCGGAGATCGATGGTCAGCCGCTCCAGCTCACCGGCCAGCGCCGCCTCGATGCGGCGCTCCAGCGCGGGTGCGGAGGAGGAGTCGATCTCACCGGCAGCCGTCAGCTGCACGGCGGAGCCGTGCGCGACGACGTCGATGCGGACCAGGTCGGTGGCCGACGGGTCGGCGAAGGATGCGGCCATGGGGAGCCTCTCGGCGGATGGTGCCTGGGAGCCCAGGAGGAGTCGACCGATCGTGCCCGGAGCGAGCGACGCGACAGATCCGTACCGCGAGGGGAAACGGCTTGCTGTTGAACCGCCGACCCCACGGTACGAGCCCGGAACTCCCGGTGGCAAGGCCCCGCGGACGGCCGGGGCGGCGGCGCGGATACTGGAGGTGTGACGACAGAGCCTGGGCGCGGACGCTCGAGCACCGGCCCGGTCCTCGGGGCGGTCGTGGCGCTCGCCCTGTCCGCGCTCGCCTTCCTGGTGCTCGACGTCGTGATCGCCGTCGCCGTGGCCGTCGCGCTCCTGACCGTGCTCGGCATGGTGCTCGCCGCCCGCGGCTGGGACCAGCACTCCACCTTCGAGGAGCGGGAGCAGGAGCGGGCCCGCCGCCGCAAGGCGAAGTGGGAGCAGAACGCCGGCGCCCGCGAGAGGGACCGTCGCCGCTGGGAGACGCACCAGGCCCAGCAGGCCCAGCAGGCCGGCTCTGCCGGCCCCGCGGACGGCGACCGGTAGATCGTTCGACGGCGCCGCGACCCGTTCGCAGGGTCCGGGCCGTGCGCTACTCCGTGCGGCTGCGCACCTCCTCCTGAGCTCCGGGCCCTCGCGCCCTCTCCTCGCCCGCGCCGGGTTCCGGCCGTCGACGCACGGGCACGCGGCGGGAGCGACCGCCATCCCGCGCTGGGGTCAGTGAGAGGACTCCCTCCTCCTGGTTCCGACATCAGGGTCGGCCCCTAGGGTTTACCGGGACTCCTCCGGGTGAGTCCGGGACTGATGATCACGGAGACGGGGCAGGGTGGCTGCAACGGCCGGTGTGCCGGTCGCAGACGAACTCGGAAGGCGGTGCCGGTGGCCCTCTGGGAGTTCGCGCGCCTTCCGCACGGCTTCACCGAGCTGTGGTGCCAGGAGCTGAGCTCCCTCGACCAGCTGGCCCGACTCCGGTCGCGGCTGCGGGCCACGATGACCGGCAGTGCCACGGTCGAGCGCCCGGAGCAGGACCACTGGTCCGAGCGGCTGGTGCTGATCGCCGACGAGCTGGCCTCCAACGCCCTCCGGCACGGGGGCGCCCCGGTCGCCGCCGCGATCAGCCAGGCGGGCGACGAGTGGCTGGTCGCGGTGAGCGACGCCTCCCCCGACATCCCGCCGACCCCGGCCCAGGGCCGCGACCCCGGCAAGGGCGGCTTCGGCCTCTACCTCGTCGCCGATCTCTCGGTGCGACACGGCTGGGCCACCGTGGGCCGTGGGCAGAAGACGGCGTGGGCCGTCGTCGCTGCGGTCTGACGCTCGACCGGGCCGCGGGGCGGACCCGTCGGTAACCTGCGTGGCATGTCGCTCGCCGAAGAGTTGGCTCTGCCCGCCACGAACGCCGGGGTCGCCGGCTCGTCTGCCGGGAACGCCACGTTCGAGTCCACCGACCCGGCCACGGGCGCGGTCGTCGGGGTCTTCCCGATCCACGACGAGGACGCCGTCACCGAGACCGTGGCGCAGGCCCGCGCCGCCGCCGAGCTCTGGGCGGGCCTCGGTTTCGACGGGCGCAAGCAGCGGCTGAACGCCTTCCGCGGATACGTGGCCCGCCGGCTGCACGAGCTCGCCGACCTGGTGCACCGCGAGAACGGCAAGCCGCACGCCGACGCGATCCTCGAGATCAGCCTGGCCATCGACCACCTCGCCTGCGCCGCCGGGCACGCCCGCAAGGCGCTCGGGCAGCGGCGGGTGCGGTCCGGGATGCTGGCGGCCAACCACGCCGCGTACCTGGAGTACCAGCCGCTGGGCGTCGTCGGCGTCATCGGCCCGTGGAACTACCCGGTGTTCACGCCCATGGGCTCGATCGCCTACGCCCTGGCCGCGGGCAACGCCGTCGTCTTCAAGCCCTCGGAGTACACCCCGGCCATCGGCGCGTGGCTCGCCGCCGCCTGGCGGGCCGCCGTCCCGGACGCCGCCGACGTCGTCCAGGTCGTCACCGGCTTCGGTGACACCGGCAACGCGCTGTGCCGGGCCGGCGTCGGGAAGATCGCCTTCACCGGCTCCGCGCCGACGGGCAAGAAGGTCATGGCCGCGTGCGCCGAGACCCTCACCCCGGTGCTCATGGAGCTCGGCGGCAAGGACGCGATGATCGTCGACGACGACGCCGATGTGGGAGCCGCCGCCGACGCCGCCGTCTGGGGTGCGATGAGCAACGGCGGCCAGACCTGCATCGGCGTCGAGCGGGTCTACGTCACCGAGGCCGTCTACGACCGGTTCGTCGCCGAGGTGACCACGCAGGTGCGCGAGCTGCGGCCGGGTTCGGACGACGAGGCCACCTACGGCCCGATGACGATGCCCTCGCAGATCGACATCGTGAACCGGCACGTCCAGGACGCCGCCTCCGCCGGTGCCCGCGTGATCACCGGCGAGGCCGCGCTCTCCGGCCAGGGCTACATCGCGCCGACGGTGCTGCTCGACGTGCCGGAGGAGTCCGCCGCGATCCGCGAGGAGACCTTCGGCCCGACGCTGACGATCACCAAGGTGCGCGATGCCGAGGAGGCGCTGCGGCTGACCAACGACACGACCTACGGCCTGGCCGGCTCGATCTTCTCCGGCTCCAGGGCCAGGGCGATGGACCTCGCCAGCCGGATGCGCAGCGGCATGACCTCGATCAACTCGGTGCTGACCTTCGCCTCGGTGCCGGCGCTGCCCTTCGGCGGCGTCGGCGACTCCGGCTTCGGCCGGATCCACGGCGAGGACGGGCTCAAGGAGTTCACCCGCTCGAAGGCGATCACCCGGCAGCGGATCGCCCTCCCGGTCAACGTCATGAGCTTCCGCCGGCCGGCCAACACGACCGACCGGCTCGCGCGCGTCGTCGGCATGCTGCACGGCCGCCACCGGTGAGCCCCGCCCCTCAGGGCAGAAATGGCCATTTCTGCCCTGAGGGGGCGGAGTACGTCGTCGTGGTCGGGGCCGGCTCCGCGGGGTAGGCCTTGGCGGGACGGCTGAGCGAGGATCCGCCGCTGCGGGCGTGACCGGCTCTGCACGTGTCCCACCCGCGGCCCCAGCTGCACCATGCAGCTCAGGCGTCCGGTACCGGGCCGGCTCGGTTGCTAGCGTGCGATCGCCATGGGCACGACATCGCTGGACGCCGACCCCGGGACCGGGATCTCATCAGCGCCGGTGGCCGACCACCCCGAGCCCCGCCAGGACCGCGTGCGGCAGCGTCTCGGCTGGCTGTGGATGGCCCTGGCCGCGGCCCCCTTCCTGATCGCCGCCGTGCGCTTCGCCGTCGTCGGCGAGCTGACCCTGGGCAGCGACTTCGCCCTCACCGCCCTGGACGTCACCGACGCCGGGCGGCTCGACCAGGCCATCGGGCCCTACTCGCGCTGGGGCTGGGCGCATCCCGGGCCGGCGTGGTTCTCCCTGCTCCACCCGGTCTTCGCGGTGCTCGGTTCCACCGGAGCGGCGCTGGTGGTGGCCTCGTTGACGCTGCACGGCCTCTTCGCCGCGCTCGTCGTCGCGGCCGCCGGGCGCAGCCGGCCGTGGGCCCAGCCCCTGGCGGCCGGGCTGCTGCTGCTGTACGTGCTGCGGATGCCCGACCGGGTGTTCGCCCTGGTCTGGAACCCCTATGCCCTGCTGCTGCCGACCGCGCTGCTGTTGGCACTCGGCGCCCGGGCCGCGCTCGGCAACCTCCCGGCGGCCGCCGGCACGGTCATCGTGGGCAGCTACCTCGTGCAGACGCACGTCGGCACCGCGCCGCTGGTCGGCCTCGTGGTCCTCGCCGTCGCCGTCGGTGCCGCCCTCACCGCCTGGCGCCGCGAACTGCCGGAACGCGGACGCCGCGAGTGGTACCTCGCCGCAGCCGGCGTCGCTGCGGCCGCCCTGCTCTGGCTCCCACCCCTGGTGCAGCAGCTCACGGCCGCACCGGGCGAGGGGAACCTGGGCACCCTGGCCGCCTACTTCGCCGCGGAGAAGACCGAGGGCGCGCTGACCTACACCTGGCCGCAGGCCTTCTCGGCCTTCGCGCAGATGCTCGGCATGCCGGTGCACGGCTGGCAGGCGGCGGCCGGCGACATCGACACCGGCGACCGGTCGTGGGGCGTGCTCGTCACCGGGGGCGCGCAGCTCGCCGGCGCGGCCGCCCTCCTCGTCGTCGGACTGCTGATCGGCCGGCGCCGGTCAGCGGCCCTGGGCGCGGTGCTCCTCGCCGGAAGCGGAGCCGGGCTCGTGGCCTGCCACTCCGTCACCGGGGCGATGTCGAACTACCTGGCCGTCTGGATCACCGTCCTGCCGGCCGTGCTGCTGTTCGGCTGGCTCGACCTGGCCGCCGCCCGCCTGGCCCCCCGCCGTCGCGCGGGCACCCGCGCCGTCGTGGTCGCCGCCGTCCTGGCGACGGCGCTGGCCGCCGGAACGACGACGGTGCTGGCCAGTGCCACCGACGCCCTGGCCGACCAGCCCGGCGTCGACGACGCCGCGCGGATCGCGCTCGCCGAGCTCCCCGCGCCGGCCGCGGGGCAGCCCCCCGTCCTGCTCGACATCGCCTCGGACGCCCTGTGGCCCACGGCCACCGGGATCGCCCTGCAGCTCGAGCAGGCCGGGCACCGGGTCAGCGTGGACCCGTCGTGGACCAAGCTCTTCGGCCGCGACCGGGTCGCGCACGGGACGGAGATCTGGCGGCTGACCGTCGTCGTCGGCTCCTTCGCACCGCAGCTGCCCTACGGCACGGTGATCGGCACCGTTCCCACCGACAGCGGTACGGACGCCGCGATCCTGCTGTCCCGCGTGCCCGGCTGACCAGGCCTCAGGCGCGGCGGCCGAGGCGGGCGAGCACCCGGGTCGCACGGTCGGCGTCGGCGGGCACCTCGACGGCGGGTGCGCAGACGCCGTCGGAGTGCAGCGCCGGCCCGAAGCCGTCGGCGCCGCGGTCGATGCGGTCGAGCTCGTCGTCGGTCAGCCCGGCGTCCACGCCGGCGGCGGTCGCGACGTCCCAGCGGTGCACGACCATGTCCCACACGTAGAACCGCTCGAACGTCTCGCCGATCGTGCTCGGCCCGAAGAAGCTCTCGTACGGCGTCGCGACGACGTTGTCGGTGAGCGCCTCCCGGACCCGCTCCGCGTGCGCGCGCCAGGTACCGGCCGGGTCGGCCGCCACGTCCGGCGCCGCCCCGAGCTCGACTCCACGCCCGGCCAGGAACTCGCGCTCGGTGGTCACCAGGTGCCCGACCACGTCGGCGGCGGTCCAGCCCTCGCAGGGCGACGGCGCGTGCCACGCCTCCTGGGGCAGCACGTCCAGGACGGCGGTCAGCGGGCGCTCGGCGGCTTCGTAGGACATCGCGGTCTCGTTCATGCACTCGACCCTGCCCCGCTGCGGCACCCTCTGTCTTGATGAAACCCGACAGCGACCGCCTCGACGCGATCGCGCGCGCCCACCTCAAGGATCCGCGCGACGCCTCGCACCGGATGCACCGCTATGAGGCGCCCACGGAGTTCGCCGGGTTCCTGCAGTGGTTCTGGATCCCGGTCTGGTCGGTGCCGCCGGGGCAGGAGGCGCCCCAGAAGGTGCTCCAGTACCCGAACTCGCTGATCGTGATCGCCGCGGACTACGCCCGCTTCTACGGCGTCGTCGCCGGACTCTCGACCACCACGCTGACCGGCGAGGGCTGGGCGGTCGGCGTCGCGTGCGCGCCCGCCGCCGGGTTCCTGCTGACCGGCCGGCCGATGGCGGAGTTCACCGATCGCGCCGTCGACGTCCCCGAGGTGCTCGGCGATGCCGGGCGGGCGCTCACCGACCGCGTACGGACGGCGATGGCTGCGAACCCTCCCGACCCGGCGGCCCACGCGACGGCGATGAACGCGTTCGACGACGCCCTGCACCACTACCTGCCGATCGACGACGAGGGTGAACTGGTCAACCGGCTGGTCGCCTTCGTCGAGTCCCGCAGCGACGTCACCCGCGTCGCCCAGGTGTGTGCGGAGTTCGGGCTGGGCGAGCGCGCGCTGCAGCGGCTGGTGCACCGGCGGATCGGGCTGACACCCAAGTGGCTGATCCAGCGCCGGCGGCTGCAGGAGGCCGCCGAGCGACTGCGCGTGCACGGCACCGCGCTCGCCGACGTCGCCGCTGCGCTCGGTTATGCCGACCAGCCGCACTTCTCCCGCGACTTCGCCGCCGTCACCGGGATGACCCCCGGCGAGTTCGCCGCCCGCCACGCCCACTGACCCTGCTTTTCCGCGGAAAAGCAGGACGCTTTTCCGCGGAAAAGCAGGGTCGGTCGACCGGAGGTGTGGGAATCGGGTCACCCGATGTGACCTGTCCCTCCCCGTCGGTGGGACCACGCGGGCGGTGCGTCTGGTTGAGTACTACGTACCGGCGCCGCCCTCGCTCATCCTGAGCGGCAGGAATCGACGTCGGGCTGAGGCTGCGCCACCTTGGTGCGCCCGGCTGACCGACGTCTCGCCGACGATGCGAGCCCGCCCTGCCCCTGTGCAGTCGTGCCGGCGCGCGCGTTCGCGAGGTGGAGTGCAGCCACCGAACGTCGAAGGACTCCCTTGACCTCCAGCACCAACCACTCCCCCGCCTCCGCTCCCTCCTCGGACGGCGGCCCCCGCCGCCGTCGCGGTGGTCGTGGCCGCGGCGCGGGCACCCGCCCCGCCGGCGAGCAGAGCCCGCAGGACCAGCAGCAGGACCGTCCGGCGCCCGCCGCGCCGGCTCCCGTCGTCGTCCCCGTCGGGGCCGACGCGACCGTGCTGCCCACCGACACCACCTTCGAGGCGCTGGGCGTTCCCGCCCCCCTCGTCGAGGTGCTCACCGGCAGCGGCATCACCGCGCCGTTCCCGATCCAGGTCGCGACGCTCCCCGACAGCCTCGGCGGCCGGGACGTCCTCGGCCGCGGCCGCACCGGCTCGGGCAAGACGCTCGCCTTCAGCATCCCGCTGGTCGCCCGCCTGGCCGCCTCGGACAGCTTGCGGACGCCGAAGCGCCCGCGCTCGCTGATCCTCGTGCCGACCCGCGAGCTGGCCAACCAGGTCGCCGCCGTCGTCGACCCGATGGCCCGCGCGCTCGGCATGCGCACCACCACGATCTTCGGTGGCGTCGGCCAGAACCCCCAGGTCCAGGCGCTCTCGCAGGGTGTCGACGTCGTCATCGCCTGCCCCGGCCGGCTCGAGGACCTCATCCAGCAGGGCCACTGCGACCTCGGCGCCATCGAGGTCACCATCCTCGACGAGGCCGACCACATGGCCGACCTCGGCTTCCTGCCCGGCGTCAAGCGGATCATGGACCGCACCCCGAAGGTCGGCCAGCGGATGCTCTTCTCCGCCACGCTGGACAACGGCGTCGACATCCTGGTCAAGCGCTACCTGAGCAGCCCGGTCACCCACTCGGTCGACCCGGCCGTCGCCCCGGTCAGCACCATGACCCACCACGTCTTCCACGTGCAGACCGCCGACAAGCCCGAGGTCGTGCGCCAGCTCGCCTCGGGCCTGGGCCGCAGCGTGCTGTTCACCCGCACCAAGCACCAGGCGAAGAAGCTGGCCAAGCAGCTCACCGCGCAGGGCATCCCCGCCGTCGACCTGCACGGCAACCTGAGCCAGAACGCCCGCGAGCGCAACCTCGAGGCGTTCAGCAACGGCTCGACCCGGGTGCTGTGCGCGACCGACATCGCCGCCCGCGGCATCCACGTCGACGACGTCGCGCTGGTCGTGCACGTCGACCCGCCGACCGAGCACAAGGCCTACCTGCACCGCTCGGGCCGCACCGCCCGCGCCGGTGCCGGCGGCATCGTCGTCACCATCACCACCCCGGACATGGTCGGCGAGGTGCGCACCCTGACCCGTCAGGCCGGCATCAACCCGCTGGTCAGCAAGGTCGCCCCCGGTGCGCCGCTGCTCGAGGAGCTGACCGGTCCGCCGGCGCCCTACGTCGAGCCGGCTCCCGTGGTGGAGCAGCAGCCGCAGGGCAACGGTGGCGGACGTCGTCGTGGCGCCGGTGGCGGCGGTGGTGGTGGTGGCGGCCGCGGCACCTCCTCGGCCAAGCCGGCCTCCGGCGGCCGTGGCGGCTCGGGGAGCTCGGGCGGTTCCGGCCGCTCGTCCGGACCGGCCCGCACCCGCGCGGAGCTCGCCGCCCGCGCCGGTTCGTCGTCGGCCGCGTCGTTCAGCGCCGGCTCGCGCCGGGGTCGCTGACCCCTCCGCACGACGTCCTCCCTCACCGCCGAGCGTCCTCCCTCACCGTGCACCACGAGGGAGGACGCTCGACGATCAGGGGACGCGGGCTCAGGGGGTGGACGGCGACGATTGGCCGGACCGGGGCTGGGCACAGCGCCCCCATGCTGAAGCTGCCCATCACCCTGTCCGAGATCGCCCCCCGCATCAGCGCCGGCGCCTTCATCCTCAACAGCGGGCTCGGCAAGCGCGGGGCCGACGAGGAGACCGCGGCCGGGATGCACGGTTTCGCTGCCGGCACCTACCCGGTCCTGAGATCCGTGCCGCCGCAGCAGTTCGTGCAGGGACTGGCCACCGCCGAGATCGTGCTCGGGGCCGCCCTGCTCACCCCGTTCGTGCCGACCTTCGCCGCCGGTGCCGCGCTCACCGCCTTCTCCGGTGGCCTTCTGGGCCTCTACCTGAAGACGCCGGGGATGCGGAAGCCCGGCAGCCTCGCCCCCACCGAGCAGGGGCTGGCCGTCGCCAAGGACAGCTGGCTGGTCGGCATCGGCATCGGGCTGATGACCCGGGGGCTGATCGAGCGCCGCCCCCGCGTGACGGTGAAGAAGGCCGTCAAGCTGGCGGACAAGCAGGCGAAGCAGGCCGCCAGGGACGCCCGCCGCGAGGCGACGGCCGCCGCGCGGTCCTGACCCCGGCCTCCGCTCCGGTCGGGGCATGTCCACGGCCGAGACCACCCCGGTGATCTTGGCCATCGGGACGTGGCGCCGTCGCGGGGAGAGGCCCTCCGTGTCCGTGCGCAGGCACCAGCCGACGGTCCGGGGCAGCCTGAGCCGCACCGTGGGCGGCGAACCGGATCGCGGGTGGGAACGAAGGCTGACGACGGGGCACGGCGCGGCGACGGTGCGGCGACGGCTCCCGGGCACCGCTGCCTCCGGTGGCGTGGCCGCCCAGACCGGAGGACATCCCGTGACCCAGCCGTTCCGGACCACCGCCCTGAACCGCCCCGCCGCACGGCTGGGAGCGACCGTCGTCCTGGCCGGTCTCCTGGCCCTGACCGGATGCACGAGCTCCGACGACGACAACGGCCCCGCCGCGGGCTCGTCGGCGACGTCGAACTCCAGTGCCCCCTCCTCGAGCGCGGGCGGCTCGCCGTCGGCACCGGCGGAGGCGGCGACCGCCGCGCCGACCGTCTCGCTGGTCGACTTCGACATCGAGCTCTCCGAGACCGAGATGGCCGCCGGCGAGTACGAGATCGCGGTGACCAACGACGGCGGCGCCAGCCACGACCTGGTCATCGAGCGGGACGGCGAGGACGTCGCAGCCACCGAGATCCTCAGCCCCGGCGACACCGGCACCCTCGCGGTCGAGCTGGAGCCCGGCGAGTACGTCTTCTACTGCTCCGTCGGCACCCACCGGTCGATGGGCATGGAGATCACGGTGACGGTCACCTGATGCCTGCCGCCGTCGACCGGCTCGGACAGCGGGCGTCAGCCCTGTCGAGTAGCTGTGCGGAGCGCGAACCCCTTACGCCGCCGCGCTGGAACGTTGGAGTATCCCGCACAGGCGTGCGCCGCCCCCGATCGGTGAGCGGGCCGCCGGACCCTCTGGAGGTTCCCGTGTCCGTGCCCACCGGCTCCGCGACCACCCGCTCCCCCAGCCGCCGCGGACGGACCAGGGGTGCCGCCGCACTCCTGGCCGTCGGGCTCGGCCTGCTGACCGCGTGCGGTGACGACGAGTCCGATGCCACGTCCACCCCGGCGTCCACGAGCGAGAGCTCCGAGTCCTCGTCCAGCTCGTCGTCACCTGCCCGGTCGTCGGCCAGCGAGGCGCCGCAGGCCGGGCAGACGCAGACCCTGGCCGTCGACTCGGTCGACTTCTCCTTCGAGTTGCCGCAGGACACCCTCGCCGCGGGCACCTACGAGATCACGCTGACCAACACGGGCAATGCCACCCACGACCTCGTCGTGGAGCGTGACGGGGAGGACGTCGGGAAGTCCGAGCAGATCGGCCCCGGGGAGACCTCGAGCTTCGAGGTGACTCTCGAGGAGGGTGACTACGTCTTCTACTGCTCGGTCGGGAACCACCGGCAGATGGGCATGGAGGTCCCGGTGACGGTCACGGCATGACCACCGCCCCGGCCCACCCGACGACGAAGCCGAGCCGGTCGACCGCTGTGCTCTGGGCGCTGCGCGTCCTCGGTGCGGTATTGCTCGCTGGGATCGCTGCCATCCACCTGAACCTGTGGCTGGACGGCTACGACTCCATCGACGTGATCGGACCGGCATTCCTGCTGCAGGCCCTGCTCGGCTTCGGCGGGGCGCTGCTCGTGCTGATCGCACCGTGGCGGCTGCTCGTCTGGGCCGCCGTGCTCGGCCTGCTGTTCGCCGCCGGCTCCCTGGGGGCGCTGCTGCAGTCGACCTACGGCGTGCTCGGCCTGGAGCCGGGGATGTTCGACTTCGTCGAGTCCGACGTCGCGCCGTGGTGGCAGGAGACCTTCTGGGTCGAGGTCGCCGCGATCGTCGTCCTGCTGGGCCTCACGGTGCTGGCCCGGGGGCACCGGCGGCGGTGAGGCGCGGGATCCGCCGGGTCACCCCGGCGGATCCCGGACACGTCAGTTGCCGCTGGCGACGACGGTGTCGAACGCCGCGCCCGGTCGGTCGAACGCCGACGTGCGACGGGTCCCGGTGCCGCCCGAACGCCTCCCGGCGCCCGATCGCCTCCATGGTGCGTACCGTCGTCCGGTAGTCGTGGGCGATCTCGATCGGGTGCGGCCGGAACCGCCCAGATGTGGTTCGGATCGCCCGGCGTCACCGGGGGTCGGAGCCGTTCGGAGTGGGAGAATCGTGAGCATGACGACATCAGCGACGCGTGCCCCCGCCGGACGCGAGACCGACAGCGGCCGGCCGCGGGTCGTCATCATCGGCTCCGGCTTCGGTGGTCTGTTCGCCGCGAGGGCGCTGGCCAAGGCCCCGGTCGACATCACCCTGATCGGCAAGACCGCCCACCACCTGTTCCAGCCGCTGCTGTACCAGGTGGCCACCGGCATCCTCTCCGAGGGCGAGATCGCCCCGGCCACCCGCGAGGTGCTGCGGCACCAGAAGAACGCGACGACGGTGCTCGGCGAGGTCGTCGACATCGACCTCGCCGCCCGCACCGTCACCTCGACCGTCCTGGGCCGCACCACCGTGCACCCCTACGACGAGCTGGTCGTCGCGGCCGGCGCGGGTCAGTCGTACTTCGGCAACGATCACTTCGCCGAGTTCGCCCCCGGCATGAAGAGCATCGACGACGCCCTCGAGCTGCGCGGCCGCATCTTCGGTGCGTTCGAGCTGGCCGAGCTGGCCACCGATGAGACCGAGATCGACCGGCTGCTCACCTTCGTCGTCGTCGGCGCCGGACCGACCGGTGTGGAGATGGCCGGCCAGATCGCCGAGCTCTCGCGCCGCACCCTGCGTCGCGACTTCCGCCGGATCGACCCCACCAGTGCGCGGGTGATCCTGCTCGACGCCGCCCCCGCGGTGCTCCCCTCCTTCGGCGAGAAGCTCGGCGAGCGCGCCCGCCGCCAGCTCGCCGAGACCGGCGTGGAGGTCCAGCTGGGCGCCATGGTCACCTCGGTCGACGCCAACGGCATCGACGTGAAGGACGGCGACGGGGAGGCCCGCCGCATCGAGGCCGCGACCAAGATCTGGGCCGCCGGCGTGCAGGCCAGCGGGCTGGGCCGGATGCTCGGCGAGCAGTCCGGCGCCGCCGTCGACCGCGCCGGCCGGATCTCCGTGCAGCCCGACCTCACGCTGCCCGGACACCCCGAGGTGCACGTCGTCGGCGACATGATGGCGCTGGACAAGCTGCCCGGCGTCGCCCAGGTCGCCATCCAGGGCGGCCGCTACGCAGCCACGGCGATCAAGCGCGGGCTGGCCGGCAAGGAGCCGCAGGCCCCGTTCCGCTACAAGGACAAGGGCTCGATGGCGACGATCTCGCGCTTCCACGCCGTCGTCGACCTCGGCGGCCGGCTGAAGTTCGAGGGCTTCATCGCCTGGGTCATGTGGCTGGCGCTGCACCTGCTCTACATCGTCGGGTTCCGCAGCCGGCTCACCGCGGCCCTGCACTGGACGGTCAGCTTCCTGGGCCGCGGCCGGTCGCAGCGGGTGGCCACCCAGCAGCAGGTGTACGGCCGACTGGCCCTCGAGCAGCTCGGCCCCGACTGGGAGGCGTCGAAGACCGGCGGCCCGAAGGAGGCCCCGCCCGCGGGCGAGGACATGACCGGCCGCGCCTCCGCCTGACCGCAGGGCCGACGGCCCGCATCCCCCGGCCGGGGCATCCGAACCTCGGAGCGGTACCGGTAGGGCCTGGGAGGCCGGAAGGATGCTGGTCATGGACCGCCCGCGCGGCGCCCCGGCGGAGACGCTGCTGGGAGCGCTCTACCTCGTCAGCGGAGCCCTGTGCCTCGCCGGCGCGGTCTGGCCGATGCACCCGGACGCCCCCGTGGGGCTGCTCCGGGCACTCGGCTGCGTCGGCGTGCTCGGAGGCGCGGCGCTCGCGCTCCTGCGGCGCAACCTGCCCACCTGGACGCTCGACGGCGCGCTGGCCCCGCTGTCGGTGCTCATCGGCGTGCTGGCCTGGCGGTCGGCGACGGCGGTGGGGATCGTCGGGCTCGGCCCGGCCATGATCGCCGTGGGCCTGTACGCCGCGCACGTGCTGTCGCTGCTTGCCGCCCGGGCGCACGCGGCCCGCCCGGCACCTGGCCCGCGCGCTCCGTTCCGGCGAGCCGCTGAGCATCGCCCTCCTCGACCTCGACGACTTCAAGAAGGTCAACGACCGGGACGGGCACGGCGCCGGGGACGCACTGCTGCGCGAGCTGACCGCGGGCTGGTCGGAGCGGCTGCGGCACGCGGACCTGCTCGGCCGCTACGGCGGGGACGAGTTCGTGCTCTGCCTGCCCGCCACCGACGAGCAGGGCGCCCACGAGCTGCTCGACCGGCTGGCGGAGAGCCACGAGTTCCGCTGGTCCGTGGGCCTGGCCACCGTCGTCCCGAGCGACACGCTCTCCACCGCGCTGGCCCGGGCCGACGAGGACCTCTACCTGCGCAAGCGCGCCGGTCGCAACCGCCGCTAGCCCCGCATCAGCCCTCGGCGAGCGCGGCCAGGTGGGCGGCGGCGCGGTCGCGGGCCTCGGCCGCCTCGTCGGCCTCCCGCTGCGCGGTGGCGCGCCGGCGCTCCTCCCGCTTGAGCGCGGACGCGGCGTCGGCGGCCGCGCGCTCCGCCTCGGCCAGCTGGTCGGCGAGCTCGTCCACCCGCGCCTGCAACTCTGAGCGCCGAGCGCCGAGCTCGTCGACCTGCGCCCGGTGCTCCTCGAGCGTGACTGCCGCGTCGTCAGCGCTGGCGGTGGCCGCCTCCAGGCCGACGCGGGCCGCGGCCACCTCGCGCTGCCGCTTCTCCTCCGCAGCGCGGCGGCGCTCCTCCTGCTCGCGCGCCCGGCGGTCGGCGGCGGACTCCCCCGCCGGCTTCTCCGGTGCCACCCTCGTGGGTGTCGCCTTCTTCGGTGTCGCGGCGGCGCGCTCGGTCTTCGGGACGGGGCGGACCAGCCGGAGGTCAGGCTTCGAGACCGTCGTCCCCAGGCCGCTGTAGTTCATCGGCGAGGTGAGCCGGCCGGTGAGCAGCGCCCGGCCGGCGTCCGGGTCCGACATCGCGGCGCGCAGCGTCTCCTCGACCTGGGTGGCGACCGCCGTGCTGATCGGGTGCCCCCGGTCGCCGGCGAGCTTGCGTGCCTGCCGGGTCAGCGCGGTGACCAGCTGCCGCCGCTGGACGTCGAGGGCGCGCAGCTGGTCACCGGCCAGGTTCTCCTGCGCCTCGCGGAGCAGGTCCCCGAGCTCGACGAGACCCTCCAACTCGGTGCGCTGCTCCCGGACCAGCAGGTTGCAGACCCACGCGCCGGCCGACGGCTTGGGCAGTGCGCCGATCTCCTTCGCCAGGGCCCTGTCGCCGTCGGCCTTCACGGCGTCCTGCCGCTCCTTCCGGAGCGCGACGAACTCCTCCGGCGGCACCTCGTACAGCTCGTCGGCCACCTCGTCGAAGTCCACGCGCCGACCCTGCCAGAGAGTGCCCTCAGCAGCAGGCCGGTGCGGGCTCCGCGGCGGTCTTGCCCTCGAGGTCGGGGCGCGCGTCACCGGTGACGGTGTAGACCTCCCACGGCTCGCCTCCGGGGCCGGTGACCCACACCTTGTCCTGGACGGCGTAGCAGCAGGTGGTGTTCTCCTCCGGCCGGGTCGCGAGGCCGGCGTCGGCCAGCCGGGTCGTCGCCGCGGTGACCTCGTCGGTCGAGGCGACCTCCACGCCGAGGTGGTCCATGCGGGTGGGCTCGCCCGCCGTGCCCTCGAGCAGCACGAGCTTCAGCGGCGGCTCGGCGATGGCGAAGTTGGCGTACCCGGGACGGCGCTTGGCCGGCTGGGTGTCGAACAGCCGCGAGTAGAAGCCGACGGCGGCCTCGAGGTCGGCGACGCGGAGGGCGAGCTGGATACGGGGCACGGGAGCCTCCTGGGAACGGACATCGACGGGCGTCGATGTGTCGACGAGTGGACACCTAGACATAGACGCTTGTCAATACGATCGATGTCGTTACGATGGCCAGCGATGTCCACGACGCAGGAGACGACGATGAGCGACCCCGGCCTGGCGTGCTGCACGCCGCTCTCCGGCACCGCGATGTCCACCGACCAGGCCGAGCAGGTGGCCCCGCTGCTCAAGGCGCTCGCCGATCCGGTGCGCCTCCGGCTGCTCAGCCTGATCGCCTCCAGCACGACCGGCGAGGCCTGCGTCTGCGACCTCAACGACGCCTTCGACCTCACCCAGGCGACGATCAGCCACCACCTCAAGGTGCTGCACTCCGCCGGCCTGCTCGACCGCGAGAAGCGCGGCGTGTGGGTCTACTACGCGGTCCGGCCCGAGGCGCTGGCGGCGGTGGCCGACCTGTTCCGGGCGCCGGCGCTGGCACCGGCATGAGCGACGCCGTCCGCGAGACCGCCCGGCCCGACGTACCCGCCGACGCGCCGGTCCTGCAGAAGCTGTCGACTCTCGACCGGTTCCTGCCGGTCTGGATCGTCGTCGCGATGGCCCTCGGCCTGGCGCTGGGCCGCTGGGTCCCGGGTCTGGACGACGCCCTGTCCGCCGTCGAGGTGGGCGACGTCAGCCTGCCGATCGCCGTCGGGCTGCTGCTGATGATGTACCCCGTGCTGGCCAAGGTCCGGTACTCCGAACTGGACCGGGTCACCGGCGACCGGGCGCTGCTGGCCGCGAGCCTGGTGCTCAACTGGGTCGTCGGGCCGGCGCTGATGTTCGCGCTGGCCTGGCTGCTGCTGCCCGACCTGCCCGAGTACCGCACCGGCCTGGTCATCGTGGGCCTGGCCCGCTGCATCGCGATGGTGCTGATCTGGAACGACCTGTCCTGCGGCGACCGCGAGGCCGCCGCGGTGCTGGTCGCGATCAACTCGGTCTTCCAGATCGCCGCCTTCGCCGCTCTCGGCTGGTTCTACCTTCAGGTGCTCCCGGGCTGGCTGGGCCTGTCGACGACGTCGGCGGAGTTCAGCGTCTGGGCGATCCTGCTCAGCGTCCTGGTCTTCCTCGGCATCCCGCTGGTGGCCGGGTTCCTGACCCGCACGATCGGCGAGCGCCGCCGCGGCCGCGCCTGGTACGAGGAGCGGTTCCTGCCGCGCATCGGGCCGGTCGCCCTCTACGGCCTGCTGTTCACCATCGTCATGCTCTTCGCGCTGCAGGGCGATGCCATCACCTCGAATCCCTGGGATGTCGCCCGCATCGCGCTGCCGCTGCTGGCCTACTTCGCGCTGATGTTCGGCGGCTCGTTCGCCCTCGGCATGCGGCTCGGGCTCGGCTACGCGAAGACCGCAACCCTGGCGTTCACCGCCGCCGGCAACAACTTCGAGCTCGCCATCGCCGTCGCCATCGGCACCTTCGGCGTCACCAGCGGGCAGGCGCTGGCCGGTGTCGTCGGGCCGCTGATCGAGGTGCCGGTCCTGGTCGGGCTGGTCTACGTGTCCCTGTGGGCCGCCCGCCGGTGGTTCCCCGGCGACCCGACCGCTCCCGACCTGGTTCGGAGCCCCCGATGACCGCGTCGGTGCTGTTCGTCTGCGTGCACAACGCCGGCCGCTCGCAGATGGCCGCGGGCTGGCTGCGACACCTGGCCGGGGACGCCGTCGAAGTCCGGTCGGCCGGCTCGCTGCCCGGCGACCGGGTGAACCCCGCGGCCGTCGAGGCCATGGCCGAGGTCGGCATCGACATCGCCGACCAACAGCCCGCGGTGCTCACGACCGACGCCGTCGAGGCCTCCGACGTCGTCATCACCATGGGCTGCGGCGACGCCTGCCCGGTCTTCCCCGGAAAGCGCTACCTCGACTGGCAGCTCGAGGACCCGGCCGGTCAGGGTGTCGAGGCCGTCCGGCCGATCCGCGACGAGATCGAGCAGCGCATCCGCGGGCTGCTCGGCGAGCTCGGGGTCAGCGCTCGCGCCTGAGCACGAAGAAGAACGGGCCGTCCAGTCCGCGCAGGTCCATCAGCCCGAGCCGGACGTCGTCGGAGACCCGGCGGAAGACGTCGATGATCGGCAACGCGTCGTAGACCATCGCCGCGGTGTGCACGCCCCGGTGCTCGACGCTCCGCAGCCGGGCCCGCGGTTTCGCCGTCGTCACCAGGGGGCGGGCGAGCCGGAACGCCACCCGCGCCGCCCGGGAGTGCGCGAGCGCAGGCCGGTCGCGCAGCACGGCCATCGGCACGAGGGCCGGGTCGACCGGCCGCGGGCCGGCGCTGGTCTGGAACAGCAGCGGGTGCACGGTCTCGGCGTCGAGGAACTCCTTGCCGTACCAGCCGTACGCCTCGAGCAGGCCGTCCAGCGGCGATCCGGTGGGCAGCCCGCTCCCCCGCCACCGGCCGAGCATGTCGCCGGTCGGGACGGCGTCGAGGGAGTCGAACAGGGCCAGCGCCTCCTCCGGGGTGGCGCCGGCGCCGTGCTCGACCAGCCACTGGTCGGTGCTCATGAGGTGACCAGCACGCCGCCCGGGCCGATGCGGGGCGCGGACGGCCGCGGACCCTCCGGACGGTCGGTCAGCCAGCGCCGGATGTGCGCGTACACCCGCGGGTGGTCCAGCAGGTCGAAGTGGTGCAGCCCGCCCACGCGCTGCACGTGGTCGGTCGGGAACCCGAGCCGATCGTCGGCGCCGGTGTCCCCGAGGGCGCTGCGAGGGGACACCATCAGGTCACCGAACAGGTCGGCCAGCCGACCGTCCGGAAAGGGGCTCAGCGTCGCGAGGACGACGAAGTGACGGGCGCCGTCCTGCAACGGGACGACGGTGCGCAGACCCGGGTCCGGGCCGTCGAGGTCGCGGCCGGCCCAGTCGTCCTCGACGAGGGTGCCGTGGCGGAGGTCCTTGATGCCCACGCTGCGCAACGACAGGACGCGGGCCAGCGGACGGGTCTCCGGCAGCCGGGCCAGGCGCACGGCGAGCTCGTGCACCCCGCGTTCCAGCGGGGCGCCGAGGTGCGGCGAGCCGAGTGTGACGGTGTCGCGCACCAGGAGGGTCCAGGGTCGGGCCTCCGCGGTGCCGTCGCTGGCCTGGTGCAGGGCGCTGCGCGCGACCAACCCGCCCATGGAGTGGCCGATCAGGACCAGGTCCTGCACCTCCTCCGGCCACACCGCGACCAGCTCGGCGAGCAGCGCGGCGAGGGCGCGGCCGTTGTCCGAGATGTGCCGGCCGGTGTTGTAGCGCACGTGCACCGGGGTCAGCCCGAGGTCGGCCTGCAGGAGCGACCCGTAGGTGACGTCCGGGCGACCGAAGTGCTTCTCCGCGCCGTAGGCCCAGGAGTCCTCGGTCTCGGTGAGCCCGTGCAGGAAGACCGCGATCCGACCGGTCGCCCCGGGGAACGCCGTGCGCAGCGCGCCTGCGCCCAGAGGCACCACCCGACCGGCTACGCGCACGGTCGTGCCGACGTCCAGCCCGGGGGCGGCCCGCTCCACGAGGTCGCCGTGCGCTCCGTTGAGGAAGCCGAGGACCGCCCGTCCGCGCCGCTCCTCGTCCAGGTTCCGGCCGCTGGCCCGCTGCGCGGCGGCGCGGCCCACCGCCCGCGCGCCCAGCCCGAGCGCCAGCCCCACTCCGGCGTAGCTCAGCCCGGCGACGGCGTCGTGCCACAGCTGCACCGGGCGGCCGACGGGGCCCACCACCCCGAACACGCGGTCGGCGATGCCCTGGTGCACCTCGCGGACGCGGCGGGTGGTGCCCCGCAGGGTCAGCCGGGCCAGCTCCGTGGCGCCCTGGACCTCGTCGGTGCGCATGACGTCTCCCCTACCCGTGCACCGAGCCATCGACCTGTGCGATGCGGCACCTAGGCTGGACGGTGCCCCTGCACCCGACCGGAGGAGTTCCCGTGCTGCGTCTGCTCGGCTGGCTGGTGGTCATCTGGCTGGCGCTCAGCGTCCTGGGCGCCGTCATCAAGGGGCTGTTCTGGCTCACCGTGCTCGGTCTCCTGCTCGCCGGAGCCACTCTCGCCCTGGGCTGGAGCAAGCGCGGCCGGAAGGAACTGCCCCGCCGCTGGTGAGCGGTCAGTCGCCGTCGGCGTCGCCGGACATCCCGTCGCCGTGGCGCAGCGGGTCTCCGTGCGCCGGGGGCGGCAGGACGGCGTCGGTCTGCACCTCGACCTGGTCCTCACGGGCGACCTGCGCGCCGGTGACGAACTCGTCAAACGGGATCGCGTAGCGGGGGTCGGCCATACCGGCAGCCTGCCGCTCCCGCCCGTGCGCCGTCCAGTGCCGGGAATCGGGCAGTCGGGGCCTCGCTGCACGACCGGGCAACCGCCGGACGCCGGAAACTGTCGTACCCCGAACGTACGTTCGATGCATGACGGTGACCGAGGAGCAGCCCGAGGCCGGGTTGGTCGAGTGGTGGCTGCACCAGCCGCCGTCGGTCGGCCGTTTCCCGATCGAGTTGCTGACTGCGGAGGAGAAGGCCCTCGAGCTGCAGCGGGTGCAGTCACGCAAGGCGATGGACGAGGCCTACGAGGCCGAGTTGCTGATGGCACTGGCCGCGGAGCGGCCGGACACCGACGACCCGCCTGCCGGGCACCCGGGTGCGCGGCGACGCGGATCGGGGTCGCCGGTGCCGGGGACGTCGGAGTTCCTGCCCGACGAGGTGGCGGTGGTGCTCAACTGCGGGCGCCCGTTCGCTGCCGAGCAGCTGTTCGACGCCTTCCAGCTGGTGGAGCGGATGCCGGCGGTGCACGCCGAGCGGACCGCCGGGCGGCTGGACGGTTACCGGGCGCGGATCTTCGCCGACGTCCTCGGCGCTGCATCTGACGAGGTCGTGGCGGTGGTGGTGCCGAAGGTCCTGCCGGCCGCGGCGGGCTGGTCGTCGGGGAAGCTGCGGAAGCGGCTGATCGCCGCCGCGGTCGCAGCGGACGAGGAGTTCGCCGAGCGGCGCCGGATCGAGGCCGAACGCCGCGCCGCGGTGCGGCTGTATCCGACCGCGGACGGCATGTCGGCGCTGACCACCGAGGCGCCCTCGGCGGTGACCGCGGCGATGTGGTCGGTGATCGACCACGCCGCCCAGCTCGCCCGCACCGCCGGGGACGACCGCCCCATCGGAGTGCTCCGCGCCGAGGCCCACGCCGCTCTCGTGCTGCGCCCGGGGGACGACACCCGCCCCGCGTTCACCGGCCACGTCACGATCACCGCGCCACTCTCGGCCCTCGGTCCGCGACCGAGGCCGGATGGCGGCGCCACGCCGGAGGTGCAGGGCACCCCGATCACCGCCGCCCACGTCCGCGAACTCCTCGGGCAGCTGAGTGCGCTCGGCGTGCAGGCACCCGCCGGTGGCAGCCTCGCGCTGGCCCTCACCGACGACGACGGCGCGCTGCTGGCCACCGTGACCCCCGCCGAACTGGCCCGTTTCGCCGCCAGCGGCTGCACCGACCACAGCCCGGACGCCGACTGCGACTGCGCCGTGCTCGGCCCACCACCCGAAGTCCCCAGCTACGCCCACACCGCCGCGCAGGAACGCTTCCTCCGCCTACGGGACCGCACCTGCCGCCACCCCGGCTGCGGCCAACCCGCCGGACGCACCGACGCCGACCACGTCACCCCCTACGACTGCGGCGGACGCACCAACTGCGACAACCTCTGCTGCCTGTGCCGCAGCCACCACCGCCGCAAGACCTTCGCCCGCGGCTGGCACTTCAGCATGGACCCCGACGGCACCCTGCACGTCACCACCCCGTCCGGCATCACCCGCAGCACCCGACCGCCCGGCCTCCACGAACAACGCGCACTACCCCCACCGCGACCGGGTCCGGCCGACGACGACCCACCACCGTTCTGATGCGGCGCCGGACCGGTGACGCTGCAGGTCAGTGAGGAGCGACGTCCGGTGCCAGCGAGACGACCGGCCCCACGACCCACACCGACGGCGGCCGGATGTCCGACGTCGCGAGGATCTGGGGCAGCTCGGCCAGCGTCATGCGCACGGTGCGCTGCGTGGGCAGTGAGCCGTCGCTGACCACGGCCACCGGCGTCGCGGGGTCCCGGCCGTGCTCGACGAGTGCCGCGGCGATGGCCGGCGCGGTGTCCACCCCCATGAGCACGACCACGGTGCCGCGCAGCCGGGCGATCGCCGACCAGTCGACCAGCGAGCTGGGATGGCCGGGCGGCAGGTGACCGGAGACGACGACGAACTCGTGCGTCAGCCCCCGGTGGGTGACCGGTATCCCGGCCAGGGCGGGCACGGCGATGGCGCTGGTGACGCCGGGAACCACCTCGACAGGCACCCCCGCTGCCACGCAGGCCTCGACCTCCTCCATGCCGCGGCCGAACACGAACGGATCGCCGCCCTTGAGCCGGACCACCCGCTTGCCGGCCAGCGCCCGCTCCACCAGCAGTTCGTTGATCTGCTCCTGCGCCATCGAGCGCCCGCGCGGCAGCTTCGAGGCGTCGATGACCTCGACGTGCGGGGGCAGCGACCCCAGCAGCGACAGCGGGGCGAGGTGGTCGGCGACGACGACGTCGGCCTGCGCCACCGCCTGCCGTCCCCGCACGGTGATCAGCGCGGGATCGCCCGGCCCGCCACCCACCAGCACGACGCTCCCGGCCCGCCCCGCCGCGACCGCCCGCGAGGTGCGGTCCGCCACCGTGCCGTCGGTCAGCCCGGCGAGCACCGCGTCGCGCACGCCGATCGCCCGCTGCGGGTCGCCACCGCCGTGGACGCCGACGACCAGGTCGCCGTGCCGTCCGGTGGCCGGCGTCCAGACGCTGGACGTCGCGCGGTCGTCGGCGCGCGCGCAGAAAATCCGGCCGGCCTCGGCCTCGGCCGCGACGGCGGCGTTGACGGCGGGGTCGTCGGTCGCCGCCACGGCGTACCAGGCGCCGTCGAGGTCGCCGGCCTCGTAGCCCCGCTGCACCCAGGTGAGCGAGCCCGGCGCGACGAGCGCCTCGAGGGCGGGGGTCACCTCGGGGCTGACCAGCGTGACCTGCGCCCGCGCCTCCAGCAGTCCGGCCACCCGGCGGTGCGCGACCTGCCCGCCGCCCACGACCACCACCCGCCGGTCCAGCAGGCGCAGGCCGACGGGATACACGACGCCGGTCGCCGGGTGGACGGGGGAGGCCATCAGTTCTTCTCGGTCACGCCGGCGGAGTCGAACGTCGCGACGTCGCGCAGCGCGCGGGCGGCGCTCTGCACCAGCGGCAGGGCGAGCAACGCGCCGGTGCCCTCCCCGAGCCGCAGGTCCAGGCCCAGCAGCGGGCGCAGCCCGAGGGCGTCCAGCGCGACCGCGTGCCCGGGCTCGACCGAGGTGTGCCCCGCGAGCGCGTACTCCATGGCGGTCGGGCACAGCACCGCGGCCACCAGCGCCGCGGAGCCGGCGATCGCGCCGTCCAGGAGCACCGGCACCCGGGCGGCGGCCGCACCGAGCACGAACCCGGCGAGGCCGGCGTGCTCCAGGCCGCCGACCTCGGCGAGCACCCCCAGCGCTGCCTCGGGGGTCGTCGGCCGTGACGGGACGCGGGCCACCGCGCGGCTCACCACCTCGACCTTGCGGGCCAGCGTCGGGTCGTCGATGCCCGTGCCGCGCCCGGTCGCCGATGCCGGGGTGGCGCCGGTGAAAGCGCAGACCAGAGCCGCCGAGGCCGTGGTGTTGGCGATCCCCATGTCCCCGGTGATCAGGCAGCCGCCGTCGGCGGCCAGTGCCGTCGCCACCTCGATACCGGCCTCGACCGCCCGGCGCGCCTCGTCGAGGGTCATCGCCGGACCGACGGCGAGGTCGGCGGTACCGCGCCGCACCTTGCGGTCCAGCAGCGACGGCGCTGCCTCCAGCGTGGCCGCGACACCGACGTCCACGACGACGACCCGCGCCCCGAGGCCCGCGGCGAACGCGTTCACCACGGCTCCGCCGGCGACGAAGTTGGCCACCATCTGCGCGGTGACCTCCTGCGGCCACGGCGTCACGCCCTGGGCGTGCACCCCGTGGTCCCCGGCGAAGACCGCCACGGTCGCGGGCTCGGGCAGCGGCGCGGGGCAGGCGCCGGCGATGCCGGCGAGCTGGGCGGCGACGTCCTCGAGCACGCCGAGCGAGCCCGGCGGCTTGGTCATCCGGTCCAGCCGCTCGCGCGCGGCCGCCTCGGCTCCCGCGTCGCGGGGGACCACGGCCGCGAGGGTGTCGCCCAGCAGGGTGCCGGCGAACGGGGCTCGGTCGGTGCTCAGCGGAACTCCTCGGGTCGCGGGAACGGGGGTCAAGGATCGCAGACCGCCGTCCGGCCGCGGCCGGTCACGCGTCGGGGGCACGCTGGCAGCACAGTGCGATCCGCGCCTACCCTGGCTGGTCGCGGAACGAGCGAGGGAGCGCGAACTGTCCGAGGACGTTGGAACCGGGGCCGAGCCGGCCGACGACGACGCCGTGCTGCTGTACGTCGGCGGCCCGTTGGACGGTCGCGTCGAGATCCGCAAGGCCTGCCACGGCGAGCCCCTGGGCACGGTCACGCACGTGCACCTGCACGGCGGGCCGAAGGTCGTGCACCGCTACGACCTGCAGACGCTCGCGGACGGAGCCGGGGTCTACACCGTGCGACCGCGGGCGCAGCACCCCGTGCCCGACGACGCCGTCCCCGACTGAGGGGTGCTGTTCACCAGCCCTGCACGCGCCGCGCCTCGGCGACGACCCGGTCGAAGCGCGCCCGGTCGAGCGCCGCACCTTCGCGCCGCACGGACTCGGGCGTCAGCTCGAGCAGCCGATCCAGGCGCACCTCGCTGGGCCGCCCGCGCGCATCCCAGGCGCCGGTGCCGAGGTCGGTCCAGATCCGCCCGAAACGGGCCTCGTCGGCGGCGTCCCGGTCGTGGTCCTGGCTGCTGAGCATCAGGCCGAGCAGCCGCGGACCGCGGCGCCCGATGACCAGCACCGGCCGGTCCTTGCCGCGCCCGTCGCCCTCGTCGTAGGGCACCCACGCCCACACGATCTCGCCGGGATCGGCGGCATCGTCGTCCCGCGGTCGGTACTCGACGTCCGGCCCCGGCCCCGGCCCCGGTCGCGGTCGCGGTGCCGGACGGTTCCCCGCCGGTCGGGGCGGTCGCAGCAGCCCGAGGACCGATCGCGCCAACGAACCGAGCCCCCGCTGCGCTGCCATGCCCGCACGCTACGGGCACCGGCCGACACGCGACCGTCCCCTGTGTCCCACGTGACACATGGGCACCATCTGGTCACGGAGTGATTAGGGAATGCGATCGGTGGGAAAGACGGCCGCACGGGGTCGGTCGTGGCGTGCGTTCGTGGCGGGATTCCGGGAGAAGAGGGATTCCCATGACGTCGGCAGAACCGGCCCGGCCCGCCGTCCCCCGCGCAGGCGAGGTGCAGGCGAGCGTGCTCGCCGCCCTCCAGCTCGTCGAGGACGCGCGCCACCGGGACACCGGGCGCAGGCGCCGGGCCCAGCGCGCCCGCGTGCTCGCGGAGCGGGCGGTCGCCGACCGCAGGCTGCAGCGCGACCTGCCCCAGCACTGACCCTCAGGCGACGCAGAACTCGTTGCCCTGGGGGTCGGCCAGCGTCGCCCACTCCATCGGCCCCTGCGAGCCCCGCCAGAGCTCCGTCGCGCCGAGCCCGACCAGCCGGGCGACCTCCGCCTCCCTGCGCTCGGGCCCCACGTGGACGTCGAGGTGCAGCCGGTTCTTGACCGACCTGGCCTCCGGGACCCGTTGGAAGAGCACCCGCGGCCGCCCGGGATCCGGGGAGGTGATGGCCGCGCCCAGCGCCCAGACCAGCGCACCGCGGTGCCGCATCGTCTCGGCCTCGCTCGCGGCGCCGGCCTGGACCATGCGGGTGATGAACGCCTCGTCCTGGGGCTCCACCTGCCACCCCAGCGCCTCGGCCCACCAGTCGGCGAGCTCGTGCGGAGCGTTCGAATCGACGACGACCTGGAGATCGAATGCCATGCTCGGACGCTAGGGCACCCCACCGACGAAATCGGCGGCTGTCCTTCTGCCGTTCCAGGGGCCCCTACAGCTCCTGGCGCAGGTCGGCCCAGATGGTCGCGTCGTCGGGCAGGTCCGCCTCGAGCGCGCAGTGGTCCTTGAGCACCCGGCCGAGCGGGGTCAGCGTCGTGGGCGCCACCCGCTGCCCGGGATCCCACAGCCCCGAGCGCATGACCGACTTGGGACACTGGAAGAAGGCCCGGCGCACGGTCATCACCAACACCGACAGCGGTGCGCGGTCGAACTCGGTGAGGTCGGCGTCGACCTCCTCGGGCCGCAGCAACGCCGTCGTCCCGTAGACGCGCAGCGTCTGGTCCACCCCCGGGACGAAGAACATCAGCGCCGCCCGCGGGTTCACCGAGAGGTTGCGCAGGCTGTCCAGGCGGTTGTTGCCCGGACGGTCGGGCAGCGCGAGGCGGTGCTCGTCGAGCACGTGCACGAACCCCCCGTCGCCGCCGCGGGGGGAGATCTCCGGCCAGCCCTCGGGATCGGCGGTGGCCAGCGTGACGAAGGGGGAGTGCGCGATGAACTCGCGGCAGTGCGGATCGAGGTGGTCGATCACCTTGTCCAGCACCAGGGCGCCCGGGGTGCGGTAGCCCTCCAGCACCGCCCGATCGCCGGGATCGGCGGGCGGGGCGACGGGGGCGGCGACGGGATCCACGCGACGACGGTATCCGGCGTTCCCGTTAGCGTGGCTCCTCGTGTCCCAGGTGTGGAGTGCCCCCGTCCGGTTCGCCGAGTGCGACATGCAGGGCATCGTCTTCAACGCCCACTACCTGGTCTGGGCCGACGAGGCGCTGACCCCGTGGTGGGTGGCGCAGGGCATCGACTGGTCGGCCTACCGCGGCTCCCAGTACGTCGTCGTCGCCAGCGCCCTGGAGTGGCGCTCCTCGGCGCGGCACGGCGACACCGTCTCCGTGGATGCCGCGCTGGAGAAGCTCGGCCGCACCAGCCTGACCGTGCGGTTCGAGATCCGCGTCGGCGAGCGGCTGTGCTGCACCGTGCGCACGACCTACGTGTGCCTCGGCGACGGCGCGTCGACGGCGTGGCCCGACGACCTCCGGGCCCGCCTCACGACCTGACCGTCAGACAGCCTGGGGGGAGCGCCCCACCCGTCCTTCTCCTGCCCGGACAGCGCGGCGATCTGCTCCATGATCACGTCGGTGACCTCCCGCCGGGCCTTGCCCTTCCCGGCCAGTCCCCGGTGCTCGGGGAAGGTGAGCGGCTCCCCGAAGGTGACCGACACCCGCCGCGGCCGTGGCCAGCGGGCGCCGACGGGCTGCACGCGGTCGGTGCCGGAGACGGCGACGGGCACGACCGGGCAGTCGGCGGTGAGCGCCAGCCAGGCCACGCCGGTCTTGCCGCGGGCCAGCCGGCCGTCCCGCGAGCGGGTGCCCTCGGGGTAGAGACCGAATGCCAGCCCGCTCTGCAGCACGCCGAGCGCGGTGTCCAGCGCGGCCTGCGCGGCCCGGTGGGTCTCCCGCTCGACGGGGTGCGCGCCCAGGGCGGTGAACAGCGCCCGGGTGAACCAGCCGGAGATCCCGCTCCCGGTGAAGTACTCGGCCTTGGCCAGCAGCGCGACCCGGCGCGGGGCCAGCGTCGGGATCACGATGCTGTCGATGAAGGACAGGTGGTTGCTGGCCAGGATCACCGGCCCGGTGAGCGGCACGTTCTCCCTGCCGGTCACGCGGGGCCGCAGCAGCACCCACAGCAGCGGGCGGATGACGAACCGGGCGATGACGTAGAACACCGGGTGCTCCCTCCTCGGTCCGCCCGGCCGACGGCAGGGACCAGCGGCTCTCGTGCGGCGTCCGCATCCTCCCCGACGCCGTCGCCCCGGCTGCGCAGGCACCCCCGCGCGGCGCGGGTGCCGGAGGGTGTCGGTCCCGGAGGTCGACGTCCCTAGGATTCGGCGTCATGCGTCTGCCCGGCCGTTACGACGGCGTCGCCCGGCCCATCGTCACCTACGGCAGCAACCCGGTCCTGCACCGCTCCTGCGCTCCGGTGACCGAGTTCGACCGGGAGCTGCGCCACCTGGTGCTCGACATGTTCGCCTCCATGGAAGCCGCCGACGGCGTGGGGCTGGCGGCCAACCAGATCGGTGTCGACGCGCGGATCTTCGTCATCGACTGCCCCGACGCGGACGGCGAGGACGTGGTCGGATACGTCGTCAACCCGACGCTGACGATCCTGGAGCCGGCGGACGGCGAGCCCGCCGAGGAGCTCACCGAGGAGGGCTGCCTGTCGGTGCCCGGCCCCTACGCCGAGCTCCCGCGGGCCTTCCGCGCCCGGGTCGACGGCGTCGACGTGCACGGCGACCCGGTCCGGATCGAGGCGACCGGTATGGCCGCGCGCTGCCTGCAGCACGAGGTCGACCACCTGAACGGCACGGTGTACGTCGATCTGCTGCCCGAGGAGCACCGCGACCGGCTGCTCGCGGAGGCGGCCGGCCCGGGCGGCGACCTGCCCGCCTGACCGGCGGAGACGGGGTGAGCGATCGCCCGTCCTCCCGCCGTCGTCGGCAACGAGAGCCGCGACTGCGACGACCTCCACGAGACGCCGGAGTCCGTCGCGTCGACCGACTCGACGCGGGCGGAGAACGCCGCGCACCTGGCCCGCGTGCTGAAGGCGGACCCCTATCCGGGCAGCCGAGCCGGGGCGAGCCGGTCGGTGGGCTCGTCCACCGGAGCCGGGACGGCGGCGATCGACCCGGCCGTGCGCCGGGCCCGGACCAGGGCGACGACCGCCAGCAGCGCGAGGACGACGACGGTGACGCCGTAGACCTCGGTGGTCCGCGTCAGGCCGACCCCGTTGGCGGAGATGCCGGCGGCGATCGCCGGGAGGCTGAACGCGAGGTAGCCGACGACGAAGACGGCGGCCAGCAGACCCGCCCGGTGCCCCGCGTCGACGCCGAGCGTGATGGTGGCGACCGCCCCGAGGAACGCGGCGCCGAAGCCGAACCCGGTGACCACCGCGGCGACGAACAGCACCGGGGCGGAGGTGGTGACGAGCGCGCCGAGGGTGCCGGTGACCCCGGCCGCCACCACGAGCGCGCCGAGCACCATGGCCCGCTCCGGCGCCGAGGTGCGCAGCGCCAGCGAGCCGATCACGCCGGTGCCGTTGAGGGCGAGGATCAGCAGCCCGCCGACGAGGTGGTTGTCGATGCCGAAGACGTCGGCGACCAGCGACGGGCCGAGCGAGGCGTAGAGCCCGCCCAGCGACCAGCAGGCGACCAGCAGCGGCACGGCGACGACGAAGGCCCGGCGGTGCGCCGGCGGCACGTGCACCCGGGGGCGGAGGGACGCTGCTGCGCCGGGCTGCCGGGGCGAGCTCTCCGGGAGCAGGAACGCCCCCAGCGCCGCGAGCACGAAGACGACGGCGAGCACGCCGAACGCCCACTCGGCGGGGGAGGCGATCGACTGGACGAGCAGCCCCGCCCCGGCCGCGCCGATCGAGAGGCCGAGCCCGGGGGAGGCGCTGTTGATGAAGGCGCCGTGCGGCCGGTCCGGGTGCTGCAGGTCCAGCAGAGAGGCGCCGAGCGTGCTGGTCAGCGCGCCGGTCGCCAGACCCTGGACCACGCGGGCGGCCAGCAGCCAGCCCACGCCGTCGGCAGCCATGAACAGCACCATCGCGACGGCCTCGAGCAGGAACGCCGCGATCAGCACCGGGCGGCGCCCGACGTGGTCGGAGAGCCCGCCCACGACCAGCAGCGAGAGGAGGAGGGCGAAGGCGTAGATGCCGAAGATCGTCGTCAACACGCCGGAACCGAAGCCGAACTCCTCCTGGTAGACCCGGTAGAGCGGGGACGGCACGCCCGAGGCGGCCAGCATCAGGACCAGGAGCACGGCGACCGACCAGAAGGCGGCGGTCCTGGGCAGACGGCGGGGCGCGGGCACGACAGCCAGGAAGCGACTCGGCGCGGATCTGATTCCCGCGGGGGCGTGTCGCGGCGGCGCGCAGCCGGGTAGGGGCCGGGGATGGCGCTTCCCCGCATCCTCGTCCTCGTCCTGGCCGGAGGGGCGGGCGGTCGGCTCGAGCTCCTGACCGACCAGCGCGCCAAGCCGGCCGTCCCGTTCGCGGGGGTCTACCGGCTGATCGACTTCCCGCTGAGCAACTGCCTGCACTCGGGCATCGCCGACGTCTGGGTCTCGGTCCAGTTCCACCCGACCTCGATCTCCGAGCACCTGGCGAACGGCCGGCCCTGGGACCTCGACCGCACCACGGGCGGGCTGCTCACCCTGCCGCCGTTCCAGGGCACCGACCGCGGGGGGTGGAACACCGGCACGGCCGACTCGCTGTGGCGCCAGGCCGACCTGATCCGGGCGTTCGCACCCGACGCCCTCGTCGTCGCCAGCTCCGACGCCGTCTACAAGCTGGACTACCGCGAGGTGGCCGACGCCCACCTCGGCTCGGGCGCCGAGGTGACGATGGTGACCACCGAGGTCACCGCCGACGACGCCCCGCGCTACGGCATCGTCGAGGTGGGCGACGGCGGCCGGGTCACCGGCTACGCCTACAAGCCCGACGAACCCGCGACGACGACGGCGACCAACGAGGTGCTCGTCTTCTCGCCGACGGAGACCCTCGATCGGCTCGAGGCGATGGCCCGGGACGCGGGGGAGGACGGGCTGGAGGACCTCGGCTCCCAGCTGCTCCCCGACCAGACCGCCGACGGCCTGGCCCGGGCCTTCCCGCTGGAGGGTTACTGGCGCGACGTCGGCACGATCCCGGCCTACTGGGAGGCGCACCGCGAGTTCATCCAGGAGGACCCGCCGCTGGACCTGGACGACCCCTCGTGGGCGATGCGCACGAGGGGCGGCCGGCACAGCGCCGCCCGCCTGCTGCGTGGCGCGGTGGTCGAGGACAGCCTGGTCTCCGGTGGCACCCGGGTGGCCGGGGAGGTGCGCGGGTCGGTGCTGTCCCCGGGCGTCGTCGTCGAGCGGGGCGCGACCGTCGTGGACTCGGTGCTGCTGCCCGGAGCCCAGGTCCGGGCGGGGGCCACGGTCACCCGGTCCGTGCTGGACGACCGGGTCGAGATCGGGGAGTCGGCCACCGTCGGTGGCGACGGCGAGATCACGCTGGTCGGCCGCCGGGCGGTGGTCGACGCCGGTGCGCACCTCGCCGCCGGGGCCCGGTTCCCCGAGCCCGACGACCACTGACGCTCAGTCGAACTGCATCCACACGCGGCGCCGGTCGCCCCGGGTGTGCTCCCGTGCCATGGCCTCGACGCGGCGCCCCTGGTCGGCCGTCGCGGTGTGGTTGACGACCGCGACCTCGGCCTCGCGCATGGCCCGCTCGGCGGCGAACTCGGCCGGCGTGGACGGCACCGACTCCGGGCCGTCGTCGTCGGCCGCCCGCGGCCGGGCGTAGGGGCTGTCGGCCGGCAGGTTCCCGCTCACCCGGCCGTAGGCGCCCAGGAGCAGCAGGACCAGGCCGGTGACCTCGGAGAAGACCACGTTCTCGATCTGGAAGGCGAGCACGTTGGCGTCCGTGCGGAGCACCGCCAGGCTGCCCAGGCCGGCGAGGAGGAACGCGATGCCGACGACGATCATCAGCGTCGACGCCGTGCGCGGGCTGCGGAGCGCGCCGAGCACGAGCACCCCGGCGGTGAGCACCGAGACCGTCGACAGCAGCCCGTTGGACGACATGCCCAGGATCGGCCGGCCGTCGGTCGAGAAGAAGTCCAGGCCGCCGGCGAACCCGAGCAGGCCGAAGACCAGGATGACCGCCGCGACGGCCAGGGCGCCGGCGCGCTGGACGGCGAACACGCGAGGGTCGTAGTTGCGCCCATGGTCGTCGGTGGCACGGGCCGGGGCGGTGCCGCCCGTCGTCCGCAGGAAGGGGCGGTGGCGAAGCTGCATGGCGGGCTCCTCGGTCGGGGGAGGGATGCCCGCTCTTCACTCCTGCACGGCGCGGTGGATGCGCCCGACCGGCGCGTCGCGCCGGCCGCCGGCCGGGCACCCGGGAAGCCCGGGTGCGCCCCGCACGTTGGGGGAGGCGTGGACCAGCCGTTCGAGATCGACCTGCACTCGGAGTTCCTCCGCGCCGACCTGTTCCTGGCGATGGGGCGTCCCGACGAGGCCGCACGGATCCTGGCGCCCGTCGTCGAGGCCGAGCCGGAGAACCAGGCCGCGCTCGAGGCGCTGGCACGGGCGTACTTCGGCTCCGCCCAGCTGGCCCGGGCGGAAGGCGTGCTGACCCGCCTGGTCGCGCTCGCCCCCGCCAACGGGTGGGCCCGCCGGGCGCTGGCCCGCACGCTGGAGCGGCAGAGCCGGCACACCGAGGCGGAGGCGCACCACCGGATGGCCGACGCCCTGGGCGCCGCCTGAAGGCTGTCGCGGGTGCCGGGCCGGAGCGCCCGGCTACCAGAGGGCGGCGGCGGCCAGCAGGGTCGCCGCCGTCGTCACCTCGGCCATCGCCCCCATGACGTCGCCGGTGGTGCCGCCCAGCCGGCGGTGTGCGTGACGGTGCAGCACCTCCGCCGCGGCGGCGCCGGCGGCGAGCGCGCCGACCAGCACCGCGGCGTGCTCGGGCCCGCGCACCGCCGTGGCGGCCCCCGCTGCGGCGAGCACGGTCAGGACGGCGGCGCCGCTGAGCCAGGCGGTCGGGACCGTGCCCGCGACGGCACGACCCAACGACGACCCCTCGGCGACGGATACGCCCGGCAGGCCGGTGCGCCCCATCACCAGCCGGGCTCCTCCGACCGCCGCCCAGAGGACCAGCCAGCCACCGTCCTGCGGCAGCAGTGCGGCCAGGCAGGCGACCTGCAGCAGCAGGGTCAGCACCAGGGTGACGACGCCGAACGGGCCGACGTCGCTCTGGTGCATCACCTGGAGGGCGCGTTCCCGGCCGCGCAGCGGGCCGAGCCCGTCGGCGGTGTCGGCCAGCCCGTCCAGGTGCAGGCCCCGGGTGAGCAACGCGAGGGCGGCGACGCCGAGCACCGCCCCGGTGAGCGGGGAGACGGCGCGGGAACCGACCTCCGCCACCGCGGCGGCGACCCCGCCGAGCAGGACACCGACCAGCGGTGCCCACCGCAGCACGCCGCGGGTGCCGGTGGCCGCTCCCGCCGGGACGGGCAGGGCCGTGAGCAACGCGACCGACTCCCACGGGCCGGTGAACCTCATCGGCGCCGCGGTGCCGCGCCGTCAGCGGACCCGGTGCGGCCCGCGGCGGTCACGGGCAGAACTCCACCCGGGTGACGCTGCCGTTGTGCGGCGTGACGGCCGGCATGGCGTCCGGTCCGAGGTCGGCGACGACGGCCTGGATCGCGCGGATGGCGTCCCCGTGGGTGACCAGCGCGATCACGTCGGCCGGCGGCTCGGCGCAGAGGTCCTTGAGGTAGGCCCCGACCCGGCCGTGCAGCTCGGCGAGGCTCTCCCCACCCTCGGCCGACCACTGGGCGTCCGACCAGTCGACGACGTCCCAGAGCTCCCGGCTCGGCCGGCCCTCCAGCACGCCGTAGCCCTGCTCGCGCAGCGCCGGCGCGGTGACGATCGGCAGGCCCGTCGCGCGGGAGCAGGCCTCGGCGGTCTGGACCGCGCGCAGCAGGTCGCTGCTGATGAGCGCACCCGGGGAGAGCCCGGCGAGTTCGGCCGCGGCCTCCTCGGCCTGGCTGCGACCCAGCGCGGTGAGCGGCACGTGCGGCGTCTGCCCCTGCATCAGGCCCGCGGCGTTCCACTCGCTCTGCCCGTGGCGGACGAGCAGGAGCGTCAGCGGGTGGGCCATGGTGGGAGGGAGCGTAGCCAGGTGCACGCCGATCGGGGGAGCGCGCCTCGTACCGTCGTGCTGACGGCTCACCAGCGACGCCGTTCCGCATCAGCACAGCAGCGCCGGTCGACACTCCCGACGGGCGCAGCGAGGAGAGCACGTGAGCATCCCCGTCCGTCCCGGCGCCGCCCGCTCCGCCGATCGGCCGGCCGCACCGGACCAGCTGGCGCCGCTGCTCGACCTGCCCGGCGTCCGGGCGGCCGCCGACGCCGCCCGCGCAGGTGTCGACCGGCTGCTCAGCCACAAGGTGCTGCGCCGGGAGTCCGCCGGGGTGAGCACGGAGTCCGCGCTGCGCGGGGCCCGGGCGTCCGCCGCGCTCGAGGGGGTGGACGTGCCCCTGGCCGAGCTCCGCGCCGGCGCCGTGGACGACCCGGTCGTGCAGGGCGCCCTCCGGGTGTCCGCGGGCCTGGGTGGCATGCAGGACACCTGGTCCAAGGCGCCCGGCCAGGTGCTCGCCCGCCTGCACGTGCTGGCCGCCAGCGACCGGGTCGACAACGCCGACCTCGGCCGGCCGGCGCCGCACGCCGGGCCGCGGCTCACGGGCCTGTTCTCGCTGGTGACCGCGACCACCTCCGCGCCGGCGGTGATCGTCGCCGCGCTCGTGCACGGCGAGATCGCCGCGATGGCGCCCTTCGGGGTGGCCGACGGACTGGTCGCCCGCGCCGCGGGCCGGCTGACCGGCATCGCCCGCGGGCTGGACCCCAAGGCCTGCTCGGTGCCCGAGGTCGGCTTCGTCGAGCTGGGCGCGGCGGCCTACGCCGAGGCGCTGGCCGGCTATGCCTCCGGTGATCCCGCGGGGGTGGCCCGCTGGCTGGTGCACTGCTGCCAGGCCACCGAGCACGGCGCCCTGGAGGGCCTGGCCATCTGCGAGAGCCTGCTCCGCGGCTGAGCGCGTGACGCCGCTCAGCGCGGCGCGAGCACCAGCCCGGTCAGCGCGACGACGGTCGCCGCGACCGCGCAACCGGCCGCGGCCGGAACCCACGCCCCGGTCAGCACGCCGTAGCCGAGCCCGCCGAGGGCCGACAGCCACGGGCCGGACAGCGTGAGGAACAGGCCGATCCGTGCTGGCCGGCGACGGCGCCGGCGGCGCGGTGCGGTCCGGACGGACTGCCCGAGGAGCACCGCGGCTGCGCACACGGCCAGTGCCGCGAGCCAGGCGAGGACCGCGGTGAGCACGTCCGCAGGATGGACGAACCGGCGACGCGTCGGCCGGAGCCTCGCCGGGACGGGAGGTCAGGCCCCGCGGCGGCGCCGTCGTCCCGACAGCGGCCCGGAGGTGTCCGGGAGGACCGGTTGGGCCGACCGGTGCCGGGCGTACCAGGCCAGGCCGACCACGGCGGCGCCGACACCCATGGCCGCCGCACCGGTGACCACGGGGGCCGTCGGCACGGAGAACCGGGCCCGCATGCTCACCGGCCGCTCGAACCGGAGCACCGGCCAGCCGTGCTGCAGGGCGGCCTTGCGCAGGCCGCGGTCGGGGTTGACCGCAGTGGGGTGCCCCACCGCGGTCAGCATGGGCAGGTCGGTCACCGAGTCGCTGTAGGCGTAGCAGTCGGCGAGGTCGTAGCCACCCTCGGCCGCCACCTCGCGCATCGCGGCCGCCTTGTTGTCCGCGTAGGCGTAGAAGTCGATCTCGCCGGTGTACCGACCGTCCTCGACGACCATCCGGGTGGCGACCACCCGGTCGGCGCCCAGCATCTCGCCGATCGGCCCGACCATCTCCGCCCCGCTGCTGGAGACGATGACGATCTCCCGGCCGGCGGCCCGGTGCTCCTCGATGAGGTCGGCCGCCTCGGCGTAGACCAGCGGGTCCACGATCTCGTGCAGCGTCTCGCGGACGATCTCGTGCACCGTCGCGGCGTTCCAGCCGGTGACCATGGCGGTCATCTGCGCGCGCAGCCTCTCCATCTGCTGGGCGTCGGCGCCGGCGAGGGAGAAGACGAACTGGGCGTAGGCGGTCTTGAGGACCGTCCGCCGGTTGATCAGCCCGCCCTGGAAGAACGGGCGGCCGAAGGCCAGGGTGCTGGACTTGGCGATGATCGTCTTGTCCAGATCGAAGAACGCCGCGGCGCGGGTCACGAGGCATGACGGTAGTAGGCCCTGACGGGTGCGACAGGACCCGCGCGCCGTCCACACCCGAAGGAGTCATCCACAGTTCGGCCGACGGTCTGGCACTGTTCGCCCACTCGCCGGTGGGGTGAGACCTGTGCCTGCCGCCCCCTTCCTGCCCGATCCGTCCCTCCGGCCGCTGGTCGTGAGCCGTGACGAGGACCTCCTCGACGACGTGCTGCGCGTGCTGGCCGCCGCCGGCGCCGAGCCGGAGATCGCCGTGGGCGGCCCACCGCTGCGGCGGGCGCACCGCGACGCCCCGTTGGTGCTGCTCGGCGCGGACGTGCTCGGGACGGCGGCGGTCCGGGGGCTCGGCCGGCGGCCGGGTGTGGTCGTCGTCGCCCGCACGGAACTGCCCGCCGCGGAGTGGGCGGCGGCGGTCGAGGTGGGCGCCGAGCGGGTCGCGCTGCTGCCCGCCGACGAGGCCTGGCTGCTGTCCCGCGCCGTCGCGGCGGTTCGTGCCCCGGTCGACCGCGGCTGGCTGCTCGCCGTCGGAGGCGGGTGCGGCGGTGCCGGGGCGAGCACCCTCGCGGCCGCCCTGGCCGTCGCCGCCGCCCCCGGCGTCGTCCTGGTCGACGCCGACGGCTGGGGCGCCGGGCTCGACCTGCTGCTCGGCGCCGAACGGGTCGACGGGCTGCGCTGGCCGGAGCTGACCGGCCTGAGGGGGCGCGTCTCCGGCGACGCGCTCCGGGCCTGCCTGCCGGAGGTGGCCGGGGTGCACGTGCTCGCCGCGGCACGGTCGGCGCGACCGGAGCTGCCGGAGGAGGCGGTCCGCGCGGTGGTCGAGGCCGCCCGCTCCGAGGGGGCCCCGGTGGTCGTGGACCTGCCCCGCCCGGGGGCGGAGGGGTGCTGCGCTGCGACGCAGGCGGTGCTCGCCGAGGCCGACCTCGCGCTGCTCGTGGTCCCGGCCCGGCTGCGCGCGGCCTCCGCGGCGCGGCTGCTGGTCTCGGCGGCGGGCTCGCCGTGGTCGGCCGCACACCTCGTGGTCCGTCCCGTGCCCGGTGGCCTCACCACGGACGAGGTGGCCGACGTGGTCGGTCGGCCCGTGCTGGCCGAGCTCCCGCACGACCGCAGCGCCGTGCCCCGCAGCGAGCGCGGCGAGCTGCCCGCTGTCGCCGCGCGCACGCCGCTCGGGGCCGTGGCGCGGCGCGCGCTGGCCCGGGTACGGGAGGCGGCCGCATGACGGCGAGCCTGCTGGACCGGGTCCGCTCCCGGCTGGCGCTGGAACCGGGCCTGCCGTCGCAGGCCGACGTCGCCGCCGTCGTCCGCCAGGAGAGCGGCGGGCTGCTCGGCGATGACGACGTGCTGCGGGCGGTCCGCGATGCGGTCGACGAGCTCGCCGGCACCGGTCCCCTCGAGCCGCTGCTCCGACTGCCCGGCGTCACCGACGTGCTGGTCGCCGCCCAGGACCGCGTCTGGATCGACCGCGGATCGGGGCTTGAGCTCACCGGCGTGCGCTTCCCCGACGACGACGCGGTCCGTCGCCTCGCCGTGCGGCTGGCCGCCGCCGCCGGACGACGCCTGGACGACGCCGCGCCGTGGGTGGACGTCGGGTTGCCCGACGGCACCCGCCTGCACGCGGTGCTCGCGCCGGTGGCGGGCAGCACCTGCCTGTCGCTGCGGGTGCTGCGGCGGTGCAGCCGGAGCCTGGCCGACCTCGAGGCGCTCGGCGCGCTGCCCGGCGAGAGCCCGGCCCTGCTGCGCGCTCTGGTGCGGCACCGGCGGGCGTTCCTCGTCACCGGCGGCACCGGATCGGGCAAGACGACGGTGCTGTCCGCGCTGCTCGGCGAGGTCGGCCCGACCGAGCGGGTGCTGACCTGCGAGGACGCCGCGGAGCTCGCACCGGCGCACCCGCACGTCGTCTCGCTGCTCACCCGCCCGCCCAACCTGGAGGGTGTCGGGCAGGTGACCCTCCGCGACCTGGTGCGGCAGGCGCTGCGGATGCGGCCCGACCGGTTGGTGGTCGGCGAGGTGCGCGGAGCGGAGGTGGGCGAGCTGCTGGCTGCTCTGAACACCGGCCACGACGGCGGGTGCGGCACCCTGCACGCGAACCGGCCGGCCGAGGTTCCGGCGCGGCTGGAGGCGCTGGGGGTGGCCGCGGGACTGGACCGCTCCGCCGTGCACAGCCTCACGGCGGCGGCGCTGCACGTCGTCGTCCACCTGCGCCGCACGCCGGAAGGCCGCCGGGTGGAGGAGCTCGGCGTGCTCCGGAGGGCCGGTGAGCGGGTCGTCGTGGAGCCGGGGTGGCGTGCCGACGGTGGGCCGTGCCCGGCGGGCGACCGGCTCCGCGAGCTGCTGGACGGGACGTCCGGGCGGTGAGCGGGCTGCTGCTCGCCGCCGCTGCCGCTGCCGCGCTGCTCCTGTGGCCGGGCCACCGGGCAGCGGACCGCTTGCCGGGCCGGGCGGACGGCGGCGCGCGACCGGCAGCGGGCGGGATCACCGGTTCGCCGACGGTGGTGGCCGCAGTGCTGGCGGGCGCGGTCGGCGCGCTGCTGAGCACGCCGCTCGTCGCCGTCCTCGCCGGCGCCGGGGCTGCGGCGGGCGCCCGCGCGCACGCCGGGCGCCGGGACGAGGCGCGGGTCGAGGCGGCCCTGCACGGGCTGGCGGACGGGCTCGGTGCACTGGCGGCCGAGCTGCGCAGCGGCCGCTCGTTGGACGATGCCGCGGTTGCCGCCGAGCACGCCTCGGGGGACGGCGGCGCCGGCCGGCTGCTGGCTCAGGCGGTGCGCACGCCGGACGCGACCCCGACGGAGGCGGTGGTCGACGAGGTAGGCGACGCCCTACGCCGGATCTCCGCCGCGACACGCCTCAGCATCCGCACCGGGTGCTCGCTGGCCTCCGTGGCGACCGCGGTCGAGGACGATCTGCGGGCACGGGTCCGGCACCGGGCGGAGCTGCGGTCCGCGACGGCCGGCCCGCGGGCGAGCGCTGCGGTGCTGGCCGGCCTCCCGGTGCTCGGGCTGCTCATGGGGAGCGGGGTGGGCGCCGATCCCTGGCGCGTCCTCACGACCACCGGGACGGGCCAGGTCCTGCTCGTCACCGGGGTGGCGCTCGAGTCCGCCGGGCTCGTGTGGTCCCGCCGGCTGGTCCTGCGGGCCCTGCAGTGAGCCCTCCGGACCTCCGGTCGTGACGCCCGACCGGCCCTGGCCGGCGTTGCTCGTGCTGGCCGTCGCGCTCGCGCTGTGGCCTGCCTCCGGTGGGGCGGGCATGGCCCGGTGGTCGGCGATCCGGCCGCACCTCGGGGAAGCCGTGCCCCCGCGCGGGCAGGACGCCGGGCGGGAGCGGGTCCGCCGGTGGCTGCTCGCGACCGCGGCGGGGCTGGCCGCGGCGCTGCTCGTCGGCGGGGTCCTCGGACTGGCCGCGGGTGTGGCGCTGGGGGTCGGTGCCGAACGACTGCTGCGCGCGCGGGCTCCGGACGGCGCCGCGTCCGACCGGGCCGCCTGGCACCGCGATCTGCCGGCGGCCTGCGACCTGCTGGGGGTGTGCCTGTCCGCCGGGCTGCCCGTCGAGGGCGCGTTGGAGGCGGTCGGGCGTGCGGTGGACGGGCCGCTAGGGGCCCAGCTGCGCGCTGTGGCGGCCCTGTCCCGGCTGGGCGCCGATCCGCGCCGGGCCTGGGCCGAGGCGCCGCCGGAACTCACCGCGCTGGCGCGGGTGCTGGTGCGGGCGGGGGAGTCCGGCGCCCTGGTCGCCGCGGCGCTGCGGACCCTCGCCGCGGAGAGCCGGGCCTCCGCCCGGTCCACGGCCCAGGCCGCGGTGCAACGGGCAGGTGTCTGGGTGCTCGCCCCGCTGGGTGCGTGCTTCCTGCCGGCCTTCGTCTGCCTGGGTGTGGCCCCGCTCGTGCTCGGCGTCGCTGCCGACGTCCTCGGCTGAGGGGATCAGGCCTGAGGGGCCACGACGAAGACGTCGGAGTACTCCGACACGACCGCCAGCACCGCGGCGATGTCCCCGGAGCGGCGCGCGTCCGCGAGCTCCCGGTGGAACTCGGCCGTGCGCAGCGCCGGCCGGGTCTGCCAGGTGAGGACGGCAGGTGCCGCGCCGGGGTTGCGCATCTGGTGCACGCTCCCGACCGGGATGTCGAGCGAGTCCCCGGCCCGCAGCGTGGTCTCCACACCGTCGACGCAGGCCCACATCTCGCCCTCCAGGACCGCGAAGTGCTCGCTCTGCCGCGGGTGCAGGTGGGCGACGGGCAGCGCCGAGCCCGGTCGGTAGGTGGCGCGCATCTCGTGCAGCTGCCCCTGGCTGTCCTCACCGGTGGTCGTGAACTCCAGCCGGAGATTGCCGTCGTCCAGCACGTGCGTGTCCATGTGCCCGCCTCGTTCCTGTGTCGTCGTCGTGGTCCGTCGTCGGGAGGCTGCCGGGCCGGCCTTGCGGCGCACTGGGAGTGCGCTTGAGTCGGCGGCACGGGACCGGTGGTGCCGGATCCACAGGCACGGCCGCTCTCCACAGATCGCCCCGCGGCCTGGGATCCCCGACCGCCCGCGTCGAGGCTCGGAGCACGGCCCGACCGACGGGCCCCGACGCCCGGAGGCGACCGTGTCCACCAGCTCCACGACCGTGCCCGAACCCGCCGGCCCGCAGGAGGTGCCCAGCCGCCCGTCCGGCCTCCGGACCGCGCTGCGCCGCCGTCTCGCGATCCTGACCGCGGAGCCCGAGGCCGGCATGAGCACGGCCGAGTACGCCGTCGGGACCGTCGCGGCCTGTGCGTTCGCGGCCGTCCTGTTCCGGGTCGTCACCGGCGACTCGGTGGTCGACGGGCTCACGGACCTGGTCGACCGCGCGCTGGCCACGCTGGCCTGACGTGGTCGGCTCCCGCACCGGCCGCCCCCCGCAGCGCCGCCCCCCGCGGCGCCGGGCCCTCGGCCCCGAGGCCGGGATGGTGACCGCCGAGACGGCCGTCGTACTCCCGGTGCTCCTCCTCGTGCTGCTCTGCGCGGTCACGGCGGTGACCGTCGTGGGTGCCCAGCTCCGCTGCGTCGACGCCGCCCGCGAGGGTGCCCGTGCGGCGGCGCGCGGAGAGATCGACGCGGTGGTGACCGAGCTGGCCGGCCGGGTCGCGCCCGACGGGGCGACGACGGCGGTACGGGCTGATGGTGGCCAGGTGCGGGTCACGGTCAGCGTGGAGCTGGCGCCGCTGGGCCCGCTTCCGCTGCGCACGCGGGTGTCGGCCGAGGCCGTGGCGCAGCGCGAACCGGGTGCGCCGCCGTGACCGGCGGCCGGGAGCGCGGTTCGGCCACCGTCTGGATGCTGGCGGTGGCCGGGGTCCTCGCGCTCGTGGGCCTGGCCGGAGTGCTGGTGGGGGCGGCCGCGGTCGCCCGGCACCGCGCCGGCAGCGCGGCCGACCTCGCGGCCCTGGCCGCCGCCGGTCGGGCGGTCCGTGCCGATCCACGGGCGTGCGCCGTCGCCGGGGACGTGGCAGCGGACAACGGGGCGCGGCTGGACGCCTGCGCGGTGGACGCGGCCGGGGTGGTCGAGGTGACGGTCAGCGTCCGGGTGCCGCTGGGCCCGGTCGGGCAGCGGACGGCGGCCGCACGTGCCCGGGCCGGCCCGGTGCCGCCTGAACCGGCGCGGGACGCGGCGGCGTCAGAAGACGAGGTCGTCCTCGGGCTCGGCCGCGCCCGCGGTAGCGCCCTCCTCGGCCGGCAGCTCGCCGGCGACGGCGAGCTCGTCGAGCACCACGTCCAGAACGCGCACCGCACCGGCCTTGTCCAGCGGGTCGTTGCCGTTGCCGCACTTCGGCGACTGGACGCACGAGGGGCAGCCGCTCTCGCACTCGCAGCTGGCGACGGTGGCGCGCGTGGCCTGCAGCCACTCGCGCAGCACCTGGAACCCCCGGTCGGAGAAACCCGCACCTCCGGGGTGCCCGTCGTAGACGAAGATCGTCGCGGCGCCGGTGTCCGGGTGGAGCGCGGTCGAGAGGCCCCCGAGATCCCAGCGGTCGCAGGTCGCCAGCAGCGGCAGGATGCCGATCGCGGCGTGCTCCGCGGCGTGCAGCGAGCCGGGCACCTCGACCTCGTCGAGCTCCGCCCGCTCCACGGCCCGGTCGCTCAGCGTCAGCCACACCGCGCGGGTCCGCAGCTGCCGCGGCGGCAGGTCCAGCGGGAACTCGGCGAGCACCTCGCCGGTTCCCAGCCGGCGGCGTTGGTAGGCGACCACCTGGTTGGTGACGTCCACGACGCCGGTGTGCGCGGTGACCGTGCCGAGCCGGCGGCTCCGGTCCGGCGAGACGATGGAGAGGTCGGTGACGTCGCGCGCGACAGTGGTCCACTCCGGGCTCTCCGGGTGCACCGCGGCGCAGGCGTCCGCCACGTCGAACTCGTCGACGACGAAGGTCTCGCCCCGGTGCACGTACAGCGCGCCCTCGTGCACGGTGGCGTGGGCGGCGCCGCCGTCGACGGTGCCCAGCAACCGGCCGGTTGCGCCCTCGATGATCGCCACCGGCTCGCCGCCGCTGCCCCGGATGTCGACGTCGGGCCGCCCGCGGCCGGCCCAGTACCAGCCGGTCGGCCGGCGGCGCAGCTGCCCGTCCGCGACCAGCTGCTCGACGGCAGCCTCGGCCACCGGGCCGCCGAAGTCCGGCAGGTCCCCGGGCACCAGCGGGAGCTCCGCGGCGGCGCAGCACAGCTGCGGCCCGAGGACGTAGGGGTTGGTCGGGTCGGTGACCGTCGCCTCGATCGCCCGGCCGAACACCGCCTGCGGATGATGGGCGAGGTAGTGGTCCAGCGGGTCGTCGCGGGCGACGAAGACCACCAGCGACTCCCGCTGCGCCCGCCCCGCGCGGCCGGCCTGCTGCCAGAGCGAGGCCAGCGTCCCGGGATAGCCGGCGAGCAGGACCGCGTCCAGCCCGGCGATGTCGATGCCGAGCTCGAGGGCGTTGGTGGTCGCGACGCCGAGGAGGTCGCCGGAGGACAACGCCCGCTCCAGCTCGCGCCGCTCCTCGGGCAGGTAGCCCCCGCGGTAGGAGTCGACCCGCCGGACCAGGTCGCCCCGGCCGCGGTCGCGCAGCAGCCGGCGGGCCTGGTCGGCGACGGATTCCGCGCTCCGCCGGGACCGCACGAACGCCAGCGTGCGGGCGCCCCGCTCGACCAGGTCGGCGAGCAATCCGGCGGCGTCGGCGGCCGCGGACCGGCGCAGCGGTGCGCCGTGCTCGCCGGTGTGCTCGGTCAGCGGCGGTTCCCAGAGGGCGAACGTCGCCCCCGGCCGCGGGGAGCCGTCCTCGGTCACGGCCGTCACCGGCTCGCCGACGAGCCGCGAGGCCGCCCCGGCGGGGTCGGCCACGGTGGCCGATGCCAGGACGAACACCGGCTCGGCGCCGTACCGGCGGCAGATCCGGCGGAGCCGGCGCAGCACGTGCCCGACGTGGGAGCCGAACACCCCGCGGTAGGCGTGGCACTCGTCGATGACGACGTAGGCGACCCGGCGCAGGGTGCTGGACCACTTCTGGTGCGCCGGCAGGATCCCGCGGTGCAGCATGTCCGGGTTGGTCACGATCCACCGCGAGTGCCGGCGCACCCATTCGCGCTCCTCGCCGGGGGTGTCCCCGTCGTACGCGGCCGGGCGGACCGACGGGTCGGCGAGAGCCGCCACTGCGGCCAGCTGGTCGCGCGCCAGGGCCTTGGTCGGGGCGAGGTAGAGCACGCACGCCCGGGGGTCGTCGGCGAGCCGGCTCAGCGCCGGCAGCTGGTAGGCCAGCGACTTGCCCGACGCCGTCCCGGTGGCGACGACGACGTGCCGGCCGGCGTGCGCGAGCTGCGCAGCCTCCACCTGGTGCGAGTAGGGGGCCGTCACCCCACGGTCCTGCAGACGCTCGCGCAGCGGCGCGCTGACCCAGTCCGGCCACGGCAGCGTGCGGCGCTCGCGGACGGGCACCGAGTGCACGTGGGTGACCGGCTGCTCCTCCTCCGGGGTGGTGGCCAACAGCGAGGCCAGCAGCTCGGCCCCGGACGGCGGCCCCTCCGGGGCGTCGTCCCGCGGAGCCCCGTCGGGCCCGCCGAGGGCGGCCGACCCGGCGGGATGGAGCGTGGTCACCGTTCCACTGTCACACCTGGCGGCAACCCGGGTCGGGGCGCCGTCGGGGCCGGTGAGGGGGCGGAAAGAACGCAGTGTTCAAGGGGGATGCACATCGTGTGATCTCCCTTACACTTCGCACCCGTTGCGGTGCGTCACCGACCGCTCCGCATCAGCACCTCTGCCGCACCGAGGAGCACCGGCGCTCCCCGGCGGCAGTACACGCTGGGAGGAACGCATGCCCGACGATTCGCTGTCCGGCGGGGACACGGCGCTGGTCGCCGTCGTCCTCGTCATCTCGCTGGCCGCCCTGGGCTTCGCCGCCTATCTGGTCAAGGCCGTCATGGCCGCCGATCAGGGCACGACGAAGATGCGCGAGATCGCGCTGGCGGTCCAGGAAGGTGCGGCGGCGTTCCTGCGCAGGCAGTTCCGGACGCTGGGCATCTTCGCCGTCATCGTCTTCCTGCTCCTGCTGGTCCTCCCGGTGGCCGACGGCGGCTGGGAGACCAGGGTCGGGCGCGCGGTGTTCTTCCTCGTCGGTGCGCTGTTCTCCGCGTCCGTCGGCTTCATCGGGATGACCCTGGCGACCCGCGGGAACGTGCGGGTCGCGGCGGCCGCCCGCAACGGCGGCTACCAGCCGGCATTCCGGCTCGCGTACCGCACCGGTGGCGTCGTCGGGATGATCACCGTCGGGCTGGGCCTGTTCGGCGCCTCGCTGGCGCTGCTGCTCTTCGACGACACCGCGCCGGTGGTCCTCGAGGGCTTCGGCTTCGGTGGCGCACTGCTGGCGATGTTCATGCGCGTGGGTGGCGGCATCTTCACCAAGGCGGCGGACGTCGGCGCCGACCTCGTCGGCAAGGTCGAGGCCGGCATCCCGGAGGACGACCCGCGCAACGCCGCGACCATCGCCGACAACGTGGGCGACAACGTCGGTGACTGCGCCGGCATGGCCGCGGACCTGTTCGAGTCCTACGCCGTCACCCTCGTCGCGGCGCTCATCCTGGGCCAGGTCTTCTTCGGCAGCGTCGGCATGGTGTTCCCGCTGATCATCGCCGCCATCGGGATCATCGCCTCGGCCGTCGGCGTGCTGGCCACCCGGCCGGGCACGACCGATTCCAGCGGCATGGTGCCGATCAACCGCGGCTTCTTCGCCTCGGCCGCGGTCGCGCTGGTGCTCGTCGCGGCGGCTGCCTTCACCTACCTCCCGAGCATCTCCGACGGCGTCGACATGGCGGTCAGCCCGCAGGTCCTCGGCTTCGTGGCCGTGCTGATCGGCGTCGTGCTCGCCGCGGCGATCCAGCAACTGACCGGCTACTTCACCGAGACCAGCAGGAAGCCGGTCAAGGACATCGGTCGCAGCTCGCTGACCGGCCCGGCCACCGTCATCCTCTCCGGCATCTCGCTCGGCCTGGAGTCGGCGGTCTACGCCGCCCTGCTCATCGGCGGCGCGGTCTACGGCGCCTTCCTCATCGGTGGCGGCGCGGCCCTCTACGCCGTCGCCCTCGCCGGCTGCGGCCTGCTCACCACGGCCGGGGTCATCGTCGCCATGGACACCTTCGGCCCGGTGAGCGACAACGCCCAGGGCATCGCGGAGATGTCCGGGGACATCGACGAGGACGGCGCCCGGGTGCTCACCGACCTCGATGCCGTCGGCAACACGACCAAGGCGATCACCAAGGGCATCGCCATCGCGACGGCAGTGCTCGCGGCGACGGCGCTCTTCGGCTCCTACAGCGCGCAGATCGACGTGGCGCTCGCCGATGCGGGTGACACCCTCGGCGACGCGTTCAGCCTGGTGAACCCGAACAACATCGTCGGTGCGCTGATCGGGTCGGCGGTCGTCTTCTACTTCTCCGGCCTGCTGATCAGCGCCGTCTCGCGGGCCGCCGGCCGGGTGGTCTTCGAGGTCCGGGAGCAGTTCCGCACCAAGCCCGGGATCATGGACTACACCGAGAAGCCGGACTACGGCGCCGTCGTCGACATCTGCACCAAGGACTCGCTCCGCGAGCTGGCCACCCCCGGCCTGCTCGCCGTGCTGGCACCGGTCGCGGTGGGCTTCGGGCTCGGGTTCGGCCCGCTCGCGGCCTACCTCGTCGGCGCCATCGCCGCGGGCACCCTGATGGCGGTCTTCCTGTCGAACTCCGGCGGCGCCTGGGACAACGCGAAGAAGATGGTCGAGGACGGCGCGTACGGCGGCAAGGGCAGCGAGGCGCACGCGGCGACCGTCATCGGTGACACCGTGGGCGACCCGTTCAAGGACACGGCCGGCCCTGCGATCAACCCGCTGATCAAGGTGATGAACCTCGTCGCGCTGATCATCGCCCCGGCCGTGGTCAGCCTCTCGGTGGGCGAGGACGCCAACGACGCGCTCCGGGTGGCCATCGCCCTGGCCGCGACGCTGGTCATCGTGGGCGCCGTCGTGGTGTCCAAGCGGCGCTCGGTGGTGGTCGGGGAGTTCACCAGCCAGCCCGACGCGGGATCCCTCACCACCTCCGCTCCCTGATCCACCCACCCCGCGACCCTCCCGCCCGGCACGTCCGGGTGGGAGGGTCGCGGGCTGCGTTGTGGACGCCGCCGCGGGCTGTGGACGACGGCCGGCACGACGTCGCCACGGCTGCCTAGCGTCGCCGCCGCCCGACCGCACCGGCCGGGCGACGACCGTGCCGGGAGGCGCCCATGGCCCCGAGGATCACCGTGCGTCCCGACGAGCTGGCCGCGCTCGCCGCCGAGCTCGACGGCCTGGCCGACGCCCTGGCCGCCGACGGCGACCGGTGCCGGGCGGCCGCGGGCGCCCTCGTCGACGCCCTCGGGGGCCGGGAGGGAGCCGTGGTCGGCGGCCTGGCGGATCGTTGGGGAACGCTGGCCGCCGCGCTCGCCGACGGGACCGGGCTGGCGGCGGGCACGCTCCGCGCCGTGGCCGCCGCCTACCGCGACGTGGACGCCGCGCTGGCCGGGCGGATGGGGGCGCCGTGACCGAGGCGGAGGCGCGGCTCCGGGCGGTGGCGGGCTGGGACGTGCCGGCGCTGCGCGGCGGGCTGGCCATCCTCGGGGGGCTGGACGACTCCTTCCCCTCGTGGCGGGCACGGCTGGACACGGTCGTCCGCACGGTGGTCGACGGCGGGAGCTGGTCCGGCCCCGCCGCGGCGCAGGCCCGGGAGCTCCTGCTCCGGCTCTCCACCACCGCGGCCGCGCTCGACGCCGGCCTCGCCGGCTCGCGCGTGGAGTTCACCCGGCTCACCCAGGAGGCGGTCGTCGCCACCGATCGCGCCGCGACCGCGCTGGCGCTGGCGCTGGCACCGGGGCTCCCCGTTCCACCCGGCCCGGCGCTCGACGACGCGGACACCCTCGGCGCAGCCGTCGACCGGCTCGTGCTCGGGCCCGGCGCGACGCCCGCGGCGGTGGCCGCCGCGCGGGAGGCGCTGGCCGCGGCCGAGGCGGTGGGGTCGGCCGGAGGCCGGGCGACCGACGCGCTGCCGGCGGTGCCGTCGCCCGGCCCGACCGGGAGGGACGCCGCGCCGGAGCTCCCGGGCGGTGGCGGACCCGTTGCCGTCGCCCGGTGGTGGGCGGCGATGCCGGTGGCCGAACAGCTGTTCGTCCTGAGCACGTCCCCGGCGGAGCTCGGCGCGCTGGACGGCGTGCCGGCCTGGGCCCGCGACCGAGCCAACCGCGCCCTGCTCCGCCGGGCGATCGAGGATCCGCGGGCCGACGACGGCCTGCGGGCGGTCGCCCGGGTCGTCGCGGAGGTGCTGGCGGACGAGGAGTCCCGGGGCCGGACGGCCCAGCTGCACCTGCTCGACCTGGCCGGGAACCGCGTCGCGGTGGCGTTCGGCGGCCTCGACGCCGCCGACGTCGTCGCCCTCGTCGTCCCGGGGATGACGATCACCCCGGCCGACGACCTCGCCGGCGTCGCGGGGGACGCACGGGACCTCGCCGACGCGGCCCGGCGGGCGGACCCGGCCCTGGCCGTCGCGACCGTGGCCTGGCTGGGCTACCGGGCGCCGCAGTCCCTCTACTCGGCGACCAACCGGAGGGCTGCCACGACGGGCGCTGCTGCCCTCGACGCAACCCTGACCGGACTCGCGGCGGCCCGCACCGCGGCCGGTGCCCCGCCGGCCCGGACCACGGTCGTCGGGCACAGCTACGGCACCGTCGTGATCGACGAGGCCGCCGACCGGCCCGGCCGGCTGGCCGCCGACGCCCTCGTCCTGCTGGGCAGCCCCGGCATGGAGGACGACGCGGCCGCGCTCGAGGCAGCCGAGGTCTACGACGCCGCCTCGCCCGCCGACCCGATCTCCTGGAGCGGCTGGTTCGGCACCGAGACCTGGGCCGGGCGGTTCGGTTCCACCGGGCTGCCCGTGGACGCCGGCACCGGCCACTCGGGGTACTTCGACCCCGACCGGCCGACGCTCGGCGCGATGGGGGAGGTGGTCGTGGGCCTGCACCCCGGCTGACCAGGTCCGACCCCGAGGCAGGAGGCCTCTTCCGCAGCCGGGAACAGTCGCGCAGCATGCACGTTCGGCAAGGAAGACGGCACGCCCACGGGACCTCGCCCCGGGCGCTCCGTCGGCCGGGTGGCTTACCGTGGCCCGCCAGAGGGGGCCTTCCACTGCGGCGCCGCCCCGTGCCGGGCCTCCGGCGCGGAGTCGGGCACCGTTCCGGCAGGCCGCGCCCGGCACCACCAAGGCACCACCGACAGGAGCACCGTGCCCACGAAGACCACGCAGACCGGGAGCGAGAGCACCGAGCCGACCGCCGGGGGCGCCAAGACCCCGCGACGGAGCTCGGCCGCGGCCGGCGGCAAGCCGCTGGTCATCGTGGAGTCGCCCACCAAGGCGACCAAGATCGCCGGCTACCTCGGCAGCGGCTACGTCGTCGAGGCCAGCGTCGGCCACATCCGTGACCTGCCGCGCAACGCCGCCGACGTCCCGGCCGAGCACAAGGGCGCGGCCTGGGCGCGGTTGGGCGTCGACGTCGACAACTCCTTCGAGCCGCTGTACGTGGTCAGCCCCGACCGCAAGCAGCAGGTCGCCCGGCTCAAGCAGCTGGTGAAGGGCGCCAGCGAGATCTACCTCGCGACAGACGAGGACCGCGAGGGCGAGGCCATCGCCTGGCACCTGATCGACACCCTCAAGCCGCGGGTGCCCGTCCGCCGCATGGTCTTCCACGAGATCACCCCCGAGGCCATCGCCCGGGCCGTCGCCAATCCGCGCGAGCTCGACACCGCACTGGTCGACGCCCAGGAGACCCGCCGCATCCTCGACCGGCTCTACGGCTACGAGGTCAGCCCGGTGCTGTGGAAGAAGGTGCTGCCCAAGCTCTCGGCCGGCCGCGTGCAGTCCGTCGCCACCCGCATCGTCGTGGAGCGCGAGCGCGAGCGGATGGCCTTCCACGCCGCCGACTACTGGTCGCTCGAGGGCACCTTCGCCGTCCCCGGCAAGGCGGCCGGCGCCGACGAGGGCGAGCCCACCACGGTGCGGGCCAAGCTGGTCAGCGTCGACGACAGCCGGGTCGCGACCGGCCGCGACTTCGACGCCGCCACCGGCCGCACGACCGGTGAGGTCGTGCACCTCGACGAGGCCGGGGCCCGCGGTCTGGCTGCCCGCCTGGAGGGCCGGCAGGTCGCGGTCAGCCGGGTCGACGAGAAGCCCTACCGCCGTCGTCCCTACGCGCCGTTCACCACCTCGACACTGCAGATGGAGGCCGGGCGCAAGCTCGGCTGGTCGTCGGCGCAGACGATGCGGGTGGCGCAGCGGTTGTACGAGAACGGCCACATCACCTACATGCGCACCGACTCGACGAACCTCTCCGACGAGGCGATCAACGCCGCGCGGAGCCAGGCGCGCGAGCTGTACGGCGACGCGTTCGTCCCGGCCGAGGCCCGTCGCTACAAGAGCAAGGCCAAGGGCGCCCAGGAGGCGCACGAGGCGATCCGCCCCGCCGGTGACCACTTCCGGACTCCGGCGCAGGTGGCGCGTGAGCTGTCCGGGGACCAGTTCCGGCTGTACGAGCTGATCTGGAAGCGCACGGTCGCCTCGCAGATGAAGGACGCCGCCGGGCTGCGGACGCAGGTGCGCCTCACGGCGGACGCCGGCCCGGACGGCCAGGCG
>JBBSKB010000001.1:0-87186 GCA_038256725.1 Mycobacteriales bacterium | reverse complement strand
GCGCTGACCACCGAGGCGCCCTCGGCGGTGACCGCGGCGATGTGGTCGGTGATCGACCAGGCCGCCCAGCTCGCCCGCACCGCCGGGGACGACCGCCCCGTCGGGGTGCTCCGCGCCGAAGCCCACGCGGCGCTCGTGCTCGGCACGCGGAACGACACCCGACCGGCGTTCACCGGCCACGTCACGATCACCGCCACCCACCTGCGCGAACTCCTCACCCAGCTCGACGCGCTGGGTGTTCGAGCCCCCGCCGGCGGCAGCCTCGCACTGGCCCTCACCGACGAGGCCGACGCGCTGCTGGCCACCGTCACCCCCACCGAACTCGCCCGGTTCGCCGCCCGCGGCTGCACCGAGCACGGCCCGGACGCCGACTGCGACTGCGCGGTGCTCGGCCCACCACCGGAAGTCCCCGGCTACGCCCACACCGCCGCGCAGGAACGCTTCCTCCGGCTACGGGACCGCACCTGCCGGCACCCCGGCTGCGGCCAACCCGCCGGACGCACCGACGCCGACCACGTCACCCCCTACGACTGCGGCGGACGCACCAACTGCGACAACCTCTGCTGCCTGTGCCGCAGCCACCACCGCCTCAAGACCTTCGCCCGCGGCTGGCACTTCAGCATGGACCCCGACGGCACCCTGCACGTCACCACCCCGTCCGGCATCACCCGCAGCACCCGACCACCCGGCCTCCACGAACAACACGCACTCCCGCCACCGGCAGGAAGTCCGGTCGACGACGACCCACCACCGTTCTGAGCGATGGGCGTCCCGGGATCAGCGCGGCGCGTCGAGGAGCTCGGTCATGGCCGTGAGGCCGAAGAACTCAGCCGTCATGCGGGCGGTCATCTCGCCGAGGTCGGGGTCGGCACCGGCGGCCAGCAGGTGCCGCACCGCGTCCGTCGCCTGCTTGAAGACCGCGGCGGCCAGGGCCGTCTGCCCCTTGTCGTTCAGCCGGCTGTGGTCGGCGCCGCGCTCCAGCAGCGCCGCGACCGTCTCACCGTGGGCGTAGTAGGCGGCCAGCAGCAGGAGCGTGTCGCCCGCAGAGTTGGTGAGGTCGACCGGGACGCCGGCGTCGACGAAGGCGGCCAGCTCCTCGGTGCCCCCCTGACGGGCCAGGTCGAACAGGTGACCCGCCGGAACGGTGCCGGTGGACGGGCTGCCTCCGCTGCTCATGGCACGCACCCTAGGAGGCGGCGTCGCGGCAGTGGACGTGCGGGCGGCCGGTCAGCCGTCGGCATCGAGCAGCTCGAGCATCGCCGTGAGGCCGAAGAACTGCGCCGTCCTCCGGGCGCTCTGGCCACCCAGGTCCGGATCGGCCCCCGCGCCCAGCAGGTACCCGACGGCCTCGGCGGACTGCTTGAAGGCGGCCGCGCCCAGCGCCGTCTGCCCCTTGTCGTTGACCCGCGCATGGTCCGCACCCCGCGCCAGAAGGGCCGCCACCGTGTCGGCCTGGCCGTAGTAGGCGGCCAGCAGCAGCAGGGTGTCGCCCTTGTCGTTGGTCAGGTTCACCGGGACGCCGGCGTCCAGGTAGGCCACCAGCTCGTCGGTGTGACCGAACCGCGCCAGGTCGAACACCCGCCCGGCCAGCTCGATGACCTCGGGATCGATGGGTCCGCTCACTCCCCCAGCCTAGGAGGGAGCGGCGACGGGGACGCGGCGCCGGACAGCCGGCACCGCGCCCCCACCGGTCACTCCGCGACGGCCGGGCGGACGCCGCGCTGGTCGGCGTTGGGCGCCGCCTTCGCCACGAGACCGGGCAGGACGTCGTCGAGCTCCTCCACCGTCCAGCGCTGCCCCTTGTCGACGCCAGGACCGGCCTGCCACCCCTCGGCGACGCTGATCATCCCGCCGCGGACGTTGAACACCCGCCCGGTGACCTCGCGGGCCGCGGGCCCCGCCAGCCACACCACCAGCGGCGCGATGTTGTCCGCGGCGGACGGGTCGAAGGCGTCGGGATCGGGCTTCTCCCGGTCCGGCCGCAGGTTCTCCGTCATCCGGGTCAGGGCCGCCGGCGCGACCGCGTTCACCGTGACGCCGTACCGCCCCAGCTCCGTCGCGGTGATCACGGTCATCGCCGCGATCCCGGCCTTGGCCGCCCCGTAGTTCGACTGCCCCGCGTTGCCGTAGATGCCCGACGACGACGTCGTGTTGATGACCCGGGCGTCCACCGGGCGCCCGGCCTTGTGCTCCTCGCGCCAGTACGCGGCCGCGTGCCGCATCGGGCCGAAGGTCCCCTTGAGGTGGACCTGGATCACCGAGTCCCACTCCTGCTCGGACATGTTCACCAGCATCCGGTCGCGCAGGATGCCGGCGTTGTTGACCAGCACGTCCAGGCGCCCGAAGTGCTCGATCGTCGAGCGCACGAGCCGCTCGGCGGCGGCGAAGTCGGAGACGTCGTCCCCGTTCGCGATCGCCTGCCCGCCGGCAGCCCGGATCTCGTCGACCACCTCACCGGCCGGCCCGGTCGACCCGCCGGTGCCGTCCACCTCGGCGCCCAGGTCGTTGACGACGACGGCGTAACCGTGCCGCGCGAACTCCAGGGCATGCCCGCGCCCGATGCCGCGAGCGGCCCCCGTCACGATGACCACGCGTTGCTCGTCCGACTGCATCAGGCAGCCTCCTTCTCCTAGGTGGTCCTAGAATCCTGTTCCGAGATTGCCGGCGTCAACCGGCCGGCCGCCGAAGGCTGTCTTTCGACCTCTCGAGGGGATCCATGGCCACCGACGCGCGGACGACCAGCAGCGAGGCGGCCGGACCGCCTCCTGCCGCACCAGAGGCGGCCGGCGTCGTCGAGGCGCCCGACGAACGCGCCGTCATGAAGGAGGCGTGGCTGACGCTCTCCGTCGTCAGCCTGGCCAGCATCTTCTCCGGCATGTCCGGCAGCGCCCTCAACGTGGCCCTGCCCACCGTGGTGCGGCACTTCGACGCCACCGCGACCGCCGCCAGCTGGATGCTGCTGGCCTTCATGCTCGCCAACACCGTCCTGATGATCTTCTTCGGGCGGCTTGCGGACATGTTCGGTCGCCGCTCGATGTACCTCATGGGGCTGACGACCTTCACCCTGGCCAGCTTCCTGTGCGGCCTGGCCCCCAACGCCTGGACCGTGGTGGCCCTGCGCGTGCTCCAGGCGGCCGGTGCGGCGATGCTGCTGACCAACAGCGCCGCCCTCGTCACCGCCGCCTTCCCGCGGGCCCGGCTGGGCCAGGGCATGGGCATCTACCTCGCCTCGTTCTCCGTCGCCCAGCTGCTCGGCCCCACCGTCGGTGGCGTGCTCGCCGAGCACGCCGGCTGGCGCTGGGTGTTCTGGTTCAACGTGCCCGTCGGCCTCATCTGCCTGGCGTGGGGCGCCTGGGCCCTCCCCCGGGTCGCGCGCACCGGCCAGCGCCAGGGCATCGACATCCCCGGCAACCTGCTCGTGCTCGTGTCGCTGGGCAGCGGCCTGGCGGCGCTCTCGCAGGCGACCACGCTGGGCTGGACCAGCTGGGTGGTCATCGGCGGGCTGGTCGTCTTCATCCTGGGCATGCCGACGTTCGTGCTCTTCGAGCGCCGGGTGACCCATCCGCTGGTCGACATGACGCTCTTCCACGACCGGCCGTTCGCCCTCGGGCTGCTCGCCTCCTTCCTCAACTCGACGTCGCAGGCGGGCGTGCTGCTGCTCTTCTCGCTGTACTTCCAGGCCGTGCAGGGCGTGGACCCGCTCTCCGCCGGCCTGCGGGTGCTGCCGCTGGCCGTGGCGACGCTGATCTTCTCGTCGTCCTCAGGCCTGTTCCAGCGCCGCATCCCGCCACGCGCGCTCGCCGTGGTGGGCAACCTCTGCACCGGTTCGGGGCTCATCGTGCTGGCCTGGTCGGTGACCACGGACGCCCCCTACGTCGCCATCGCCGCGGGTCTCGTGCTCGCCGGCGCCGGGTCCGGGCTCTTCATGCCCTCGAACACCACGGCGCTCATGGGCGACATGCCCCACGAGCGGCTGGGCATCGCCAACGCGATGCGGCTGATGCTGCAGCAGAGCGGGTTCGTCGTCGGCACGGCCGTCGTGCTCTCCGTGCTCACCGCCCCGCTGGCACCCGAGCTGCGGCAGTACGCGTTCGCGGGCACGTTGTCGGACGTCTCGACCGACGGGCTGGCCGACCTCCTGACCGGCTACCGGTGGACGCTGCTCACCATGCTCGCGCTCAACGTGGCGACCGTGCTGTCCTCGGTGGCCGCGTTGCGCGCGACCAACCGGCGGGTCCACGAGGTGGTCAGTCCTCCCGCGGGTCCGACAGCCGCCCGATGATCGCCAGCGCGCTCTCGATGACGACGGCGGCCTGCTCCTCGGTCTCGCAGCCGATGATCTGACGGCCCGCCTCGCCCATCGCCGCGGTGAGGATGGAGACCAGCAGCCGGTCCGCCGGCCCGGTGCCGACGGCGAGCAGCACGGCGTTCTGACGCACCCAGTCGTTGCGCCGGCGGCTCCGGACGAGGAAGAACCCGGGGGGGCCGTCGCCGTCGAGGAACAGCCGCGCCAACGCCCGGCGGGACCACGTCGTCTCCAGGTAGGCACGCGCGCCGACGAGGAACAGCTCCGCGGGCGACGTCGTGCCGGCTCGGCGCGCCAGCGCGACCGCGGTGGCGGCCTCCTCCTCGTACGCGGCCTGGTGGTCCTCCCACACGGCCAGGAACAGCTCGGACTTGCCGCCGTAGTGGTGGTAGAGGCTGCCCACGCTCAGCCCGGCGCGCTCGACGACGTCGGCCACGCTGCACTCGGCGAAGCCCCTCTGGGCGAAGACCTCGCCCGCAGCGGCGATGAGCGTCCGGCGCGTGTCGGCGGTCCGGCTCCACTGCCAGGCGCTGCCCTGCGACTGCCCGCTCGTCTGCACGGCCCACACCCCTCGACCCGACGACTCGCGACGCCGGAACCCTACTGGCGAACAGTGGCCTGCGTCACCTCTCGGTCACGCCACGTCCGCACCGGAGTGCGCCGAGCCTCTTGCAAAAGAACTTCGAACCCTGAATGGTTAGCGGCTGTGATGGAAGCCACGCCCACCGGAGCGCGGACGGTCGCCCGCCTCGCCCGGTTCGTGGAGGTGGCCCTGGCCGACTGCGACCTGAGCCTGCCGCAGTACAGGCTGCTCAGCCTCCTCTCCGAGGGGTCCGTGAACGCCTCCACGCTGGCCCGCCGGCTGGTCGTGAGCCGTCCCAGCGTCACCGCTCTCGTCGACGGGCTTGTCACCCGGGGCATGGTCGAGCGCGGCACCGACCCGGCCGACCGCCGGCACGTCACCCACCTCGTCACCGAACGCGGCCAGGCCGTGCTCGAATACGCCGACCGCACCGCCGCGGCCCGGCTGCAGGACCTCTCCGCCCACCTCGCCCCCGACGACGTCCCCGCCGCGCGCGCGGGGCTCGGCGCCTGGGGGCGTGCCCTCGACTCCTACCGCGATACCGCAACGCGCGCCCGTCACTGGCCAACGAAGTCCACGACAGGAGTCAGCATGCCGCCCACCACGTCCCCGGACACCTCAGCAGCACCCGCACCGACGCCGGAGGTCGCGTCACCCGACACCGCCGCGCTCGCCGCGCAGGCAGCCGCCCGCGGCATGATGAGCGCCTTCTGGGCGTCAGTGCAGCCCGAGGCGACCGCCGTCCGCTCGGCGCAGGGCGACCTCACCTTCGCCGAGCTCAACGCCCGCATCAACCAGCTCGCCCGCGCCCTGCGCGCCCGCGGGCTGCACGCCGGGGACTCCATCGCCCTGATCAGCTCCAACCGGCCCGAGTTCGTCGAGACCCTCTACGCCGCCCAGCGCACGGGGCTCCGGCTCACGCCGATCAACTGGCACCTCACCCCGGACGAGATCAACTACATCCTCCGCGACTGCGGTGCCGGCGCCGTCGTCGTCGACGGCCGCTTCGTCGAGACGGTCGGCCGGGCCCTGGACGGCGTCGACGCGCGTGCCCTGCTCGTCATCGACGGCACCCACGAGGGCTTCGAGGACTACGAGCAGGCGCTCGCTCCGGAGTCCGGGGAGAACATCGAGGACCCGGTCCTCGGCAGCACCATGGCCTACACCTCGGGCACGACCGGCCGGCCCAAGGGCGTGCACCGCCCGACCGGGGCAGCCGCGTCGACGGCCTTCTCCGACGCCACCGACTACGTCCCCGGCACGGACCTCAACCTCGTCACGGGGCCGCTGTACCACTCCGCCCCGCTGGCCTTCTCGCTGAGCCTGCCGATGACCCGCGGCGCCGGTGTCGTCCTCATGGACAAGTGGGACGCCGAGGAGACGCTGCGGCTGATCGAGCAGCACCGGATCACGCACACGCACCTCGTGCCCACCATGTTCCACCGGATGATCTCGCTGCCGCAGGAGGCCAAGGACCGCTACGACCTCAGCAGCCTCCGCCACGTCTGGCACGGCGCGGCCCCCTGCCCGGTCCCGGTCAAGCAGGCCTTCATGGACTGGCTCGGACCGATCGCCTGGGAGTACTACGCGGCCACCGAGGGCGTCGGCTCCGTCGTCGGCCCGCACGAGTGGCTGGCGCGACCCGGGACCGTCGGCCTCCCGGCCCCCGGGCACATCCGGATCCTCGACGACGCGGGCGCGGACCTCCCCGCCGGCGTGCCGGGCACGATCTACCTCCGGGCGCCGGACACCGGCCGGTTCGTCTACCTGGGCGACGAGGACAAGACCGCGTCCTCCTACCTCGGCGACTACTACACCCTCGGCGACGTCGGCTACCTCGACGAGGAGGGCTGGCTCTTCCTCACCGACCGCAGCGTCGATCTGATCATCTCCGGCGGGGTGAACGTGTACCCGGCCGAGGTCGAGGCCGTGCTCATCACCCACCCCTCGGTCGGCGACGTCGGCGTCATCGGCGTGCCCGACCCGGAGTGGGGCGAGTCCGTGAAGGCCGTCATCGAGCTGCAGCCCGGCTACCAGCCCTCCCCGGCGCTCGCCGAGGAGCTGCAGACCTGGGCCCGCGAGCGGCTGGCCCACTTCAAGTGCCCGCGCACCGTCGACTTCGTCGAGGAACTGCCGCGGACACCGTCCGGCAAGCTGTCCAAGCGCGTCCTGCGGGAGAACTTCCGCCAGCAGGTCGCCGCCGGCACGGACGCCTGAGAGGACATCCGATGCCCCTGACCGTCCGCCCCATCCCCACGCTCGACGAGCGCATCAACGACATCCGGATGCGCACGGCAGAGATCGTCAACGACGACATCCTCCCCACCGAGCGCGCGCTCTGGCGCTCCGCCCGCGGCGGCTCGGTGGAGACCGAACCGGCCGTCGTCGAGGCCAAGGAGTTGCGCGAGCAGGTCAAGCAGAAGGTCCGGAAGGCCGGCCTCTGGGCGCCGCACCTGCCGCCGGAGTACGGCGGCATGGGGCTGGACTTCCTCGCGCACGCCTACATGAACGAGGTGCTCGCCTACGCCACGGGAGCCGCTGCCCTCTTCGGCGTCGTCGCCCCCAACTCGGGCAACCAGAAGATCCTGCTCAAGTACGGCACCGACGAGCAGAAGGAGCAGTGGCTCCGCCCGCTGGTCGAGGGCGAGATGGAGTCCGGCTTCTCGATGACCGAGCCGGAGAACCCCGGCTCGGACCCGCGCTCGCTCACCACGACCGCCGTCCGGGACGGCGACGACCTGGTGCTCAACGGGCACAAGTGGTTCACCTCCAACGGCATCGCCGCGGACTTCTTCATCGTCATGACCCGTGTCGTCGACGCCGACCACGACCCCGCGACCGGCCGGGGTCAGATGGCCCAGCTCATCGTGCCGACCGACACCCCGGGCGTGAACATCGTCCGCGGTGTCGGCATCTGGGGCCGGCCGACGTCGGACCACGTCGAGGTCCGCTACGAGAACGTGCGCGTACCGGCGAAGAACCTGCTGGGCGCCGTCGGCCAGGGCCACCAGGCCGCGCAGGACCGGCTCGGCGCCGGCCGCGTCTTCCACTGCATGAATTCGATCGGGCAGATGTGGCGCGCCTTCGACCTCATGGTCGAGCGGGCCACCACCCGCACCGTCCACGGCGGGCCGCTCCAGGACAAGCAGTTCGTCCAGGGCTTCATCGCCGACAGCTACATGGACATCAGCGCCGCCCGCCTGATGACCATCCAGGCCGCGGAGCGCGTCGCCCGGAACGACCGGGGCGCCCGCACCGACATCTCGTCCATCAAGGTGTTCGTGCCCGCGGCCTACAGCCGGGTCGTCGACCGGGCCATCCAGGTGTGGGGAGCGGCCGGGGTCTCCAGTGACCTGCCGCTGTCCAGCATGTACCTCGGCGCGCGCACCCTGCGTCTCGCCGACGGACCGGACGAGGTGCACAAGGTGCTGATCGCCAAGCACGTCCTCGACCGGTACGCCACCGAGGGCGGTTGGGACTTCGGCAACTGACGCCCCGCACGACCGCGCACCCCACCGTGCGCAGAGCTTGTCCAACCCGCACCACTTCTGAGAGGTTCACCCCATGCTGATGGCTTTCGACAAGGAGCAGGAAGAGCTGCGCCGGACCTTGCGCCGCTTCCTCGAGACCAAGGCCTCCTCCGAGGAGGTCCGCCGCCTCATGGAGACCGAGGAGGGCTACGACGCCGCCGTCTGGAAGCAGATGGCCGACCAGCTCGGTCTGCAGGGCCTGGCCATCCCCGAGGAGTTCGGGGGCTCCGGCTTCGGCATCCTCGAGACCGCGCTGGTGACCGAGGAGATGGGCCGCGCGCTGCTGCCCGCTCCCTTCCTGGCGACCGTCCTCGGCGCCAACCTGCTCCAGCTGTCGGACGACCAGCAGGCCAAGGCCGACCTCCTCCCGGGGATCGCCGACGGCTCGACCATCGCGACCGTCGCGCTGGCCGAGGCCGACGGCAAGTGGTCGGCGGACAACCTGTCGACCACCGCCACCGCGGCCGGTGACGGCTGGACCCTCGAGGGCCAGAAGTCCTACGTCCTGGACGGCACCACGGCCTCGTTGCTGCTGGTCGTCGCGCAGGCCCCCGGCGGCCCCAGCGTCTTCGCGGTCGAGGGCGACGCCGCCGGGGTCACCCGCCGGTCGCTGGACACCCTGGACATGACCCGCAAGCTCGCCGAGGTCGGCTTCTCCGGCACACCGGCGCGGCTCGTCGGCGCCGAGGGCGACGCTGCGACGCTGGTCCCCCGCCTGATGCAGATCGCGGTCGTCCTGCTGGCCACCGAGCAGGTCGGCGGTGCGCAGCGCTGCCTCGAGCGCACCGTCGAGTACGTCAACCTGCGCTACCAGTTCGGCCGTCCGGTCGGCAGCTTCCAGGCCGTCAAGCACCGCTGCGCCGACATGCTGCTCGAGGTCGAGTCCGCCCGCTCCGCGGCCTACTACGCCCTGTGGGCGCTGGCCGAGGACGCCGACGACACCGCCATCTCGGTGGACCTGGCGAAGGCGTACTGCTCGGAGGCCTACTGGATCGCTGCTTCGGACTCCATCCAGCTGCACGGCGGCATCGCGTTCACGTGGGAGCACGACGCCCACCTGTACTACCGCCGGGCCAAGTCCACCGGCCTGCTGTTCGGCACCCCCACGGAGCGCTGGGACGCAGTGGCGGAGAAGCTGCTCGCCTGACCGACCGCACATCCACGACCCCCGCGTCGGCCCCTGGGCCGGCGCGGGGGTCGTTGCACGTCCGGGCCGGGACGCCGCCCCGCCCCCGTCGCCGGGCGGCCGGGCGGCGGACCGGCTAGAACGAGGACATGTGCCATGACCACGACAGCCGTCCCCCCGCCCCACCGCGCAGCGGGGAGGTCGCCGAGCGGGCCTCCCTCACCCTGACCTCCGCCGACGGCACGCGGTTCACCGCCGCCTACGCCGCGCCGACCGGCACACCGGGCGCCGGGGTCGTCGTGCTGCCCGACATCCGCGGCCTGCACCCCTACTACGTGGCGCTGGCCGAGCGCTTCGCCGAGGCCGGCGTCGCCGCTGTCGCCATCGACTGGTTCGGCCGCACCGCCGGCCTGCCCGAGGGCGGCACGCGCGGCGAGGACTTCGGCTGGCAGGAGCACATCCCGCAGACGACGACCGCCGGCATCGATGCCGACATCGTCGCCGCCGTGGCCGAGCTGCGCGCCCGGCACGGCGCGGACCTGCCCGTCGTCACGGTGGGCTTCTGCTTCGGTGGGAGCCACTCCTGGCGGCAGTCCGGTGGCGATCTCGGCCTGGCCGGATGCGCGGGCTTCTACGGCCGCCCGTCGATGGTCGGGGACGCCGCCGGCAGCGCGCACCTGCCCACGGTGATGTTGATCGCCGGCGCCGACTCCGCGACCCCCGTCGAGGACCAGCTGGCGCTGGCCGAGACGATGCGCGGCGCCGGTGCCGAAGTGGACGCGCCCATCTACGACGGGGCTCCGCACTCCTTCTTCGACCGTGCCTACGGCGACTGGAGCGACGCCTGCCGGGACGCCTGGGAGCACGTCCTGGCGCTCACCGACCGGGTCGCCCGGACCTGAGCCCCGCACGGACGGCCGCGGCCGGGTGGTCCAGTCTCCTGGTCCACCCGGCCGCGGGTCGTGCGTCGAGCTGTCGTGCGAGGAGCCGATCAGGCAGGCGTCGAGGCGAGCACCTGGTTGCCCCCGGGAGCCTGCTCCCCCACCAGCGGGAAGTGGCAGGCGACGTACTGGTCCTGGGCCACCTCGCGCATCTGGGGCTCCTCGGCGGCGCAGAGGTCCGCCGCCCGCGGGCACCGGGTGCGGAACCGGCAGCCCGACGGCGGGTTGACCGGCGAGGGGAGTTCGCCGGTCAGCCCGGCGTCCTCGTGCTTCGCGTCCGGGTCCGGCTCCGGGATGGAGGCGAGCAGCGCCGCCGTGTAGGGATGCGCCGGACCGGCGTAGAGCTGGTCCGAAGGTGCGACCTCGCAGATCTTCCCGAGGTACATCACCGCGACGCGGTCGCTGATGTTCTTCACCACGGCCAGGTCATGGGCGATGAAGACCATCGTGAGCTCGTACTCGGCCTTGAGGTCCTCGAGCAGATTGAGGATCTGCGCCTGCACCGAGACGTCCAGCGCGGACACCGGCTCGTCGCAGATGAGCACCTCCGGCCGCATGATCAACGACCGCGCGATCGAGACGCGCTGGCACTGACCACCGGACAGCTCGTGCGGACGGCGCGAGCCCGCCCGCTCCGGGTCGAGTCCGACGGCGGAGAGGAGCTCGTCGACCCGGGGGTCGTCACTGCCCTTCTTCTCCCAGATCGACAGGCCCTCGGCCACGATGTCCTTGACCCGGCGCCGCGGGTTCAGCGACGAGATCGGGTCCTGGTAGATCATCTGCAGCTTCGTGCGGCTTCGCCGGAGCTCGTCCGCGTTCAGCGAGCTGAGGTCCTTGCCGTCGAAGACGACCGCCCCGCTGGTCGGGCGGGGCGCCTGCATGATCGCTCGGCCGGTCGTCGACTTGCCGCAGCCGGACTCGCCGACCAGACCCAGCGTCTCGCCCTTGGCGATGTCGAAGCTGATGCCCGAGACGGCGTGGACCTTCTGCCCCTTCTCCAACGGGAACTCCACCACCAGACCCTCGACACGCAGGACGATGTCGTCCCGGTCCCGGAGGTGGGCGGTGCCGGTACCGGCCATCAGGCTGCTCCTGCCGTTGCGAGAACCGTGCTGTCGAGGGGGGTGCCGGCGGCGGTACGCCCGGCGGTCACGTTGCGCGCGAGCGCTTCCTGGCCGGCGGTCGTCCCGACCGGGAAGTGGCAGGCTGCCTCGTGCCCGGCAGCGTGCAGGGTGAGCACCGGCGTCTCCGTCAGGCACTTGTCCTGCGCGTAGTTGCACCGCGGCGCGAACGGACAGCCCTTGGGCGGGTCCACGAGGTCCGGCGGCCGGCCCGGGATGGCCTGCAGCCTGGAGTGGCTCGGCTGGTGCAGCCGCGGGATCGACCGCAGCAGCCCCTCCGTGTACGGGTGCCGGTGGCGGGCGAAGAGCTCGCGGGTGGGTGCCCGCTCGACGACCCTGCCCGCGTACATGACGGCGATCTCGTCCGCGCGGCCGGCGACGACGCCGAGGTCGTGGGTGATGATGATCAAGCCCATGTTGCGCTGGGTCTGCTGAGACTCCAGCAGATCCAGGATCTGGCGCTGGACGGTGACGTCCAGGGCCGTCGTCGGCTCGTCGGCGACCAGGAGCTTGGGGCTGCAGGCCAGTGCGATCGCGATGGTGACACGCTGGCGCATGCCGCCCGAGAGCTGGTGCGGGTACTCCCCCAGCCGACGCTCCGCTGCCGGGATGCCGACGGAATTCAGCAGCTCGACGGCGTGCGCCTTGGCCACCTTGCCCTTCTCGTTCAGGTGGATGCCCAGCGACTCGGTGATCTGCTCGCCGATCTTGGTGACCGGGTTGAGCGAGGTCATCGGGTCCTGCAGGACCATCGCCAGCTCGGCGCCCCAGATGGTGCGCATCTCCTTGTTCTTCATGGTCGTGAGCTCACGACCCTCGAAGCGCACGGAGCCCTCGCGGATGGTGTTCGCCTTGGGCAGCAGGTTCATGATCGACCGCGAGAGCACGGTCTTGCCGGAACCCGACTCACCCACGATGCCGAGCGTCCTTCCGCGGTCCACCCGGAGAGAGACGCCGTCCACCGCCTTCACCACCCCGCGCGGGGTGTCGAAGTAGGTGCGCAGGTCGTCGACCTCGAGCAGGGGCTCGTTCGCCCGGACTTCCTTCTGCGCGGCGGTCACAGGTTGCTCCCTCGGACGTCGAAGCGGGTGCGGAGCGCGTCGCCGACCAGGTTCAGCGACAGCACCGTGAGGAACATGGCGATCGAGGGGATGAGGACGACGTGCGGGGCCTCGCTGAGGTACCGCTTGCCGTCGAAGATCATCCCGCCCCAGGTGGGCGCCGGCTGCTGGACGCTGAGCCCGAGGAACGCCAGCGTGCCTTCCACGACGATCACCAGACCCATCGCGATCAGGCCGAACGCGGCGACGGGGAGCACCACGTTGGGCAGGATCTCCCGCGCGAGCACCCGCGAGTTCTTCGCCCCCATCGTCCGTGCAGCACGGACGAACTCCCGCTCGGCGACGGCGAGCGTCGTCGCCCGCGCCACTCGGGTGTAGATGGGGATGGAGAGGAAGCCGACGATCAGCGAGATCACGACCAGGCTGCGACCGAGGAACGCCAGCAGGAGCAGCAGCATCACGATCGCCGGGAACGCCAGGATGACGTTGATCAGGGTCATCAGCACGCTCTCCAGCTTGCCGCGGAAGAAGCCCGAGATGATGCCGAGGAATCCCCCGACGACCATGCCGATGGCCACAGCCGTCAGGCTGATGGTCACCGAGACCCGGGCCCCGTGGACCAGGCGGGCCAGGGTGTCGCGGCCCAGCCCGTCGGTGCCCAGCCAGTGCTCGGGGCCGGGCAAGGCCAGCTTGTTGATCACGTCGGGGACCAACGGGTCCTTGACCGGCAGGATGTTGGCGAAGACGGCGCAGATCAGCACCGCCACCAGCCAGGTGACCGCCAGCCAGAACGTGACGCCGAGGCCGCGCTTGCGCCTCTTGGCGGCCGGCTCGGCCGCCTCATCGGTCGTCTCAGCGATCAGCCCGTCGGCGAGGACCAACTCGGACGTGACCCCGGGGTGGGGGGCGCCGAGATTGGGCGCGGGGGTGGTCATGCTTCTCCCTGTGCGATCGAGCCGTGCATGGCGGACGGGGAATCAGACTCGTGCCGTACTGCGTCCATGCGAGATCCTCGGGTCAAGGTACGAGTAAAGGATGTCGACGGTGAAGTTCACGACGACGTAGCTGACGGCGATCACCAGCGCGACGCCCTGGACCATGAGCAGGTCGCGGACCAGCACGGCCTCCAGGAGCAGGCGGCCGACACCGGGCACGGCGAACAGCGTCTCGATGACCACCGTTCCGCCGATGATCGCGCCGACCTGCACGCCGGCCACCGTCAGCAGCGAGAACGACGACGGACGGAGGGCGTGCCGGAAGAGGATCCGCCGGTTGGAGACGCCCTTCACGCGGGCCATGGTCACGAAGTCCTGCTGCAACGTCGCGATCATGTCCGTTCGGAGCAGGCGGGTGTAGACCGCCATCTCGGCGATCGCCAACGACATCGCGGGGAGCAACGCCGACCGCAGGTTCTGTGCGGGATCGTCGGTGAAGTTCACCCAGCCCGTCGCGGGCAGCACGCCCAGCCAGACCGCGAAGATCAGGATCAGGAGGATCGCGACCATGAAGTTCGGGACCGCGAGGAGGCCGAAGCTGGTGCTGCTGATCAACTTGTCGGTCCGCGAGCCGGCCCGGTACGCCGACAGGATGCCGACCGGGATGGCGATCGCCAGGGCGATGACGATGGCGAGGAGGCCGATCTCGGCGGTGACCGGCAACCGCTCCACGATCGCCTGGCTGACCGGCTCGTTCGTCCGGTAGGAGCGACCGAAGTCGCCGGTCAGCGCGTCCCCGACCCAGTGCAGGTAGCGGATCGGCAGCGAGTCGTCCAGACCGAGCTCGGTGCGGACGGCCTTGATCGCTTCGGGCGTGGCGTTCTCCGCTCCCAGGATCTGCAGCGCGGGGTCACCGGGCAGCAGGCTGGTCGTGAGGAACGTCAGCAGGGACACCGCGAAGACGGTGGCGATGAGCGACGGGAGCCTTCTGAGGACATACATGGGCGTTTACTCCACTCGCCAGACGTGGCCCCACATGGCCGTGGAGGCATTGGCACCGTTGCCCTCGGCGCCGTCCGGGAACGTCCAGCCGTCCAGGTTGCGGACGGCCTCCTTCGTGGCCAGCACCGTCAGGGTGCCGCCGCTGAAGGCGTTGGGGACGTTCTCGTTGAGCACCAGGCCGATCTCCTCGACCGCCGCCTTGCGGGCGTCGACGTCGGTGGTCGTGCGCAGGATCTCCAGCTGCTCGTCGATCTCCGGGCTCTGGAAGGCGGTCATGTTCAGCGGCCCCTCGGTGAAGGCATCGTCGAAGACCAGGTACGGGTCGCGGTCGGCCCCGACACGGGTGCAACCGGTGTCGTAGTCGCGGGACAGCATGTCCTGGATCCAGGCGGCCTGCTCGGTGGCCTGCAGCTGGACCTGCGCGCCCAGCGCCTGCCACAGCGCCTGGTAGAGCTGGGACAGCTCGTTGAGGCTCGGGTCCGGCGGGCACTGGAACATGAACGACAGGGCCGTCCCGACGGGCTTGCCGTCGCTGCGCTCCGGGTCGTTGATGTAGTCGTCGTACAGCTCCTGCGCCTTCTCCAGGTCGTAGCCCGGGTAGGACTCGGCGACCTTCTCGGAGTACCAGGCGCTGTCGGGGCTCCAGAACTGCGTCTGCGGGGGCGTGACGCCGGAACCGCCGAGGACCTCGATCAGGGCCTCCTGGTCCACAGCGTGCACCAGGGCCTGCCGGACGCGGATGTCGTCGAACGGCGCGCGGCTGGTGTTGAGCGTCATGCCACCGGCGTTGCTGCCCAGGTGCTCGAAGTTGTTGACGCCCTCGAGGTCGCGGGCCCGGATGACGGTGCTCTGCCGGAGCGACTGCATGACGTCGATGTCACCGCTCTGCAGGGACGCCAGGCGGGTGTCCTCGTCGGGGATCGGGCGGAACACGATCTCGTCGAGGTAGGGCTTGCCCTCCTGCCAGTAGTTCGCGTTCTTCTTCACGACCAGCCGGCTGTCGCGCTGCCAGCTCTCGAACACGAAGGGACCGGTGCCGACCGGGTTGGCGCCGGCGTCGGGGCCGGAGGCGGCCGCGGCCGTCGGCGAGAACGGCCAGCCGGAGGCGCCCACGAGGAGGTCGGGGAAGGCGGCGTTGGTCTCGGTCAGCTTGTAGACGACGGTGAGGTCGTCGACGACGTCGAGCGAGGTCACCTGGGCCAGCTGGGCGGCGAGCCGCGAGCCGGTGCCCTTCAGGTAGGTGTCGAAGATCGTCTTGAGCGCCTCGGCGTCCAGCGGCGTGCCGTCGTGGAACTGCACGCCGGAGCGGAGCTTCAGCGTCCATTCGGTGAGGTCGGCGTTCGGCTCGAGCGACTCGGCGAGGTAGGGGCGGACCTCGCCGTCGGCGGAGCGCTGCATCAGCGGGTCGTAGATCGCGTACGCGACGTTGAGGCCGGGCTGGTTGAACGTGCCCTCGTGGGGCATCCAGCTGTTCGTCTCGGCCTCGAGCCCGACGGCGATCGAGCCCCCCTCGACCGGGTCACCGGCCTCGACGGCTTCGCTCACCGCGCCGGCCTCGGCATCCCCGTTCCCGTCCCCGGAGCCGCCGCCGCAGGCGGCGCTGCCGAGCAGGAGACCAACGAGGCCCGCGGAAGCGAGGGCCCGCTTCCACGGCCCTCTCATCGGGCGCCGATGTACTCGCATGTAATTACTCCTTGAGATCTTGCGTGCCGGCACAGCGACAAACCGGCGAACGGCGCGTCGATGTGCGAGCGCCCACAGCGCGTGCTCGGAGTCTGTCCTACGGGAGTGGGCTGCGTCACTAGGCGGCTCGCCACTCTCGTCAGGTGTCGAACTATGCGATGCGCACAACGTCCCTGTGCGCATCCGCCGGGGTGCCCGGCGTGTGCTATTCGGCCAGCCAGACGTGCCCCCACATGACCTGGGCGCCGTCGGCCCCGTTGCCCGCGGCCCCGTCGGGGAACACCCAGCCGGCGACGTTCTTGACCGCCTCACGGGCGGCCATGACCGTGAGGGTCCCGCCCGCGAACGTGTTGGGCACGTTCTCGTTGAGGACGAGGCCGATCTCCTCGACCGCCGCCTTGCGCGTCGCGAGGTCGGTCGTCGTCCGCAGGATGTCGAGTTGCGCGTCGATCTCGGGGCTCTGGAACGCCGTCATGTTCAGCGGGCCGTCGGTGAACGCCGCGTCGAAGATGAGGTAGGGATCCCGGTCGCCGCCCACGCGGGTGCACCCGGTGTCGTAGTCGCGCGTGAGCATCTTCTGGATCCACGTCGCCTGCTCGACCTGCTCCAGCTCCACCTGCGCGCCGATGGCCCCGTAGAGCGACTGGACCAGCTGGGCGACCTCGTTGAGGCTGGGGTCCGGCGGGCAGCTGTACGTGAACGACAGCGGGGTGCCCACCGGCAGACCGTCGGAACGGTCCGGGTCGTCGACGTAGCCGTCGTAGAGCTCCTGCGCTTTCTCGACGTCGTAGGCCGGGTACGCGGCGGCGACCTCCGCCGACCAGTACGGGCTGTCCTCGCTGTAGAACTGCGTGCTCGGGGGCGTGACCCCGGCACCTCCGAGGACCTCGATGAGGGCGTCCTGGTCCAGCGCGTGGGCGAGCGCCTGGCGCACCCGGATATCGTCGAACGGCGGCTTGCTCGTGTTGACCGTCCCGCCGCCGGAGTTGCTGCCGAGGTGTTCGTAGTTGTCGAAACCGTCGAGGTCGCGGGCGCGGATCACGGTGCTCTGCCGCAGCGACTGCAGGACGTCGACGTCACCGCTGCGCAGCGACGCCAGCCGGGTGTCCTCGTCAGGGATCGGCCGGAAGGTGATCCGGTCCAGGTGCGGCAGCCCCTCCTGCCAGTAGTTCTCGTTCCTCTCCACCACGAGCCTGCTGTCCCGCTGCCAGCTGACGAACCGGAAGGGCCCGGTGCCCACCGGGTTCGCGCCGGCGTCGGGGCCGGCAGCGGCCGCGGCGGTCGGGGAGAACGGCCAGCCGGGTGACGAGATCAGCAGCTCGGGGAACGCGGCGTTCGCCTGCGTCAACCGGTAGACCACGGTGAGGTCGTCGACGACGTCCAGCGAGGCCACCTCGGCGAGCGCGGCGGCCGTGTTCGCGCCCGGCGCCTTCAGGTAGTCGTCGAAGATGGTCTTCAACGACTGGCCGTCCAGCGGGGTGCCGTCGTGGAACTGCACGCCCGGTCGGAGCGTGAGCGTCCACTCCGTGAGCTCGTCGTCGGGTGTCAGCGATTCGGCCAGGTACGGCTCGAGCGCCCCGTCCTCGGTCCGGTGCATCAGCGGGTCGTAGATCGCATAGGCGACGTTGACCCCCGGCTGGTTGAAGACGCCTTCACCGGGCAACCAGCTGTTCGTCTCGGCCTCGAGGCCGACCACGATCTCACCGCCGTCGGTCGGCTCACCCTGCTCCGAGGCGTCGGTGACCGCCCCCTCCTGGACGGCGTCTCCCCCGCCACCGCCGCCACAGGCGGCGGTGCCGAGGAGCAGGCCCACCAGCCCCGCGGCCGCAGCCGACCGCCGCCAGGAACCCGCCGTCGTACGCCGATGTCCTCGCATGTGCCACTCCCCGACCGAGATGCTTCCGGCACGGCGACGGCGGCCGTCGAGGCTCCCCCGCTGCGCACGCGCCCGTGGCGCGCGGTAGGAGTCTGACTCATGGGGTGAGCTGCGTCACCAGTTGTCGTCGTGGCATCACCTGGGGTTCGCCCGGACGGCGCAGCGGCCCGGGCGAGGAGCTCGCCCGGGCCGCTGCGTCGTGCTGGGTGGTACCGCCGTGCTGTGGCGCCAGGGGTCAGCCGGTCACCCAGACGTGGCCCCACATGGCGCTGGCGTTCGCGGCGCCGTTGCCCTGGGTGTCGTCCGGGAAGACCCACCCGTCCATGTTCTTGACGGCGTCACGCGCGGCCATCACGGTCAGCGTCCCACCTGCGAAGGTGTTCGGGACGTTCTCGTTGAGGACCAGGCCGATGGCCTCGATGGCCTTCTTGCGCTCGTCGAGGTCGGCGGTGGCCTTCAGGATGTCCAGCTGCTCGTCGATCTCCGGGCTCTGGTAGGCCGTCATGTTCAGCGGGCCCTCCTGGAACGCCTGGCTCAGCAGGATGTACGGGTCGCTGTCCCCACCGACGCGGGTGCAGCCGGTCTCGTAGTCGCGGGACAGCATCTGCTGGATCCAGGCCGCCTGCTCGGTCTGCTCGAGCTCGACCTTCGCGCCGAGAGCGCTCCAGAAGGCCTGGATGATCTGGGAGAGCTCGTTGAGGCTCGGGTCCGGCGGGCACTGGAACCTGAACGACAGCGGCGCCCCGACGGCCAGGCCGTCGCTGCGGTCCGGGTCGTTGATGTAGTCGTCGTACAGCTCCTGCGCCTTGTCCAGGTCGTACGCCGGGTACGCCTCGGCGACCTTCTCCGACCAGTACGGGGAGTCCTCGCTGAAGAACTGCGTCGAGGGCGGCGTCACGCCGGCGCCACCGAGGACCTCGATGAGGGCCTCCTGGTCGAGCGCGTGAGCCAGGGCCTGGCGCACGCGGACGTCGTCGAACGGCGCCCGGCTGGTGTTCACCGTCGTGCCACCGGAGTTGCTGCCCAGCCACTCGTAGTTGCTGACGCCGTCCAGCTCGCGCGCCCGGAGGATCGTGCCCTGCCGGAGGCTCTGCAGGACGTCGATGTCACCGCTCTGCAGCGACGCCAGACGGGTGTCCTCGTCGGGGATCGGCCGGAAGACCAGCTCGTCGAGGTGCGGCAGACCGGGCTGCCAGTAGTCGGCGTTCTTCTTGAGCACCAGGCGGCTGTCGCGCTGCCAGCTCTCGAAAACGAACGGACCGGTGCCCACCGGGTTGGCCCCGGCATCCGGGCCGGCCGCGGCGGCCGCATCGGGGGAGAACGGCCAGCCCGAAGCACCCGTGAGGATGTCGGGGAACGCAGCGTTCGTCTCGGCCAGCGTGTAGACGACGGTCAGGTCGTCGACGACGTCGAGGGAGTTCACCTCGCTCAGCGTCGCCGCCACGCGGGACGTGGGGGCCTTGAGGTAGGTGTCGAACACCGTCTTGAGCGCCTGGGCGTTCAGCGGCGTGCCGTCGTGGAACGTCACGTCCGGACGCAGCGTCAGCGTCCACTCGGTGAGGTCCGCGTTGGACTCCAGCGACTCGGCCAGGTAGGGCCGGACCGCACCGTCCTCCGCCCGCTGCATGAGCGGGTCGTAGATCGCGTAGGCCACGTTGAGGCCCGGCTGGTTGAACGAGCCCTCCCCCGGCAGCCAGCTGTTGGTCTCGGCCTCCAGACCGACCGTTATCGAGCCACCCTCGACCGGGTCGCCGGCCTCGCCGCCGTCGCTCTGCGCGCCCGGTGCGGCCCCTCCGTTCCCGTCACCGTCCCCGCCACCGCAGGCGGCGGTGCCCAGCAGGACACCCACCAGCCCTGCAGCGGCGAGTGCCCGCGTCCACGGGCCTCTCGACGGGCGCCGAAGTCCTTGCATGTGTGTTCTCCTCGACCATGTGCGTGCCGACGCATCGACGCCGGCCGGCGGCCGGCGTCGTCGCGCGCGCTCCGTGAGCGCGGACGGAGTGTGCACCATGTCGGTGAGGCACGTCACTAGTTGTCGTCGCTCTATCACGAACGGGTGCGCCGCGCGGCGAATCGGTTCGGCGACGACGCACGACGGCCCGGGAGATCGCTCTCCCGGGCCGCCGTGTGCGGGGATCGGGTCAGCTGGTCGCCCAGACGTGCGCCCACATGGTGGTCGCACCCGGGACGCCGTCACCCTTCGTGCCGTCCGGGAACTCCCAGCCGTCCACGTTCTTCACCACGTCCCGCACGGCCACGTCCGTGAGGGTGTAACCGGTGAAGAGATTCGGGATGTTCTCGCTGATGTCCATGCTGATGTCGGCCACCGCAGCCTTGCGATCCTCGAGGTCCGCAGTGGTGCGCAGCGTCTGCAGGCCCGCGTCGATCGCCTCACTGGTGTAGCTGGTGAAGTTCAGCGGCCCAGACGTGAAGGCGTTCTTCAGCGTGACGTACGGGTCGGCCTCGTCGCCGACGCGCCAGCACTGCACGTCGTACTCCTTCTTCAGACCGTTCTGGATGTGAGCGGCCTGCTCCACCGTGTTGAGCTTCACGTCCATGCCCAGGTTGCTCCAGAAGGACTGGTAGAGCTGGGACAGCTCGTTGAGGGTGGGGTCGGGCGGGCCGTTGTAGGTGAAGGACAGGTCGGTGCCGACCGGGAGACCGTCGGAGCGCTGCGGGTCGTTGATGTAGTCGTCGTAGAACTCCTGCGCCTTCTCGGCGTCGGAGGTGGGGAACGCCTCGGCGGCGTCCTTGGAGTAGTAGGGGCTGTCCGGGCTGAAGTACTGGGTGGCGTCGGGGGTCAGCCCGGTGCCGCCGATGACGTCGATGAGTGCCGGCTGGTCGATGGAGTAGGCCAGCGCCTGCCGCACGCGCAGGTCGTCGAACGGCGCCTTCGCGGTGTTGATGATCGAGCCACCGCTGTTGTTGCCGAGGTACTCGTAGTTGTCGACGCCGTCGACCTCGCGGGCCTTGGCGACGGTGCTCTGGCGCAGCGTCTGCAGCACGTCGATGTCACCGCTCTGCAGGCTGGCCAGCCGGGTGTCCTCGTCGGGGATCGGCCGGAAGGTGATCTCGTCCAGGTGCGGCAGACCCTCCTGCCAGTAGTTCTCGTTCTTCTTCACGACCAGGTTGCTGTCGCGCTGCCAGCTCTCGAACACGAAGGGCCCGGTGCCGACCGGGTTGGCGCCGGCGTCCTCACCGGCAGCCGCGGCAGCCGTGGGCGAGAACGGCCAGCCCGAGGAACCGGTCAACACCGACGGGAACGCGGCATTGGCAGCGCTGAGGCTGTACGTCGCCGTGAGCTCGTCCTCGACGTCCAGGGAGGCGACGTCGGCCAGCGAGTTCGCCACGTTCGACCCCGGGGCCTTGAGGTAGGTGTCGAAGATGGTCTTCAGCGCCTCGGCGTTCAGCGGGGTGCCGTCGTGGAACTGCACGTCCGGCCGCAGCGTCAGCGTCCAGGCGGTGAAGTCCTCGTTCGGCTCGATCGACTCGGCGAGGTAGGGCTTCACCTCGCCGTCCTCCGTCCGCTTCATCAGCGGGTCGTAGATGGCGTAGGCGACGGTCGTGCCGCCGTTGGCGAAGGAACCGGTGCCGGGGAGCCAGCTGTTGGTCTCGGCCTCCAGGCCCACCGTGATGGAGCCGCCATCGACGGGGTCACCCTGCTCCGAGATGTCGTCCGATCCGACCTCGGGGGCCGACGAGCCACCCCCGGAATCGTCGTCACCGCCACAGGCGGCGGTTCCCAGCAAGAGCCCGACGAGCCCGATGGACGCGAGCGTGCGCCTCCCCCGGCCGTTCGTCAGACGCGGATGTGCTCGCATGTGTTCCTCCTCGAACAGCTACCTGCCACGCACCGACGGACCGGATACCGGTGTGGGTGCGCCAGCGCCCTGAGCGCGCTGGGAGATGCTGCCTCGCAAAGTGACCCGCGTCACCGAATGTTGCAGATCCGTGACCTGGACCACACGGAAAGCCCGCACCTCGCCGGCACCGGGCGACTGTCGTCGTGCTGGGTCCGGACGCACGAACGGCCCGGGCGAAGGTGCTCGCCCGGGCCGTTCGCTTGCTGCAGATCAGGTCAGTCGGTGACCCAGGCGTGGCCCCACATGATCTGGGAGGACGCCGCGCCGTTGCCCTCGGCACCGTCCGGGAAGACCCAGCCGTCGAGGTTCTTGACCGCGTCACGGGTGGCCATGACGGTCAGCGTGCCGCCGCTGAACGTGTTGGGGACCTGCTCGTTGAGCACCTCGCCGATGGCCTCGACGGCGGCCTTGCGGGCATCCGTGTCGACCGTGGTCTTGAGGACGGCCAGCTGCTCGTCGATCTCCGGGCTCTGGAACGCGGTCATGTTCAGCGGGCCCTCGGTGAAGGCCTGCGAGAACACGATGTACGGGTCGCGGTCGGCGCCCACACGGGTGCAGCCCATGTCGTAGTCACGGGCGAGCATGTCCTGGATCCAGGCGGCCTGCTCGGTCTGCTGCAGCTCGACCTGGGCACCCAGGGCGCCGAAGAACGCCTGGTAGAGCTGCGACAGCTCGTTGAGGCTCGGGTCCGGCGGGCACTGGAAGGTGAAGGACAGCTGGGTGCCGACCGCCTTGCCGTCGGAACGCTCCGGGTCGTTGATGTAGTCGTCGTACAGCTCCTGCGCCTTCTCCACGTCGTACGCCGGGTACGACTTCGCGAGCGCCTCCGAGAAGTACGGGCTGTCGGGGCTGAAGAACTGCGTCTGCTTCGGGGTCACACCGGAGCCACCGAGGACCTCGATGAGGGCGTCCTGGTCCATGGCGTGCGCCAGGGCCTGACGGACGCGGACGTCGTCGAACGGCGCCCGGCTGGTGTTCATCGTCGAGCCGCCGGAGTTGCTGCCCAGGAACTCGTAGTTGTTGACACCCTCGAGGTCGCGGGCGCGGATGACCGTGCTCTGCCGCAGGGACTGCATGACGTCGATGTCACCGCTCTGGAGCGAGGCCAGCCGGGTGTCCTCGTCCGGGATCGGCCGGAAGACGATCTCGTCGAGGTGCGGCAGCCCCTCCTGCCAGTAGTTCGCGTTCTTCTTCACGACCAGCCGGCTGTCGCGCTGCCAGCTGTCGAAGACGAAGGGGCCGGTGCCGACCGGGTTGGCGCCGGCGTCCTCACCGGCGGCCTTGGCGGCCGTCGGCGAGAAGGGCCAGCCCGCGGCGGTCACGAGCTCGTCGGGGAAGGCCGCGTTGGGCTCGGTGAGCTGGTAGGTCACGGTGAGGTCGTCGACGACGTCCATCGACGAGACCTCGGCCAGGCTGGCGGCGACCCGGGACCCGGGGGCCTTCAGGTAGTCGTCGAACACGGTCTTCAGCGCGGCGGCGTCCAGCGGGGTCCCGTCGTGGAACTGCACGCCGGAGCGCAGCTTCAGCGTCCACGCGGTCAGCTCGGCGTTGGGCTCCATCGACTCGGCCAGGTAGGGCCGGACCTCGCCGTCCGCGGTGCGCTGCATCAGCGGGTCGTAGATCGCGTAGGCGACGTTGGTGCCGGGCTGGTTGAACGTGCCCTCGCTGGGCAACCAGCTGTTCGTCTCGGCCTCCAGGCCGACGGTGACCGAACCGCCCTCGACCGGGTCCCCGGCCTCGCTGACGTCGGAGACCGCGCCGGCCTCGGCGTCCCCGTTGCCGTTCCCGTCCCCGCTGCCGCAGGCTGCGCTGCCCAGCAGGAGACCCACGAGGCCCGTGGACACGAGAGCCCGCTTCCACGGCCCTCTCATCGGGCGCCGGTGTTGCTGCATGTCTTTACTCCTCGACCACGTTTGCGTGTCACCGCGACGGCGAGCCGGAGGCAGGCGCGTCGGGGCGCGGGCGCACGAAGCACCCGGTCGAAGTGTCCCTGGGAGTGTGCGGAGAGTCATTGGGCGGCTTGCCACCGTCACGGACGGTCACCCCCGGCGGTCCGCACAGCGGGGTCGCTGTGCTAACCGGGCATGCCAGGGCGGCCCGGGCGAGGATCCGCCCGGGCCGCCCTGGTGCTCAGGCGGTTACCCCGTCGTCCAGACGTGGCCCCACATCGCGGTGGCGTCCGGGGTGCCGTTGCCCTCGGAGCCGTCCGGGAAGACCCAGCCGTCGACGTTCTTCACGACGTCCTGCACCGCGATGACCGTCAGCGTGCCGCCGGTGAACGTGACGGGCACGTTCTCGGCCAGCACCAGGCTGATCGCCTCGGCAGCGGCCTTGCGCTCGTCGACGTCCGTCGACGTGCGCATGGTCGTCAGGTTCTCGTCGATCTCCGGGTCGGTGAACTCGGTGACGTTCGGGATGCCGGGGGTGAAGGCGCGGAAGAAGACGTAGTACGGGTCACGGGCCGCGCCGTGCCGCGTGCAGCCCGCGTCGTAGTCCCGGGCGATCACCTGCTGGGTGTAGGCAGCCTGCTCCACCTGCTCCAGCTGGACCTGCATGCCCAGCGCGCTCCAGAACGACTGGTACAGCTGGGACAGCTCGTTCAGGCTCGGGTCGGGCGGGCAGGTGTAGGTGAAGGAGATGTCCTCGCCCACCGCCTTGCCGTCGCTGCGCGCCGGGTCGTTCTTGTACTCGTCGTAGAGCTTCTGAGCCTCATCGGGCTCGTTCGTCGGCCACGCCTCGGCTGCCTTCTCCGAGTAGTACGGGTCGTTGGGCCCGAAGAACTGGGTGGACGGCGGGGTGAGACCGGTGCCGCCCAGGACCTCGATCAGCGCTTCCTGGTCCAGAGCGAGGGCCATGGCCTTGCGCACCCGGAGGTCGTCGAACGGCGCCTTCGCGGTGTTGATGTTCGAGCCACCGGTGTTGTTGCCGAGGAACTCGTAGTTGTCCACGCCGTCGACCTCGCGGGCCCGCGACACCGTGCTCTGCCGCAGCGACTGCAGGGCGTCGATGTCACCGCTCTGCAGCGAGGCCAGCCGGGTGTCCTCGTCGGGGATGGGCCGGAAGGTGATCTTGTCGAGGTGCGGGAGCCCCTCCTGCCAGTAGTTCTCGTTCTTCTCGACGACCAGCTGGCTGTCCCGCTGCCAGCTGACGAACCGGAAGGGACCCGTGCCGACCGGGTTGGAGCCGGCCTCCTCGCCGAACTGCGCCGCGGCCGTGGGCGAGAAGGGCCAGCCGGCGGGGTCGGTGAGCAGGTCGGGGAAGGCGGCGTTCGGCGCCTTCAACGTGTACGTGACGGTGAGCTCGTCCACGACGTCGAGCGAGGCGTCGGCCAGGTCGGCCGCCAGCCTGGACCCCGGAGCCTTGAGATAGCCATCCCAGACGGCCTTCAGGGCTTCGCCGTTCAGCGGCGTGCCGTCGTGGAACTGGACGTCCGGCCGGAGCGTCAGCGTCCACTGGGTGAGGTCGGCGTTCGGCTCCATCGACTCGGCCAGGTACGGCTTGACCTCGCCCTCGGGACTCCGCTTCATCAGCGGGTCGTAGATGGCGTAGGCGACGTTGTAGCCGGGGTTGCCGAAGTTGGCCTGACCGGGCAGCCAGCTGTTGGTCTCGGCCTCCAGGCCCACGGTGATCTCGCCGCCGTCGACCGGGTCCCCGGCCTCCGATGCGTCGACGACCGCACCCTCCTCACCGTTGCCGCTGTCCCCACCGTCGGAACCACAGGCCGCTGTCGCCATGAGCAGCCCGACGATCCCTGCGGAGGCGACGGCCCGTCCTGTCCGGCGCCACCGTCCCGCCCAGTGCGAATGTCCGCGCAATGTGTCCACCCCTCGACGTGTTGCCTACCGGCACGGCGGACGGCCCGGAACGGGCCCTCCCCAGTGCGTGAGCGCTTGTCGCGCTGCGCCGAAGTGTGCTCCATCACAGTGAGGGGAGTCACTAGTCGTGCCGCCACTGTCACGAGGGGTCCGGCTATGCGCACCGCACAACGGGCGCTCAGGAGCTGCCGGCGTCGCCCAGGACCGAGGGGTCGAGGAGGCGGAGCGCCTCCACGGCGACGAACAGGCGGGCCACGCTGCGCGGATCCTCCAGCGACTGGCCGCTGAGCTGCTCCAGCCGGGCCAGGCGGTTGCGGACCGTGTTCCGGTGGCAGAACAGCAGCCGCCCGGTCTCGGTCGAGTTGCCGTTGGTCGCCAGCCAGGTGGCCAGCGTGGCGAGCAGGGTCTGCTGCTCGACGTCGGGCAGCTCCATCACCGCACCCAGGAGCAGCCGGGAGACCTCCGTGGAGGTCTCGACCGACGATGCGAGCAGCGCGGCCACCGGGTCGTCGTCGATCGCCGTGACCCCGACCGCCCCCGCCGGCAGGCAGCGGCGGGCCACCATGGCCCGGGCCACCGCGGTCGAGGTCTGGAGCGCGTCGTCGTAGGAGCGGCTCAGCCCGACCCGGCCGGCCGCCAGCGCGCCGAGCAGCTCGCGGATGGACGTGACCGTCCGCCACTCCCCGATCGCGACGATGCCCACCGTGCCGTCGGCGGTCGTGCGCCAGGCGGAGCGCACGCCGTGTCCGGCCAGGAACTCCTCGACGCCCGGGAGTGCGGGCGCCCCGGCAGCCACCGGCTCCGCCGAGACCGCCACGTAGGGCCCCTCCTCGGGCAACCCGAGGCGCACCAGGCTCCCGCCGAGCCGGGACCACTCCCCCAGCCGCCCGTCCACGAGGGCGTCGAGCAGCACCCGCCGCCGCTCGCGGTCCTCGTCCAGCAGCGCGGTCAGCCCGGCTTCGTGACCGCGGGCCAGCTCGCCGGCCTGCTCGTCGAGCACCACCCAGAGGCCGACCGACTCCTGCAGGCAGACGGCCATCTCCTCGCCGGGCCGGGCGGCCGCGCGCTCGGCCACCGCACCCCACACGGCCGCCGTCACCGTCCGCAGACCGCGCAGCGCGACGGCCAGCGGGACGTTCTGCTGGGCGCGCCGCCGACCCAGCGCGGCGACCTCGGTGCCGCCGGCCGCGGAGGGCTCGCCCGCGAGCCGGCCCAGGGTGGCGTCCAGCAGCACCCCCACCTCGGCGAGCAGCAGGTCGGCGTCGAGCCGCCGGTACGCCTTCTCCGCCGTCCGCAGCCGCTGGACCACCTCCCGCGCGAGCGCGTCGAGGTCCCCGTCGAGCAGTTCCGCGGCGACCTCGCCGAGCACCGACGTCGGCCCCGCGGCCCCGTTCCCGGGGCGGCAGGGCGGGCAGGTCCGCGCCTGGTCGGGCTGGAACTGCTCGGGCACTGCGCCTCCGGTGGTCTGCGCCCGACGGATCGGGCGAGCACGGCGATGTCCGTCCGAGTCTCCCGGACGGCGTGCGCTGCGCCGGTGCTGATGTGGTCGTCGAGCAGAACAATTAGTTAGAGCCTTGCACTTTTCCAGGGGAGCACTAGGTTCGGGAGACCCGAGCGCCCGAAGGAGTGCGTATGGCTACCGAGACCACCACGGCCGAGCAACTGGACACCCCGAGTCAGGTGCGCAGCGCCGTCACGGCTTTCATCGACGAGCACTGGGATCCCAGCGCATCCCTCAAGAACTGGCTCGGCGTCCTGGCTGACTCCGGCTGGGCGGTGCCCCAGTGGCCCGCGCAGTGGTTCGGCAAGGGCCTGACCAACGACCTGGCCGCCGTCGCGTACGACGAGTTCAAGAAGATCAACGCCGTCGGGCCGCCGCCGGGTCTGTCCCGCATGCTCGCCGCGCCGACGATCATCTCGCACGGCACCGACGAGCAGCGGTCCGCCTACGTCCGGCGGATCCTCGTCGGTGAGGACGCCTGGTGCCAGCTGTTCAGCGAGCCGGGCGCGGGTTCCGACCTCGCCTCGCTGCAGACGCGCGCCGAGCTGGACGGTGACGAGTACGTCGTCAACGGCCAGAAGGTCTGGACCTCGGGCGCCATGGGCTCCGACGTGGGCATGCTCATCGCCCGCACGGACCCCGACGCCGTCAAGCACGCCGGCATCACGTACTTCGCCATCGAGATGGACCAGCCGGGCATCGAGGTGCGCCCGCTGCGCCAGATCACCGGCGAGGCGCACTTCGCCGAGGTCTTCCTGACCGACGCCCGCGTCAGCGCCGACAACATCATCGGCGGCCTGAACAACGGCTGGAACGTGACCCGGACGACGCTGGCCAACGAGCGTGTCGGCCTGGGTGGTGGCGGTTCCCTCGGGTTCCCGCTGTCCGCGCCCGGTGGTCGCCGCTCCGCGGAGCTCCTCGAGCAGTCCGTCGGGGAGTTCGTCGACTCGCAGAAGCGCGCCGCCACCGGCGGTCGCGTGCCGGCCATGATGATGGTGCGCAACGGCGAGGCGCTGGCCAAGATGGCCAAGTCCATGGGCCGCGACCAGGACCCGGCCGTGCGTCAGGGCATCGCCCGGGTGCACGCACTGACCTCGCTCAACCGATGGAACACGCTCCGCGCGCGTGCCGCGGTCGAGGCTGGTGGCCGCCCCGGTCCCGAGGCGTCGCTGGGCAAGCTGATGGTCTCGCGCATCACCCGGATGTCGCGCGACGTCGGCATGGAGATCGCCGGCCCGTCGGGCATGCTCGCCGGCGAGGACGGACCGCTCCACGGCGCGCTGGCCCTGCAGTTCCTCGGCGCTCCCGCCCCTTCGATCTACGGCGGGTCCGACGAGGTCCAGCACAACATCATCGGTGAGCGGGTGCTCGGTCTTCCCCGCGAGCCCGACGCGTCGAAGGACGTCCCGTTCCGCTCGCTGCGGACGGGCACCCAGTCGCAGTAGGCACACCGCACCAGCACGGAGGCCCGTGGCCCGCCCTCTCGGGGGTGGACCACGGGCCTCCGTGCGTCCGGCTCAGGTGTCGGCGGCGTCGCTGGCTGCCTCCGCCTCGCCGCCGAAGACCTCGGCCGCGACCTCGCGGCGGGCCTCGATCAGCCACGAGTGCTGGTCGTCCGCCTGCGCGATGAGCCGCTCGAACAGCCCGGCGTCGATCCGCCGGTCGATCGAGGCGATCTCGCGCAGGGTCTCGAAGCCGGCGCGTTTGGCCAGCACCGCGATGGCGATGAACTCGAACTCGATCAGGTCGCTCAGCGGCGACCGGGAGAACAGCCGACCGTTGAGCTTCGCCCGCGTCAGCTTCTCGCCCACCCAGCTGGCGGCGATCTTGTACTGCCGGACCGGCACCCCCAGCGAGGCCATCGTCGCGCGCAGGCCGTCCCGCTCCTCGCGCAGCTCGTCGAGCAGCTGCCCGAGCGGCTGTTCGAACCTGGTCCCGCGCCAGCGACCGATCATCCGGCCGACCAGCTCGATGCCGCCCCTGGCCGCGGCCAGGTGGTCGTTGCAGTACACGCCCAGCAGATCGGGGTTGCGCAGAGAGCCCCCGGTGGGCGACTCGGACACGGGTGCCTCCTGACGACGAAGGATTCGAGGTCGATTCCGGGGACAGTGTGGACGCCACCGGACCCGCCCGCTCGGCCGACTGCCGGTCAGACGCCCAGGAGGACGACGACGCCGGCGCACGCCGCGGCCCAGAGCGCGCTGGCCATGGTGCCGACGATGAACCGCTCGGCGGCCGCCGGCGCCCGCAGCTCGGCGAATCGGCCCAGCCCCTTGACGGCGAGGACCACGGCCAGCCCCTCGGGCCAGCCGGCCAGCAGGGTGCCGGTGAGGGCGGCGCGTTCGAGGACGCCGATCCAGGCGCCTCCGCGCAGCAGCTCGGGGTCCTGAGCCCCACCACCGACCCCGACCGCGGCCGGGTCCGCCGCGTGCAGCACACCGGTGGCCACCGGTCCACCGCCGGCGACCGAGGCGAGCACGGCCAGCACGGTGCCGATTCCCAGAACGCCGTCGGACCCCTCCCCTCCGGCCCAGGCCGCCGCCGCGGTGCCGGCCAGGAGCACCGCCATCGCCGCGGCGCGCACCGGTGGTGCGGGGCGGCCGCCGATGAGCACGAACGCCAGCCCGGCTGCGCCGGTGAGCGCCATGAGCACGAGTGCGACGGCGTTCATCCCGCCGCTGCCCTCGCCAGCAACCGGGCCGCGGTCGGCCGCAGTTCGAGCTCCAGTTCCCAGAGCCCGGCGGCGAGTCGCTGTCCCACCGCCTGCCGGGAGATGCCGAGCTCCGCCGCGGCCTCGGCCTGCGTGCGCCCCTCCCCGACCAGGCCGATGGCCTCCCACGCCTGCGGGCTGCGCCGCTCGATCACGACGGCGAGCGCGCCGAGCACGGCCTGCGCGTCCTCGGCGTCGGTCGCGACGGCGCCGCGCACCGCGACCCGGGCGGGCCGCTGCTTGGCCGCGTCGACCGCCCGGCGCGCGGCGAGGAAGGCCTGCCCGGAGGCCGCCCGGGTGCTGGCGGGCAGCGGTGCCTGCACCGGCCCCGCACCCACGCCCACACTCCAGGTGCCGTCCCGCAGCAACCCCAGGACGACGTCGACGACGACCTCCGGTTCCTCGAGCACGCCCTGGAACTCGTCACCTGCGGTGCGCTCGAAACCGAGCAGCACCGGCACCGAGCCCTCGAGCCGGGTCAGCACGGCGGCAACCCGGTCGGGCGTGCGCCGGCTGGCCCGCTGGTCCACGGTGAGCACGAAGGGCATAGAGCAAGCCTGACAGCTTTCCTTGGAACATGCAAGGCTCACAGCTTGTCAGAAACACCCGGCGGGAAGCCGCCGGTCGCGATCGGGCCCCAGCCCGTCGGCGTGATCCGCAGCAGGGACTTGCCTTGACGGACCATGGCGGCGCGGTACTCGTCCCAGTCCGGGTGCTCACCGCTGATGGCGCGGTGGTAGTCGACCAGCGGCTCCAGGGCCTCGGGCAGGTCGAGCACCTCCGCCTCGCCGTCGACCTGGACCCAGGGCCCGTCGAAGTCGTCGGACAGCACGCAGAGGGACACCGTCGACGTCCGGCGGGCGTTGGCCACCTTCGCCCGCTGCGGATAGGTGGAGACCACGATCCGCCCGCCGCCGTCCACACCGCAGGTCACGGGCGAGAGCTGCACCCCCGCCTCACGACGCCGCGTGACCAGCACCGCCCTGTGCCGTGGTCGCAGGAACTCCAGAAGGGCATCGCGGTCGACACGGTCGGCGGTGGCGGTCCTCGGCATGACCCGACGCTACGACGCGGAGGTGACGATCGCCGCCCGGCCGGTCGGGACGCGCGGCGTGTGCTGTGATCACTGCCATGAGGTTGCGTCTGCCCAGTCTGAAGTTCGCGCCTCGAGGCGACTCCACCCCCGCCGGCGCCACGACCGAGGCCTCGCGCCCGCACCCCCACGCGTCGGGGGTCACGGCCGCGCCGGTCACCGACGCCGTCACGGGCGACGCCGGGACCCAGGCACCGGTCCCCGACGAGGGGCGGGGCCCGCGTCTGCAGGCGGCCTCCCGCACCCTGGCCACCGTCTCCGCCCAGTTCCTGCTGGTGATCGCTGCGATCGTCGTCCTGGGCTACGTGCTGGGCAAGCTCTGGGTGATCCTGCTGCCGGTCGTCCTGGGCCTGCTCGTCGCCACGGTGCTGTGGCCCCCCGTGCGGTTCCTGCGCAGGCACCACTGGCCACCGGCGGTGGCGGCCGGCCTCGTGCTGATCGTCTTCCTCGGCGCGTTCGGCGGCCTGATCGCCGCCATCGCACCGTCGGTGGCCGACCAGGTGGTGCAGCTCGCTGACCAGGCGACCGCCGGCCTGCAGGACGTGCAGGTGAGGTTGCAGGACCCACCGTTCAACCTCGGCGAGGACCAGATCGGCAACGCCGTGGACTCGGCGATCAACTCCATCCAGGGGAACGCGCAGGACATCGCCGGTTACGCCCTGACCGGGGCGTCGGTCGTGGGCAACGGGCTCATCAACCTGGCCCTGGCCCTCGTCCTGTGCTTCTTCTTCCTCAAGGACGGCACCCGCTGGGTCCCGTGGCTGGCCGCGCAGACCGGGCCGCGAGCAGGCCGCCACGTGGCCGCGCTGTCGCAGAAGACCTGGTCGACGCTGTCGGAGTTCATCCGTCAGCAGGCCCTGGTCGGCTTCATCGACGCGCTCTTCATCGGCCTGGGCCTGTGGATCTTCGACGTCCCGCTGGTGCTGCCGCTGGCCGTGCTGACCTTCTTCGGCGCGTTCGTCCCGATCATCGGTGCGTTCGTCGCGGGCGCGTTCGCGGTCCTGATCGCCCTGGTCGACCAGGGGCTGACGACGGCCCTGATCATCCTGGGCATCGTCCTGCTGGTGCAGCAGATCGAGGGCAACGTCCTCCAGCCGATCATCCAGGGGCGCGGGTTCAACCTGCACGCGGGCGTGGTGATCCTCGCGGTGACCGCCGGGGGCAGTCTCGCCGGCATCGTCGGTGCCTTCCTGGCCGTTCCGGTGACCGCGCTCATCGCCGTGATCTACCGGTACTTGCGCGACGAGCTGGACGGGCGCCACCCGGAGGTGACCGGGGACGGCACCCGCGTCACGCTGGAGGGCGACCAGCACGGCACCGAGCGGGAGGAACCTGCGATGCCCGACGCCGCGGCCCCCACGGGTCCGGCCACCTCGGGTGCGTCCAGCTCGGGTTGACCCGAGGAGAGGTGGCCGGGGAATGCACCGACCGCCCGCAGGGCTGCACAGCACGCCGTCGTTTCCCGTCGAGAGGACCACCCGTGACCCAGCGACCCGAGGACCTCGTCGAGCTCCTCCCCGGTGCGGATCGCTTCCTCGCCCGCGAGGAGGCGGTGGCCGGCGACCCGGCCCGCCGCCAGGGGCTGGTGCTCGTGCACGACGTCGCCGGCGACTTCGACGCGGCCTCCGCCGGTGCCGTGGCCGGCTCGCACCTGCTGGCCGGCCTGCAGCACGAGGTGATCGCCCGCTTCGACGCCGATGCTCTGGTCGACTACCGGGCGCACCGGCCGCGGATCACCTTCAGCGGCGACCGCTACGAGGCCTTCCTGGCGCCGGAGATCCAGCTCTACGCCGTCGAGGACGACGCGGGCACACCCTTCCTGCTGCTGCACGGCGCGGAGCCGGACTACCGGTGGGAGCGCTTCGTCGCCGCCGTCACCCAGCTCGTCGAGCGCCTCGGGGTCACCCGCGTGCTCGCGCTGCAGGCGATCCCCATGCCCGTGCCGCACACCCGGCCGGTCACCGTCACCGCGCACGCCACGCGCCGCGCGCTGATCGCGCAGTACCCCGTCTACTGGGGCGAGATGCGCATCCCCGGCAGCGTCGCCGCACTGCTCGAGATCCGCCTCGGCGAAGCGGGCGTCGACGCCCTCGGGGTGGCCGCGCACGTGCCGCACTACCTCTCCCAGGCCACCTACCCCGCCGCCTCGCTCATGCTGCTGGAGCACCTGCAGCAGCTCACCGGGCTGCACGTCCCGACCGAGTCGCTCCGCGAAGCCGCCGAAGCCCACCGCACCGAGGTCGACGAGCAGATCGCCCGGTCGACGGAGAACACCGCGGTCGTGGCGGCCCTCGAGCAGCAGTACGACGCCTTCACCACCGCCCGGGAGAACAGCGACCTGCTGAGCACCGAGGGCGCGGTGCCGACGGCGGAGGAGATCGGCGCGGAGTTCGAGCGGTTCCTGGCCGACCAGGACCGCAAGCATCCCCGTGGCGGCGAGTGACCCTGCCCTGACCGACTCCGCGCTGGACGACCCTGTCCTGGACGACACCGCGCCGACCAACCAGGTGTCCGGCCGGTTCGACGACCTGGCCGCCGGCTCCGCCCTCGTCTTCCCCCGCGCCGACCGGGTGCTGGTGGCCAGCGAACCGCACGAGGTGGTCCCCCTGCTCGCCGAGGTGGAGCGGGCGACCGCCGACGGGGCGTGGGCCTTCGGCTACCTGGCGTACGAGGCCGCGCCGGGCCTCGACCCGGGTCTCGCCGTCCCGCGCCGGGCCCCGGGCGAGACCCTGCCTCTGGCGGTGTTCGGGCTGACCGGCGAGATGACCTCTGCCCCGCCGATCGCGCTTCCGCCCGGGCGCGCCCGGGACTACCTGGCCGGCCCCTGGCAGCACGGCTGGACGCCGGTGGGCCACCGGGACGCCGTCGCCGCCGTCCGGGCCTCGATCGCCGCCGGGGACGCCTACCAGCTGAACCTGACGGTGCGGATGCGCGCCCCGGTGACCGGCGACCTCGAGCAGCTGTACGCCGATCTGGCCCACGGGCAGCGGGGTTCCTGGGCGGCCTACCTGGACGTCGGCAGCCACGTCATCGCCAGCGCCAGCCCCGAGCTCTTCTTCGACTGGACCGGCGACCTGCTGCGCACCCGCCCGATGAAGGGCACCGCACGCCGGGGCGCCACCCCCGCAGAGGACGACGTCGCGCGCCGGATGCTGCTGTCCAGCGACAAGGAGCGCGCGGAGAACCTCATGATCGTCGACCTGCTGCGCAACGACCTCGGCCGGATCGCCGAGGTGGGCAGCGTCGAGGTGCCCGCACTGTTCCGCACCGAGCGGTACGAGACGGTCTGGCAGCTCACCTCCGACGTCACCGCGCGCCCGCGCCCGGACGTCGGGCTGGTCGAGGTGTTCCGTGCCCTGTTCCCCTCGGGCTCGGTGACCGGCGCCCCGAAGCGGCGGACGATGGAGCTGATCCGGGAGCTCGAGCCCGAGCCCCGCGGGGTGTACTGCGGTGCGGTCGGCGTGGTCGCACCTCCCGGGCAGGCCTTCCGCGCGCGCTTCTCCGTGGCGATCCGGACGGTGACCGTCGAGCGGGCCACCGGCTCGGGCGTCTACGGCACCGGCGGGGGCATCACCTGGTCCGCGGTCGCCGCCGCCGAGCACGCCGAGCTGCTGGCCAAGGCCGCGATCCTCGCCGAGCCCTACGAGGAGTTCGCGCTGCTGGAGACGCTGGCCCGCACGCCCGGCGGCGGGCTGCGCAACCTGGAGCGGCACCTGGCCCGGTTGGCCGGCTCCGCCGGCTGGGCCGGCTTCCCGTTCGACCTGGCTGCCGCCCGCCGGCGCCTGGCCGGGGTGGCCGCCGACCCGGCGCCGGCGCGGGTGCGCCTGGTCCTGCGGCGCGACGGGGAGCTGGGGGTCGAGACCGGCCCCCCGCCGGTGCCGGCCGCCGGCCCGGTGCGGCTGGCCGTCGACGACGTGCCCGTGGCCGCCGACGACGTGTGGCTGCGGCACAAGACGACCCGGCGGACCGTGTACGCGGAGCGGACCGCCCGGTGGCCCGAGGCCGACGACGTCGTCCTCACCTCCACGCGCGGCGAGGTGACCGAGACGACCATCGCGAACCTGGCCGTCCGCCTCGACGGCCGGTGGTGGACCCCTCCCGTCTCGTCCGGCTGCCTGCCCGGCGTCGAGCGCGGCCGGCTGGTCGACGAGGGCGTGCTGCACGAGCGCCGGCTGACGCCGGCGGACCTGACGGCGGCCGAGGCGCTCGCCGTCGTCAACTCGCTGCGCGGCTGGCGGGCCGCCGAGCTGGTGTAGTGCCGTCCGGAGGACGACAGACAGCGGGGCCGCGACCGGAGATCCGGGCGCGGCCCCGCTGGGCGGTGCTGCTTACGTGGCGAGGACGTCCCGCTCGTTCGGCACGCAGTGGGTCATGACCAGACCGGTCACGTCCCGCGGGCCGTTCTTGCCGAGGTTGGCCGCGCGCTGCAGTTCCGCCTCGGTGAGGGTCTGCGTCTGCAGCGGCGCCAGGCCGCGGACGTCGTCCGCCGAGATGCCCAGACCTTCGCCCACCCGCCGACCGAACTCGTCCTCGGCCATGAACAGGTGCCAGACCATCCGCTCCTGGATCGGCCGGTCGCACTGGGACAGCGCGTCGACGAAGTTGGCGACGACGTCGTCCTTCTCCCACTGCTCCGAGAGCAGGTAGCGCTGGCCGGCCTGCGTGTAGTCGTCGGTGCGCTCGATCCGCTGGCGGGTCAGCCGACCGGTGACCTCCGGGCCCACCTCTGCGGGGAGCGAGTCCGAGGCCTCGCGCAGCCCACCGGTGATCGACGGCTCGTAGTTGACGTGCGGGTTCTGCCCCGGCGCCAGATCCACGGAGTACGCCATCTGACCGTCGCGCTGGTTCGTGGCCACGCGCGCGTTCTTCGCCTGGTTGACCGGCAGCTGCAGGTAGTTCGGGCCGATGCGGTAGCGCTGGGTGTCGGAGTAGGAGAACGTCCGGCCGACCAGCATCTTGTCGTCGGAGAAGTCCAGCCCGTCGACCAGCACGCCGGTGCCGAAGGCGATCTGCTCGCTCTCCAGGAAGAAGTTCTCCGGTGCCCTGTTCAGCGTCATCGTGCCGACCTTGCGCAGCGGGAAGTCGTTCTCCGGCCACACCTTCGTGTCGTCGAGCGGGTCGAAGTCCAGCTCCGGGTGGTCGTGGTCGTCCATCAGCTGCACGTGCAGGTCCCAGGACGGGAAGTTCCCGCGCCCGATGGCCTCGTAGAGGTCCTTGGTGTGCGCGCCGAGCTCGCCGGCCTGCACCGCGGCGGCATCCTCCGCCGTCATCGACCGGACGCCCTGCGCGGGGAGCCAGTGGTACTTGACCAGCCTGGTCTCGCCCGCGGCGTTCACCCACTTGTAGGTGTTCACGCCGAAGCCCTGCTGCGTGCGGTAGTTCGCCGGCAGGCCCCGGGGGCTGAACACCAGCGTGAACATGTGCAGCGACTCCGGCGTCTGGGACGCGAAGTCGAACACCCGGTTGGCGACCTGCCGGTCGAAGTTCACCGGGTCGGGCTTCTGCGAGTGGATGAAGTCGGGGAACTTGATGGCGTCCCGGATGAAGAAGACACCCAGGTTGTTGCCGACGAGGTCCCAGTTGCCGTCCTCGGTGTAGAACTTCACCGCGAAGCCACGCGGGTCGCGCGCAGCCTCGGAGGAGTCCCGGCCACCGGCCACGGTGGAGAAGCGGACGGCGACCTCGGTCTCCTTGCCCTTCTCCTGGAACAGCTTGGCGCGGGTGTAGGAGCTGATCGGCTCGTCGCCGACGGTGCCGTCGGCCACGAAGACACCGAACGCGGTGGCGCCCCGCGCATGCACGACGCGCTCCGGGATGCGCTCGCGGTCGAAGTGGCTGATCTTCTCGAGGAACTGGTAGTTCTCCAGGGTGGCCGGGCCGCGTGCGCCCACCGTCCGCTGGTTCTGGTTGTCGGAGACCGGGTGGCCCTGACGGTTGGTCAGGACGGCGCCGTCGGCCTCGCTCGGAGCCGGGCCCTGCGATGCGACATCGGTCATGCGGGTGTTCCTCCTACTGTGTCGGACTCGTCTGCTGCGCCCACCTGGCAGCGGCGGCAGAGCCCCCAGAACACGACCTCGGCCTCGTCGACGACGAAGCCGGCCGTGTCCGAGGGGCTCAGGCACGGGGCGGCGCCGACGGCGCAGTCGACGTCGGCGACCGCGCCGCAGGAGCGGCAGACCAGGTGGTGGTGGTTGTCGCCCACCCGCAGCTCGAACAGCGCCGGCGCGCCGGCGGGTTCGATGCGGCGGGCCAGCCCCACGGAGACCAGGGCCTCGAGCACGCCGTACACGGTCTGGGGGGACAGCGTCGGGTGCTGGGCCCGGGCGCCGGTGACGATGGTGTCGGCATCGGCGTGCGGGTGGGCGTCAAGGACGTCGAGCACCGACAGGCGGGGCCGGGTGACGCGCAGCCCTGCCTTCCGCAGCCGGTGCGTCCACGTCGTCTCCATCGGGTCCCACTCAACACCCGTGTTTTGAACGAGTCAAATCAAGGGCGTGAGGTCTCAGGCGAAGACGATGGTGCGCGGGCCCTCGACGATGACGCGGTCCTCCACGTGCCAGGTCACCGCCTGGGCCAGCACCTGCCGCTCCACGTACCGGCCCACGCGGCGCATGTCCTCGACCGTGGCGCGGTGGTCGACGCGGGCGACCTCCTGCTCGATGATCGGGCCGGCGTCCAACTCGGGGGTCACGTAGTGCGCCGTCGCCCCGATCAGCTTGACCCCGCGGTCGTGCGCCGCCTGGTACGGATTCGCGCCGACGAACGCTGGCAGGAAACTGTGGTGGATGTTGATCAGCCGCTCCGGGAACCGGCTGCAGAAGTCGGCCGACACGATCTGCATGTACCGGGCCAGGACGACGAGGTCGACGTCGCCGACCAGCTCCAGCGCGCGCGCCTCGGCCTCCTCCTTCGTCGCCGGCGTCACCGGGACGTGGTGGAACGGGATGCCGGCGGCGGCCGCGACCGGCTCGAGGTCCGGGTGGTTGGAGAGCACCGCGACGATGTCGGCCCGCAGGTCCCCGGCGCGCACCCGGTAGATCAGCTCCTGCAGCACGTGGTCGGCGCGGCTGACGAACACCGCGACCGTGGGCCGGTGCGCGGCCTCGGTCAGCCGCCAGGTCAGCTCCCACTCCCCCGCCACCGCGGCCAGCCGGGCCTCCAGCTCCGCGCGGCGGGACGCCAGCCCGCCGAGCACGAACTCCAGCCGCAGCGTGAACGTGCCGCCGCTGGGATCCGAGGAGTGCTGCTGGGAGTCGGTGATGTTGGCGCCCAGCTCGGTCAGCAGCCCGCTGAGCAGGTGCACGATCCCCGGCCGGTCCGGGCAGCGGACGACCAGCCGCCCGAGGTCGTCGGTGCTGGGATCGTTCGGGCCTGCGGCGGACATGCCCGGAATCGTGGCAGGAATGGCCGTTTCCGTCCGCACCGGGGCCGGGTCAGACGTCGGGCAGCGGCGCCCGGGTGGCGCCCGGGACGTCGAAGAGGTCGCCGTACGCCTCGACGCGGGCCAGGACGTCCTCGGTGGTGAACCGCAGCTCCGCCGGGTCCAGCGAGCCGTCGCGCACGGCGTCCACCTCGTCCCAGCCGATGGGGGTCGAGACCGTCGCGCCGGCCCGGGCGCGCAGCGAGTAGGGCGCCACGGTGGTCTTCGCCGGGTTGTTCTGGCTCCAGTCGATGAGCACCTTGCCCGGGCGCAGCGCCTTCTCCATCCGCCAGACGACGTCGTCGGGCGTCTCGGCGGAGAGCTCCTGGGCGAGCAGCTTCGCGTACCGGCTGGGATGCTCCCGGTCGGCGGGCGCCTCGATCGGCGCGTACACCTGCATGCCCTTGGAGCCCGACGTCTTCACCACCGGGTCCAGCCCGTCCGCCTCCAGCCGCTGGCCGAGCCGCTCGGCCAGCGCGCAGCACTCGGCGATACCTGTCTCCGGGCCCGGATCGAGGTCGAGCACGAGCAGGTCGGGCAGCGCCGGCAGACCGTCGTCGTCGACCTGCCACTGGGGCACGTGCACCTCGAGTGCGGCCAGGTTGGCCGCCCACGCGAGGTCCGCGGTGGTCTCCAGCAGCACCATGTCGAGGGTCTCCCGCCCGCGCGTGCTGCCGGGGCTGGGGATCGTCGCCCGCCGGACCCACCCGGGGGCGTGCCGGGCGCTGTTCTTCTCGAAGAACGTCTGGCCCTCCACCCCGTCGGGCCACCGGGTGAAGGTGACCGGCCGGCCGGCCACGTGCGGCAGCAGCACCGGCGCGATGCGCACGTAGTAGTCGATGACCTGCGCCTTGGTGAACCCCACCTCGGGGAAGAGCACCTTCTCCAGGTTGGACACCGACAGCGTCCGCCCGTCGATCTCCACCCGCTGCTTCGCCGGGCTCACGGCGCGGCGCTCACGGCTCGACCACCACGTCGTCGGGCTCCAGGTCGTCCCGGACGCCCTTCCATGACGGGTGCCGCAGCCGGGCGTCCGCCGTCCACACCGCGTAGGCCACCTCGCCGACGAGGTCGGGCTCGACCCAGTGCACGTCCTTCGTCACCTCGCGCGGCAGCGTGCCGTCGAAGGGCGAGGCCGCCCGTGGCGTGAGGCCGCGCTGCAGGTCGCGGAGGTCCTGGTCGCGGAAACCGGTGCCCACGTGACCCACGTAGACCAGCCGGCCCTCGTCGTCGGGCACGCCGACGAGCAGCGAGCCGATCCCCCCGGCCCGCCGTCCCTGACCCGGCCTCCACCCGCCGACGACGACGGCCTGCGTGCGGACGTTCTTCAGCTTGCGCCAGTCGGGGCTGCGCACCCCCGGCCGGTACACCGAGTCCAGCCGCTTGGCGACGACGCCCTCGAGCCCGTTCTCCTCGCTCGCGGCCAGCACGCCCGCGCCGCCGCCGGCGAACCAGGGCGTCGCCACCCAGCGGTGCCCGGCGAGACCGAGGGCGTCCAGCCGGCCGCGGCGCTCGGCGTACGGGCGGTTCGACAGGTCCTCGCCGTCCCAGGACAGCAGGTCGAACACCAGGTAGCTGACCGGGCGGGCGGCGGCCAGCCGCGGCACCTCGGGGCCGGTCCGGTGCATCCGGTTCTGCAGCGCGCCGAAGTCCGGCCGGCCGTCGGCGTCCAGGAGCACGATCTCGCCGTCGACCACCGCGTCGTGCCCGGCCAGGGCGGCGGGCAGCCGGCCCACCTCCGGGTAGCGGACGGTGATCCCGGTGCCCTTCCGCGACGTGAGCGCCAGCTCTCCGCCGTGCACCGCCGCCACGGCGCGGACGCCGTCCCACTTGAACTCGTAGCCCCAGCGCTCGTCCTCCTCGGGCGACGGCAGGCTGCCCGCGGTGGCCAGCATGGGCAGGGGCGCCGGAACCGGCTGCGGCGCCGGCGTCGCGTCGAGCTTGCGCACGTTCCAGGTGCCGTCGGCCAACCGGAAGATGACGTAGCGGCCGACCAGCCGCCGACCGTCGAACGTCACGGTGATGTGGTCGTCGTCCCACTTCTCCGTCGCGTAGCGCCCCGCGTCCCAGATGGTCACCTCGCCACCGCCGTACTCGCCGGCCGCGATCGAGCCGGAGAAGGATGCGTACTCCAGCGGGTGGTCCTCGGTAGGGACGGCGAGGCGCCTGGGCCCCTGCTCGATCGGCGGCCCCTTGGGCACCGCCCAGCTCTTCAGCACGCCGTCACGCTCCAGCCGCAGGTCCCAGTGGACGCGCTCTCCCGTCCCTGGGCGGGTGGGAGAGCGGTAGGGCGTGTGGTGCTCGTGGACGACGAACGTGTCGTCGTCGCCGACCGGCAGCGGCTGCCCCGCAGCCGGCACCGGCTCGGCCGTCCGCGCCGGATCCCGCTTGGCGCGGTACTCGGCGAGCGAGTCGTCCGGCCGGCCGCTCGGGCGGGCAGGCACGTCAGGCGCTGCGGCGGGCGCGCTTGGCCGGTGGCTTGTCGGCGCTCGCGGTCTTCTTCGCCGCCGTCGTCCCGGCAGCCGTCGTCGTCCTCTTCGCGGCGGTCGTCTTCTTCGCGGGCGCCTTGGCGGCGGCCGCCTTCTTGGCGGGCGTGCGCTTGGCGGGGGGCTCGTCCGCCGGGGCCTCCTCCGCCGCGGTGGCGTCCTCCGCCGCCTCGTCCTTGCCGGCGCTGCCGCCCTTGGCCCGCTCGACGCTGCGGCGCAGGGCGCTCATCAGGTCGACCACCGCGGCGCCGTCGTCGTCGGGGACCTCCGGCGGCTGCTGCACCTCACCACCGCTCTGCTTGGCCTCGAGCAGCGCGGTCATGGCCTCGCGGTAGTCGTCGGTGAAGTCGGTGAGGTCGAGGGCGCCCGACATCGACGAGATGAGCGCCTCGGCCATCGACAGCTCCTGCGGCCGGACGGAGACCTCCTCGTCGAGGAAGGCGAAGTCGGGACGGCGGATCTCGTCGGGCCAGCGCATCGTGTGCAGCACCAGGACGCCGTCGCGCACGCGCATGGCCGCCAGCGACTCCCGCTGCCGGATCGCGATCTTGGTGATCGCCACCTGGCCGGCGTTCGCGAGCGCGTCGCGCAGCAGCACGTACGGGCGCGTCGCGGGGCCGTCCGGCTCCAGGTAGTAGGTCTTCTCGAACTGGATCGGGTCGATCTCGGCCTGGTCGACGAACTGCAGCACCTCGATCTCGCGCCGGGTGCTCAGCGGCAGCTCGTCGAAATCGTCGTCGGTGAGGACGACGACCTGGCCGTCGGGCAGCTCGTAGCCCTTGGCGATGTCGCTGTACTCGACCTCCTCGCCGTCGATCGAGCAGACCCGCTTGTACTTGACCCGGCCGCCGTCGGTGGCGTGCACCTGGTGGAAGCGGATGTCCTTGTCCTCGGTCGCGGAGTACAGCTTCACGCCGATGCTGACGAGCCCGAAGGACACGGCCCCGCGCCAGATGGATCGCATGCCGCCCCTTCCCGAGTGGCCCGCATCGGGCCCGTACCGACCCGGACCGGGTCAAGATCACACGATAGGTGCGCGGAGCCACCCGCGGCAGGTCGACGGACACCCCACCTCCCCCGGTCGGAGGACACGCCCGACACGCCCGGACGACCGGGTCAGCGCGCGCCGTCGTCGACGCCGTCGGGCGCGCCGGCCTCGATCGAGCCGGCGAACAGGCCGTTCTGGACGGCGTCGTAAGCGAACTGGAGGACGTCCGAGCCGGCGATCATGGTCATGGTGAGCGCGGCGAGCCTGGTGGCCCGTGGCGCGCCGACGTAGCCGAAGACGAAGCCGGTCCCCACCCACTGGGCCAGGCAGAACGGGCAGGTGAGCAGCTCGCCGACGGCGTGCTTGACGCCGCCGTGCTCGCGCACCTGCTCGGCGACCTCCGCGTGCCCCGAGGGGCCCTCGAAGCGGACGAACGGCGCCCGGAGCGGCGCGGTCACCGGGTCCTTGGCGATCCGCCGGGCGAGCCGGAACGTCGCCACCGTGAGCAGGGCGGCGTCCCCCGGCGGGATCCGCTCGGGGAGCTCCCTGCCCGAGGCCCGCACCGCGGCGGCCGCGGCGGACACCAGGGCCACGTAGACGCCCATGGCGCCCAGGTCGGCGCCGAGCGGCCGGGGCTCACCGTCGTTGTACTCGCGCTTCTGGGTGCGGGCCCACCGGCGGATCGGGGCACCGAGCCGCTGGACCTCGTCTGCGATCGCCATGGGCCCGCGCTACCCGCCGTCGGACGGGTGAACCTCCGGGCTTCCCGAGCGCGCGCCGCCGCACACCAGGCATGGCGACGGAGGTCACGGGTAGGGCCGCAGCACGCCGCCGGTCGCCAGCGACCGGCTGCCCGTCCCCCCGGGGGCGACGAGAGCGGGTGCGCCCGCGCGACGAACGGAGACGCGCATGACCGACCCCGATACCACCGACGGCACCACGCAGACCGAGGGTCAGACGGCTCGGGACATCTTCCCCGAGGACGGCGGCATCCCCGAGACGGCGCAGGACGACTCGCCCACGATGGCGCGCGCCGAGGACCCGCAGTTCGAGGCGCTGCCCGGCGAGCGCCCGACCGCGACGACCGACTTCGGCACCACCGCCCTCGAGCAGGCCGAGGGCGAGTCCCTCGACGGCCGGCTGGACCGCGAGCTGCCCGACGACTCCGCCGACGTCCGCCCGGCCGAGGACCCGCAGCGCGCGGACGTCCAGCTGGAGCAGGACCTGGACGCCGGCGACTCGGGGACCGCCCGGACGGCGGACGACATGGCGGCCACCGGCGACACGGCCGTCGGCGGAGAGGGCCCCGAGGAGTCCGCCGTCCACGTGACCGACGGCTGATCTCGCCCACGCCTCCCGGCTTTCCGGGGCGCACGCCCCGCCGTGCCCCCGGGTGGGTTGGCGCGTCCCCGCCCGGTTGTCTACCTTGGGTCCGCGGTTCAGCAGGTAGCCGCACCGGGGCAGTTCCCAGGAGGACGGGCTCCGGCCGCGTCGACCATGCGCTGAACCGGGGGGATCCGTACCTCGGATCGCGCAGCGGTAGATTGACCGGGCGGTGTGCCAGCGCGCCGCCGCCGAGAGGAGCACGATCCGTGACCACTTCTGACCTGCCCGCCGAGGGACAGCCCAACGTGTCGAGCGAAGGCACCGAGGCCCCCTTCGACGACGTGATCACGCTCTCCACCTCTACCGACGAGGACGGCGTGGTGACGGTGAAGGTCGTCGGCGAGGTGGACACCTTCACCGCCCCGGTACTGCGTTCGACGCTGGACGGCCAGCTCGAGCAGTCCCCTCGCGAACTCGTCATCGACCTCTCCGGCGTCCAGTTCCTGGGGTCTGCCGGCCTGGCCGTGCTGGTCGAGACGCAGAAGTCCGCCCGCAGCCGCGAGGTCGCGCTGCGCCTCATCGCCACGACCCGCGCCGTCACGCGGCCGCTCGAGGTGACCGGCCTGATCGACCTGTTCACGATCGCCGACAGCACCGCACGCTGACGCGAGATCGCTGACGAAGGGCCCGCCCGGGAACCGGGTGGGCCCTTCGTCGTCTCAGGCGGACAGCAGCCGGCAGACCGCCTGCTCCAGCACCCGCTGCGCGTCGCGGTCCGCGTCGGCCTCCTCCGCGGACTGCAGAGCGTCCGCGACGGTCTCCCCGTGCTCGTACCGGTCGACCACCCGCGGGTCCACATAGCTGGCCTTGCAGACCGCCGGCGTGTTGCCGAGCTGCTCGCTGACCTGCTTGTAGGCAGCGCTCACGATCCGCTTGCGGGCCGTGCGCGACGTGGGCGGGGGCGCCTCGGCCAACCTCGTCGCCATGAGCACCGTGGCGTTCCAGGTGCGGAAGTCCTTCGCGGAGATCTCCGCGCCGCTGATCTCCTTCAGGTAGGCGTTGATCTCGGCGCTGGTCACGTCCCGCCAGGTGCCGTCCTCGACCCGGTAGGCCAGCAGCTCCTCCCCCGTGCCCTCGGGCCGCTCCAGCAACTGCCGGACGACGGTCGCCGTGGGCCGGTCGGTGAGCTCGACCTCGCGCTCGATCCCGCCCTTGGCGGTGTAGGAGAAGAAGGTCCGCTCGCCCCGCACCCGGACGTGCTCGCGACGCAGGGTCGCCAGGCCGTAGGTGCCGTTCTCCTCGGCGTACTGCTCGCTGCCGATCCGGAAGGCGCCGAGATCGAGCAGCCGGATGGCCGTGGCCAGCACCCGCTCGCGGTTCAGCCCGCGGGTGCGCAGGGCGGCGATTACTTCCTCGCGCACATCGGGGAGCTGGTGGGCGATCTGAAGCACCCGCTCGTGCTTCTCGGCGTCCCGCCGGGCCCGCCACTGGTCGTGGTAGCGGTACTGCCGCCGCCCGGCCGCATCCACGCCGGTGGCCTGGACGTGGCCGCTCGGCCAGGGGCAGATCCACACGTCCCGCCAAGCTGGCGGAATGGCCAGGCCGCGGATCCGGTCGAGGCGGTCGTCCTTGATCAGGGCGCCATCGGCGTCGTGGTAGGCGAAGCCCCGCCCTGCCCGGCGCCGTCGGTAGCCGGGGCCGTTCACGTCACTCCGCCGCAGTCTCACCGCCGGAGGATGGGCACGCGGGACGCTCCGCAAACGCCGGACCGCGTGCCGTCACCCGTCAGCGGAGGTCGACCAGGCCACCCAGGCCGCTGACCTCCAACACCTGCCGGGTCACCCCGCCCTCGGCCGCGTGCACGGCCAGCCGCCAGCCCTCGTCGCGGGCGATCCGAGCCACCGCGAGCACCACGCGCACGGCGGCGCTGCTGAACAGCGCCACCTCCCGGAGGTCCAGCTCGACCCGTGCCGTGCCGCCGTGGCTGGCCTCGAGCAGCCGGATCCGCAGCGAGTCGGCCCCGGCCTCGTCGACGACTCCAATGACGCGCACGACGGGCCGCGCACCGTCGCGGTCGACGACGATCGCGGGCCCCTCGGCCCCGCTGCCGGGGACCGGCGGTGCGTCGGGGCTGCGCCGCAACCGCACCGTCAGGGTCACGGTCGTCCCCTGCCGGTCGTCCAGCGAGACGCCGTCCACCAGCTGGCGCATGATCAGCAGTCCGCGACCGCGGTCGCCCGGATCGTGGTCGGGCGCGCGCCAGGTGCCGTCGTCGTGCACCGTCACGGTGAGCACCCCGTCGGGGTCCACCGCCGCGCGCACCTGCATGGGTCCGGGCTCCTGGCCCCGGTAGGCGTGCTCGGCGGCGTTGGCGCAGGCCTCGCCGACCGCGGCCATCACGCCCACCCGGTCGTTCTCGCCCATCCCGAGCTCGGTCAGCCAGGCGGTGAGCCTCCGGCGGATGCCCGGCAGCGAGGCGGGGACGGCGGGCAGGTCCAGCTGGAGCGGCTCCTGGCTCGTGGCGCGGCGGTGCGCCACGAGGACTGCGACGTCGTCGGGCCAGTCCTGGGGGGGCCGGACGAGCTCCGCGATCTCGACGGCGAGACGGGAGGCCGTGGCCGGGTCCCCGGCGCCCGGCCTGGCCAGCACCTCCCGCGAGGCCGACACCAGCCGCTCGAGGGCGACGGCGTAGTCGCTGCTGCTGCCGGCGAGCGCCCCGTTGGAGAAGAGCACGAGCGTGGCCCCGTGGTCGAGCACGAAGCGGTGCACGGGCGTCCCGGCCCCCGGCATGCTGCCGAGGGGCGGACGCGGCGTGACGGGGAGGAACGCGGCACTGCCGTCCCCGCCCACGACCAGCGGCGCCGGGTGCCCCGCCGTCGTGAAGGTCAGCTCGCCCGTGCCGGAGTCCAGCACGCCGTAGAAGACGGAGGCCCCCTCGACGTCGTCCATGAGCGCGGCGAACGAGTCCAGGCCGGCCAGTACGGCCGCCGGCGACGGGTCGCGCAGCGCCGTGGACCGCATCGCCCCACGCAGCCGGCTCATCGCTCCGGCCGCGGCGACCCCGTGCCCCACCGCGTCACCGACGACGAGCGCCACCCGCCCGTCGCCCAGGGGCACCGCGTCGTACCAGTCGCCGCCCGCGGCCCGGACCGACGTCGCCCGGTGGTAGCTGCCGGCCAGCGCCAGGTCGGGCAGCATCGGCAGGAACGGTGGGAGCAGCGAGGACTGCGCCGCCTCGACGGCGTCGACGGCCGGCGCCCGCCGCGGGACGGCGTCCGGGTCGTCGTGCTCGACGACCACCACCGCACCGCGCTCGCCGGCGACCTGCACCGGCCGGAGCGCGACGGTGACCGTCGGCCCGCCGACGCCGAGCGGCCCTCGCACGGTCGCCGCCCGACCGCTGCCGATGACGGCGTCCGCCACCTCGGCCAGCGGTCGGCCGGCCCCGAGCGGCAGCTCGCCGCCGTCGCTGACCAGCCGGCGGGCGCCGGCGTTGGCCCACACCGTCCGGCCACCGGCCACCAGGCAGTAGATGGGCGAGGGCGCGTCCTCCATCGCCGCGAGCAACGCGTCGGCGCCCTCCGGCCCGGATACGGGCGGAGGGGGTGGCAGACTCCCCGGACCGGTGCTCATCCCGCGCCAGAGAACCTCAGGCCTCCCACCTCGGCAACCGCGCCGGGAGGGCGGTGCGGCGTGGGAGAACGCACGTTTCCCGCGCAGCCGCGCGGGGGTAGTAGAACCCGTCGGCTCGGCGCCTGTCGGAGCCGGGCGGGCACAATGGACGCCGCGACTCGACGAGCGAGTGCGCCGGGACGAAGGAGCTGCACACGGATGGTGGACTCGAGGGGCGCCCTCGCGCAGGACGGACGGCGCGTGGAACGGCTGGAGCTCCGGGTGCCGATCACCCCGATGCAGCTCCCGGCGGTCCGTGCGATGGCCGGTGACCTCGCCATCCGGATGGACTACGACCTGGACAGCGTCGAGGACCTCCGGCTCGCGGTGGACGAGGCCTGCGCGACGCTCGCTAGCGTCGGGCTGCCCGACGCCCCGCTGACCGTCGTCTTCGAGACCACCCGCGCCGGCCTGCACATCGAGGCCTGGGTGCCGACCGGCGAGGGCGTCGACGTCCCGCGCGACGGCTTCGGGTGGGCGGTGCTCGCCACTCTGGTCGACGCGGTCGAGGGCCGGCCCGCCTCGCAGGACCGCGTCCCCGGTGGGAACGGTTCCGACTCCCCTGTCGCCGTGATCGCCATGGACAAGTACCTGCCCGGCCAGCGTCCGGCCGAGCTGGCAGGCGGCGCAGGGCAGAACCTCTCGGTGGCCCGGTGACCCGGTCTCCCGCCACCGATCCCACCGGGATCCGGGTGGACCCTCGGGACGGCGTGCCGCCGGAGCCGCGGGAGGCACAGGAGGACGCCACCAGCGCCCCCGAGCTCCCCGTCGTCGAACCGGACGCCGTGGAGCCGGCCCCCGCCGAGGAGGCCGCCCCGGTCGAGGAGGCCGCCCCGGTCGAGGACGCTCCTCCGCTGTCGGAGAACCGGCGCCGGGCGCAGCGCACCGCCCCGCTCTTCGCCGAGCTGGCCACCCTGGAGAAGGGCGACCCGCGACGCGAGCGGCTGCGCGAGATCCTCGTCGAGGAGCACCTGCCGCTGGTGCGGCACTTCGCGCGGCGGTTCAGCAACCGCGGCGAGCCGTTCGACGACCTCCTGCAGGTCGGCACCCTGGGGTTGATCGCGGCGATCGACCGGTTCGACCCGACCCGCGGCGTGGAGTTCCTCTCCTTCGCGGTGCCGACGATCACCGGTGAGATCAAGCGGCACTTCCGCGACCAGGGCTGGTCGGTGCGGGTTCCGCGCCGGCTGCAGGAGCTGCACCTGTCGCTCAACGCCGCCGTGGGCGAGCTGGCCCAGAAGAACGGCCGGGCGCCGACGCCGAGCGAGCTCGCCCAGCACCTGGGCATCCCGCGCGAGGAGGTCCTCGAGGGCCTCGCCGTAGCCAACGCCTACCGGAGCAGCTCGCTGGACGAGCGGCTGTCCGGCGACGACGACTCCCCCACCCTCGCCGCGACACTGGGCGAGGAGGACGCCGCCCTCGAGGGCGTGGAGTACCGGGAGTCGCTGCAGCCGCTGCTGGCCACCATCCCGGCACGCGAGCGCCGCATCCTGATCCTGCGGTTCTTCGGCAACATGACGCAGTCGCAGATCGCCGCGGACATCGGCATCTCGCAGATGCACGTCTCCCGGCTGCTGTCCCAGACGCTGGCCAAGCTCCGCGAGGGCCTGCTCAAGGATTGATCACCGGATGACAAGTGGCCCGGAACCTCCACGGTTCCGGGCCACTGTCGTCCGGTGCTAGGGCTGCGGGGGCGCGTCGTCGGCCGGCAGGTCGGGGGTGACCTCGGACAGCGGCGGCGGGGTCGGGACCACCGGTGTCGTGTCCGTGATGCTGGTGAGCGCGATCTTCGCCTCGGGCTGGTCGGCGGCCCGGGGCAGCTGCGACTCGAACCAGCTGCTGGTGTCGATGCCACCCTCCGGCGGGGCCGTCCGCCCCTCGACCGACGGCTCGACCTCCATCCAGGACTTCCCCTGCTCGGCGCCACCGAGGCCGGCCAACCCCTCCAACGCCTTGCTGAACTCCGTGGGCACGATCCACATCTTGTTCGCGTCGCCCTTGGCGATCTCCGGCAACGTCTGCAGGTACTGGTAGGCCAGCAGGCCCTGATCGGGCTTGCCGTCGTGGATGGCCTGGAACACCGTCTCGATCGACTTGGCCTGGCCCTGCGCCTGCAGGAAGAGCGCCGCGCGCTCACCCTCGGCGCGCAGGATCCGGCTCTGCCGCTCCGCCTCGGCCTCGAGGATCACCGCCTGCTTGCGACCCTCCGCGGAGAGGATCGCCGAGGCCTTGTCGCCCTCGGCCGAGGTGATGGCCGCCTGGCGGTGCCCTTCGGCGGTGAGGATGACGGCGCGCTTGTCGCGGTCGGCGCGCATCTGCTTCTCCATGGAGTCCTGGATGGAGTGCGGCGGGTCGATGGCCTTGATCTCCACCCGCGCGACCCGCAGACCCCAGGGGCCCGTGGTTCCGTCGAGCACCTCGCGCAGCTGGCTGTTGATCCCGTCGCGGCCGGTCAGCGCGCCCTCGAGGTTCAGCCCACCGACGACGTTGCGCAGCGTGGTGGTGGTCAGCTGCTCCATGCCGGTGATGTAGTTCGCGATCCCGTAGACGGCCAGCTTGGGATCGGTCACCTGGAAGTAGACGACGGTGTCGATGCCGACCTGCAGGTTGTCGGCGGTGATGACCGGCTGGGGCGGGAACGAGATGACCTGCTCGCGCAGGTCGATCGTCGCGCGCACGCGGTCGACGAACGGCACCAGGATCGACAGGCCGGGGCTGAGCGTGCGGCTGTAGCGGCCCAGCCGCTCGACCACCTTGGCCTGGGCCTGCGGGACGATGGTGACGCTCTTGGCGAGCACGACGATGAGCAGCAGCGCGACGACGATCAGGGCGATCAGGGCGGGCTCCACGGGGGCCTCCTTCATCGGGGGCGGTCGCGTCCGACCCTTTCACGTCCGTCCAGGCCGGTCACGCCGCGCGCCGGGGTTCACTCCAGGGCGTCGCCCACCACGGCGGTCGCCCCGTCGATCTGCAGGATGCGGACCGTCGTCCCGATCGCGAAGACCTCGCCCTCGTACTGGCTGCGGGCCGACCACTCGTCGGCCCCCAGCCGGATGCGGCCACCCGCCACGTCCACCGCCCGGCTGACGACGGCGGTGCGGCCGACGAGCCCGTCGACGCCGTCCAGCTGCAGCGGGGTGCGCTCGGTGAGGTGTCGCTTGGCGATCGGGCGGACGACAGCGAGCAGCGCCAGCGACACGGCGATGAAGGCGACCAGCTGGAACGCGACAGCGCCGCCGGCGACCGCGACCGCGAGGCCGCCGAGCGCACCGCCGGCGAACATCAGCAGCACGAGGTCGAGGGTGAGCAGCTCTCCGCCGACGAACAGGCCGGAGGCGATGAGCCAGAGCAGCCAGGCAGCCATGTCCGGAGTCTGGCAGAGCCGGGCGCCTCCGGCCCGTACCGACGTAGCCTCGCCGGGTGCACGACTTCCCCGCCGGCCGGTTCGCGGCCTGGGCCACCGCCTGGCTCACCGGCCGCACCTCCTACGACGAGACCCTCGACGCCGTCACCGGTGCGCACGCGCACCGCGTGAGCGGGCTGCCGGCCACCTCCGGCGCCGTTCCCCTGGGCGAGGCGCTCAGCGCCCTGCGCGGCCTCGGAGAGCGGCGGCTGCGCCTCGTGCTCCCGGCGCCCGGTGACGTCCGGGGGCTGCCCCCCATCCCCGGCCTCGCACCGCTGGCGCTGGAGGCCGGGCAGGCCGCCGTCGGTGACCGGGTGGTGCTCGTGCCGGAGCCGCTGGGCCCCGAGGTGCTGCAGTGGACGGCCTTCCCGCTCGACGGCGTCGGCCCTCCGCCCCCGCCGCCCGAGGGCACGCTGCGGTCCGCGTCGGGTCAGCTGGACCTGGCGATCACCGGGTCGGCGCGGACGCTGGCCGAGCTGGACCTCGCCCGCTGGCACCCCGAGGTGCCCGAGCTGCTGGCCGGGCTGGCCCGGCCGAAGGCGGCTCCGGGCCTGCCCGCCGATCACGACCCGCTGGCGCTGGCGATCCTGGGGCGCGCACTCCGTGTCGCCGCCGTCCTGGACCTGGCGCTGGCCGACGCGCCGGGAGGAGCGGTCAACCACGCCCAGGCCGCGCGCCGCGACGCCGTCCTCCGACCGCTCTCCGGCGCCGTGCGCGAGGCGGTGACCGCGGCGTACAACGCGCTACCGCGCTGAGCGCAGACCCGGTGCTGCATGGTCATGCATCGTCGTGAATACTTGTGCTCGTGTCCAAGGTGCTCACGTCTCTCCCGGTCGGCGAACGCGTCGGCATCGCGTTCTCCGGTGGTCTCGACACGTCGGTGGCGGTCGCGTGGATGCGCGACAAGGGCGCGATCCCGTGCACCTACACCGCGGACATCGGCCAGTACGACGAGCCCGAGATCGCTGTGGTGCCCGGCCGGGCCACCGCCTACGGGGCCGAGCTGGCACGCCTGGTCGACTGCCGCGCCGCGCTGGTCGAGGAAGGCCTGGCCGCGCTGACCTGCGGCGCCTTCCACATCCGCTCCGGCGGGCGCAACTACTTCAACACCACGCCGCTGGGCCGCGCGGTCACCGGCACGCTGCTCGTCCGGGCGATGCTCGAGGACGACGTGCAGATCTGGGGCGACGGCTCCACCTACAAGGGCAACGACATCGAGCGGTTCTACCGCTACGGCCTGCTCGCCAACCCGGGGCTGCGGATCTACAAGCCGTGGCTGGACGCCGACTTCGTCACCGAGCTCGGCGGGCGCAAGGAGATGTCGGAGTGGCTGGTCGCCCACGGCCTGCCCTACCGCGACAGTGCCGAGAAGGCCTACTCCACCGACGCCAACATCTGGGGCGCCACCCACGAGGCGAAGACCCTGGAGCACCTCGACACCGGCATCGAGACCGTCGACCCGATCATGGGGGTCCGGTTCTGGGACGAGTCGGTGGAGATCGTGCCCGAGACCGTGACGATCGGCTTCGAGCAGGGCCGGCCGGCGACCATCGACGGCCGGGAGTTCGGCTCCGCCGTCGACCTGGTCATGGCGGCCAACGCCATCGGCGGCCGGCACGGCCTGGGCATGTCCGACCAGATCGAGAACCGGATCATCGAGGCCAAGAGCCGCGGCATCTACGAGGCCCCCGGCATGGCGCTGCTGCACATCGCCTACGAGCGGCTGGTCAACGCCATCCACAACGAGGACACCCTCGCGACCTACCACAGCGAGGGCCGCCGGCTGGGCCGGCTGATGTACGAGGGCCGGTGGTTGGACCCGCAGGCGCTCATGCTCAGGGAGTCGCTGCAGCGCTGGGTCGGCATGGCGGTCTCCGGCGAGGTGACCATCCGGCTCCGGCGCGGTGAGGACTACTCGATCCTGGACACCACCGGGGGCTCGTTCAGCTACCACCCGGACAAGCTGTCGATGGAGCGGACGTCGGACTCCGCGTTCGGCCCGGTGGACCGGATCGGCCAGCTGACGATGCGCAACCTCGACATCGCCGACTCCCGGGCGCGGCTCGAGCAGTACGCCCGCCTCGGCATGGTCGGCGGCTCGGTGCAGGCGGCGATCGGCGCGGCGCAGGCGGCGTCCACCGGTCTCATCGACGCCTCCGTCCAGGGCGGCGCCGAGACGATCGCCTCGCGTGGCCAGGTTTCCGACCACGACGAGCTCCTCGACCGCGCGGCGATGGAGTCCGGCACGGACTGACGCCCTGATCCGGATGCAGGACGGCGACCGCCATGGCGATGGTGGTCGGCACGGGCACCGGCGCGGACGCCGCGGCGGCGCGGGACAGCCTGCTGCGCAGCCAGCCGCTCCCGGTGGCCGGGCGGTTCTTCGCCTGGCTCACCGACGGGATGACCGACGAGGACCGCGCCTTCCTCCGGCGCACGGTCCCCTCGCCGGTGGTCACCGTGCTGTCGCGGGTCTTCGGCCGACGCCACCACAAGGAGATCGCGCCCACCTGGCGCAGAGACGCAAGAGCCGACCGCGACGGTGGGGCTCAGCTGGCGGGGGGACGGCCGCTGGTCGCGGTGTCGGCCGGAGGCCGACGTTGGACATAGCAGCAAGATGCTGGGCAGTCGGTGCCGAGGCGGGGCTCCCCGCCGGCGCGACGCTCGGAGAGCAGCTGCGTCAGGGCCTCCACGAACGCCGGGTGGGTGCCCGCCGTCGCAGCCCGCGCGAAGGCCAGCCCCAGCTCCTCGGCGGTCTCCTTCGCCTCGTTGTCGAGGTCCCAGATCACCTCGAGGTGGTCGCTGACGAAGCCGATCGGGAAGAGGACGACAGCCCGCTCCCCCGCCTCCGCCAGAGCCGTCAGGTGGTCGTTGACGTCGGGCTCGAGCCACGGCACCGACGGCGGGCCGCTGCGGCTCTGCCAGACGAGGTCGAACGCCCGCCCGGGGGCAACCAGGTCCACCACCTGGCGGGCAGCGGCCTGGAGCTCGGCCTCATAGGCGTGCCCCGCGGGGCCGGCGACGGCGGCCATGGAGTCGGGGATGCTGTGCGCGGTGGCGACCAGCCGGGCGCCGTCGCGGAGCTCCCCGGGCAGCCCGGCCAGCGCTGCGGTCAGCGCGTCGGCGTTGGCCCGCACGAAGCCTTCGGCGTCGAAGTAGTGCGGGAGCTTCTCCGCCGTCGGACCACTGGGGGCGCTCGCGTCGCCGGTCATCGCGGCCCGGGCCCGGGCGATGTCCTCGTGGTACTGCCGGCAGCCGGAGAACGAGGCGTAGGCCGACGTCGCCAGGACGTAGGCGTGCTGGATGCCGTCGTCGGCCATCTGCTGCCAGACGTCCTCGACGTACGGCGCCCAGTTCCGGTTGCCCCAGTAGACGGGCAGGCCGATGCCGGCCGCGCGAAGCGCGCCCTGTAGCGCGCTGATCAGCGCCTTGTTCTGGTCGTTGATCGGGCTGACGCCGCCGAAGTGGTGGTAGTGCTCGGCGACCTCCTCCAGCCGCTCGCGCGGGATGCCGCGACCGCGCGTGACGTTCTCCAGGAACGGCATGACGTCGTCGTGGCCCTCGGGGCCACCGCAGGAGAGCAGCAGCAGCGCCTCGCGGCGGCCTGCCGGAGCGGGTGCCGACGACGGCGCGACGCCGCCGTTGTTGCGGACGGCGAGGGACGGGTCCCCGTCGGGACGCTGATCGGCAGGGGTGATGTCGACGATGGCGCGGGGCACGGTGTTCTTTCGGATCGCGGGGCGGATTCGGATGCAGCTACACGCCGACGGCGTGGAACCCTCCGTCGACGTGGACGATCTCGCCGGTCGTGGCGGGGAACCAGTCGGACAGCAGGGCGACGACGGCCTTGCCCGCGGGGGCCGTGTCGGTGACCGACCAGCCCAGCGGCGCCCGGCCCTCCCAGGCCTCCTCGAACTGCGCGCTGCCCGGGATGGACTTCATCGCCATGCTGCGCAGCGGTCCCGCCGCCACGATGTTCGACCGCACGCCCTCGGGGCCGAGCTCGCGGGCGACGTAACGGCTGGTCGACTCCAGCGCCGCCTTGGCCGCGCCCATCCAGCCGTAGACGGGCCAGGCGACGGAGGCGTCGAAGGTGAGCCCGACGACCGAGGACGGGTTGGCCAGCAGCGGCCGGCAGGCCTGGGTCAGCGAGGCGTAGGACCAGGCCGACACCTGGAAGGCGGTGGCCGCGTGCTCCCACGCCACCTCCGGGAAGCCCTCGCCCATCGCCTCCTGCGGCGCGAAGCCGATCGAGTGGACGACCCCGTCGAGGGAGTCGACACCCTGCTCGCGGAGCCGGTCGGCCAGTGCGGCCAGGTGCTCGGTGTTCGTGACGTCGAGCTCGACGACCGGCGCCTCCCGGGGCAGCCGCTTGGCGATCCGCTGGCACAGCGACAGCGCCCGGCCGAAGTTGGACAGTACGACGGTGGCGCCCTGCTCCTGCGCGATGCGTGCCGTCGCGAAGGCGATCGACGCCTCGGTCAGCACGCCGGTGACGAGGACCTTCTTGCCCTCGAGGATGCCGCCGCTCATCAGTGCCCCATTCCCAGTCCGCCGTCGACCGGGACGACCGCCCCGGTGATGTAACCGGCCGCGTCGCCGGCGAGGAAGCGCACGACGCCGGCGACCTCCTCGGCCGAGGCGTACCGCCCCAGCGGCACCTGCCCCAGGATCTCCTTCTGCCGGGCCTCCGGCAGCGCCGCGGTCATGTCCGTGGTCACGAACCCGGGCGCCACCACGTTGGCCGTGATGCCGCGGCTGCCGAGCTCGCGCGCGATCGACCGGGCCAGGCCGACGAGGCCGGACTTCGACGCGGCGTAGTTGGTCTGCCCGGCCGAGCCCAGCAGCCCGACGACGGACGACACGAAGATCATCCGGCCAGCGCGGGCGCGGACCATCTTGGCGCTGGCCCGCTTGGCGACGCGGTAGGCCGCGGTCAGGTTCGCGTCGAGGACGTCGGCGAAGTCCTCCTCCTTCATGCGCATGAGCAGGCCGTCCCGGGTGATGCCGGCGTTGCTGACCAGCACCTCGACCGGGCCTTGGTGCTCCTCGACCTCGGAGAAGGCGCGGTCGACGTCGTCGCTGCTGGTGACGTCGCACTGCACGCCGAACAGCCCGTCGGGTGCACCGCTGCCCCGGTGGGTCACCGCCACGGAGTCGCCCTGCTCGGCGAACGACCGTGCGATCGCCAGTCCGATGCCGCGGTTGCCGCCGGTCACCAGCACCGATCTGCCCACGAGTTGCTCCCCTGCCGACGCCGTTGTCCTGCGACGAACCTATCCCCTGGCCCGGGGGGCCACCGCCTACCGGCCGGTAGGCAGGAGGCGCGCCCGTGGGACATCCGACATCCGCCGTCCTTGCCAACGCGAGGCCCGGCCGGGGACAGTCGTCCCGTCGCGACCTCGCGGCCACACCCGGTGGGCAGGCATGACGCAGGACGACACACGCTCGACGTACGCGCCGGGCCGGTCCGACGGCACGCTGACCGGGGTCGGGTTCACGGACCCCGACGGCCGGTCCCGCGCCGAGAGTCTCGGTGAGCGCATCCTCGGCTCGCTCCTCGACCGCGCGCACCTGATGCCGCCCCGGCTGGTCGGCCGGCTGGTGGCCCAGGAGATCAAGGCCATGGGCGGAGGCGACGTCGCCATCTACCTGCAGGACTTCGAGCACTCCGTCCTGCGGCCGCTGCAGGGCTCCGGGCTGACCGGCGTCCCCGAGCCGATCGACGACGGCCCCGCCGGCACCGCCTTCCGCACCGACCGGCCGTGCGAGGTGGCGCAGCCCGACGGCGGCGTCCGGCTGTTCATGCCGATGCTCGACGGTTCCGACCGCGTCGGGGTCCTCGCGCTCACCCTGCCGGCGGTCGATGACAACGACCGCCGGCTGGCGCAGCGGATCGCCGGGCTGACGGCCGACCTCGTGGTGACCAAGTCCGGCTACACCGACACCTTCGCGCGCACGCGGATGGCCTCGCCGATGAGCCTGTCGGCCCACCTGCAGTGGCAGATGCTGCCGCCGATGGTCATGACGACGCCGGACCTGGCGCTGGCCGGCGCCCTCGAGCCGGCGTACGACGTCGGCGGGGACAGCTTCGACTACGCGCTCGACGAGCACACCCTGCACCTGGCGGTGTTCGACGCCATGGGTCACGGCGTCGAGGCCGCCACCATGGCGACCCTGCTCATCGCGGCCTACCGGCACGGCCGGGTCAACGACAGCGGCCTCACCGACATGTACGCCGAGATGGACTCGGTCATGGCCGACTCCTACCCGGGGAGGTTCGCCACCGCGCTGATCGGGCGGCTGGAGACGACGACCGGGCAGCTCACCTGGGTCAACGCCGGCCACCCGCCGGGCCTGCTGATCCGCGGGGGCCGCGTCGTGGGCGAGTTGGCCGGCCGGGTCAGCCGCCCCGTCGGGTTCGGCGAGGGCGAGCCCGACGTCCACACGATCTCGTTGCAGCAGCACGACCGCGTGCTCTTCTTCACCGACGGTGTGGTCGAGGAGCGGTTGCCCGACGGCGTCCAGTTCGGCGAGCAGCGGCTGCGGGAGGTCATCGAGGACAACGCGCTGCACCGCCTGCCCGTGGCCGAGACGGTCCGGTTGCTCTCCCACGCGCTGCTCCGCGGGCGCGGCGGCCGGACGTCGGACGACGCCTCGCTGCTCATGGTCGAGTGGTCGGGCCCGCCGCGTGACGACGAGCTCGCGCGCGACCGGGTCGGGGCCCTCCCGGCGGGCACCGTCGCCGACTGAGCGTCAGCCCCTCCGGTCGCGGAGGTCGCGGCGGGTCCAGCCGCCGCCGAAGAGCGCCCACAGCACGAGGACCGGCTGGAAGAAGAGCCGGACCAGCCGCTTGGTGTCGGTGTCCAGACCGAATGCGTCGGTCCCCTCGAGGTACTGGCCGACGTTGCCGGGGAAGATCAGCACGAAGAACGCCGCGAGCAGCCCGCCGACGAACCGCTTCCTCGTCGGGAGCAGGGCGAACGATGCGCCCAGGGCGATCTCGGCGACGCCCGAGCCCAGCACCGTCAGGTCCTCGTCCACCGGGAACCAGTCGGGCACCTGCGCCTGGAAGTCCAGCCGCTGCGTGGTCAGGTGCAGCACCCCGGCGCCGACCATGGTGGCGCCGAGCAGCAGGCGGGCAGCGGTGCGCGGCAGCGAGCTCATGGCGACACCCTAGGCAGGGCAGTCGTTGACAGCCCGGCCGTCTCGCCCGTAGACAGCGAGGATGGCGAACGATGATGTGCACCGCGTAGCGCTCGAGGTGGCCGACGGCGTCGCCACCGTGCGACTGGACCGGCCCGAGAAGATGAACGCCCTGGACCCGGCGATGTTCGAGGCGCTCGTCGCCACCGGCCGGGAGCTGATGGAGCGCGACGACGTCGGCGCCGTGGTGCTCACCGGCGCGGGGCGGGCGTTCTGCGCCGGGCTGGACTTCAGCTCGTTCGCCGCGATGGCCGAGCGCAGCGGGCCGCGCGAGGTCGTCCCGCGCGAGCCGCTGGGCGCCGCCGGCGTGCTGGCCCAGCAGGCCGTGCACGTCTGGTCGCTGGTGCCCGCTCCGGTGATCGCGGCGGTGCACGGCTACGCATTCGGCGGTGGGCTGCAGATCGCGCTCGGCGCCGACATCCGGCTGGTCGCGCCCGACGCCCAGCTGTCGCTGATGGAGATCCAATGGGGCATCTGCCCCGACATGTGCGGGACGCAGATCCTGCCCGAGCTCGTCGGCCGCGACGTCGCCATGGAGCTGGCGCTGACCGGCCGCCGGGTGTCGGGCACCGAGGCGGCCCGGCTCGGGCTGGCCACCCGCGAGGAGGCCGACCCGCTGGCCGCCGCCCTGGCGTTGGCCGCCGAGATCGCCGGGCACAGCCGCAACGCCACCCGCGCGGTCAAGCGGCTGGTCGACCTGGCCGGCCGGGTGTCCTTGGAGGAGGGCCTGGCCGCCGAGCAGACCGAGATCGGGAAGCTGATCGGCTCACCGGAACAGGCCGCCGTCGTCCGCGCGCGACTCGGGACCGCCTGACCGGACCGGTCAGCCGCGGGTCGCGGCGAGCAGCCGATCGCGGGCCGTCGCCAGCGACGGGCCGTACCAGGTGAGGTCGCGGCCGGAGACCAGCACCGACCGCACGTCGGGGAAGGCCTCCGGGCCGTCGTCGGCGGTGAACACGTACGGCTCGTCCGGCAGCAGCACGAGATCGAGATCGCGCGCGCGGAGGTCGTCGAGCTCGAGCCGCGGATAGCGCTGCTCGTCGTCGGCGAACGCGTTCTGCAGCCCCAGCCGGGCGAGCACGTCGCCGGCGAACGTCCGGCCGCCGACGACCATCCACGGGTCGCGCCAGATCGGGACGGCGACCCGCAGCGCCGGCTCCGGCGCCGGCCGGGCCCACTCCGCCGCGGCGGTGCGCAGCCACGCCGGCTCCCGCACGTCCAGCACCTCGGTGAACAGGCGGCGCATGGAGACCAGTGCCTCGTCGAGCGACTCGATGACGGTGACCCACACCGGCACGCCGGCGTCCCGGAGCCGCTGCACGTCCAGCTGCCGGTTCTCCTCCCGGTTGGCGATCACCAGATCCGGCGCCAGCGCCGCGATCGCCGCCCGGTCGGGGTTCTTCGTGCCCCGGACGCGCGCTACGTCGAGACCCGCCGGGTGGGTGCACCAGTCGGTGGCGCCCACGAGGCGGTCGGGCACCGTTCCCGCCAGCGCCTCGGTCAGCGACGGGACGAGCGACACCAGCCGCCCCGGCGCCCGCGGCAGCTCGACCGCCGTCCCCAGGTCGTCGCGAGGGCAGAAATGGCCATTTCTGCCCTCGGGGGGCCGGGTCACACGTTGCGGCGGTACTGGCCGCCCACCTCGAAGAACGCCTCGGTGATCTGCCCGAGCGTGCAGACGCGCACCGTCGCCATCAGCTCGGCGAAGACGTTGCCGCCGTCCATGGCCACCTGCTGCAACCGGACCAGCGCGGCCGGCGCCTCCGCGGCGTGCTGCTCCTGGAACGCGGCCAGCCGCTCCAGCTGCGAGCGCTTCTCCGCCTCCGTGGCGCGCGCGAGCTCCACCGGCGCCGGCGGGGCGTCGCCCCGGTCGGGCGCGAGAAACGTGTTGACCCCGACGATCGGCAGGCTGCCGTCGTGCTTGCGGTGCTCGTAGAGCATCGACTCGTCCTGGATCCGGCCGCGCTGGTAGCCCGTCTCCATCGCGCCGAGCACTCCCCCGCGCTCGGCGATCCGGTCGAACTCGGCCAGCACGGCCTCCTCCACCAGCTCGGTGAGCTCCTCGATCACGAACGAACCCTGCAGCGGGTTCTCGTTGCCGGCCAGCCCCCACTCCTGGTCGATGATCATCTGGATCGCCAGCGCCCGGCGGACGGAGTGCTCCCCGGGGGTGGTCACCGCCTCGTCGAAGGCGTTGGTGTGCAGGCTGTTCGCGTTGTCGTAGATCGCGCACAGCGCCTGCAGCGTCGTCCGGATGTCGTTGAAGTCCATCTCCTGCGCGTGCAGCGACCGGCCCGACGTCTGCACGTGGTACTTCAGCTTCTGCGACCGCTCCCCCGCGCCGTACCGCTCCCGCATGGCCACCGCCCAGATCCGGCGGGCCACCCGGCCGATGACCGAGTACTCGGCGTCCATGCCGTTGGAGAAGAAGAAGGACAGGTTGGGCGCGAAGTCGTCGATGGCCATGCCGCGGGCGAGGTAGCTCTCGACGTAGGTGAACCCGTTGGCCAGCGTGAAGGCGAGCTGGCTGATGGGGTTCGCCCCGGCCTCGGCGATGTGGTAGCCGGAGATGGAGACCGAGTAGAAGTTCCGGACGCCGTTGTCGATGAACCACTGCTGGATGTCCCCCATCGCCCGCAGCGCGAACTCGGTGGAGAAGATGCAGGTGTTCTGCCCCTGGTCCTCCTTGAGGATGTCGGCCTGCACCGTGCCGCGGACGTTCGCCAGCACCCAGGTGCGCAGCTCGTCGGCCTCCGCGGCGTCGGGGTCGCGACCCTCCTCCGCACGGAAGGCGTCGAGCCGCTGGTCGATCGCGGCGTTCAGGAACATCGCCAGGATCGTCGGCGCCGGGCCGTTGATCGTCATCGAGACCGACGTCGTGGGCGAGCAGAGGTCGAAGCCGGAGTAGAGGACCTCCATGTCCGCCAGCGTCGCGACCGAGACCCCCGACGTCCCGACCTTGCCGTAGATGTCCGGGCGCGGATCGGGATCGCGGCCGTAGAGCGTGACCGAGTCGAAGGCCGTCGACAGCCGGGTCGCCTCGCTGCCGGCCGAGAGCAGCCGGAACCGCCGGTTGGTGCGGAACGGGTCGCCCTCACCGGCGAACATGCGTGCCGGGGCCTCCCCGGCGCGCTTGAACGGGAAGACGCCGGCGGTGAAGGGGAAGGCGCCGGGCAGGTTCTCCGCACGCAGGAACCGGAGCAGTTCGCCGTCGTCCCGGGTGCGGGGCAGGGACACCCGGCGGACGGCGCTGCCCGACAGCGTCGTGCGGGTCAACGGGGTGCGGAACTCCGTTCCGCGCACCGCGTAGACGTACTCCTCTCCGGAGTACGCCTCGACGACCGACGGCCACCCGTCGAGCAGGGCACGCACGTCGGGCAGCAACTCGACGGCCGCGGCCTCGGCAGCGGCCCGCGCGGCATCGGCGGCGGCCCCGTCGAGCACCTCGGCGGCGGTGGTCAGGTGCTGCCGGCGGCGGGCGACGTCGGCCTGCGCCCCGGTCGCGGCGGAGTAACCGCGCACCGCCTCGCTGATCTCGGCCAGGTACCGGGCACGCTGGGCGGGGACCACGCCGGTCAGCCCGGTGGAGGCGCGGACGTCGACCCGCGGCAGCACCCCGGGGCCCGCGGGGAGGCCGGCGTCGACCAGCAGCCCGAGCAGGTGCTGGTAGAGCGCGGTCACGCCGTCGTCGTTGAACCGGGCGGCGCTGGTCCCGTAGACCGGCATCTCCTCCCAGGGAACGCCGAAGGCCGAACGGTTGCGCACCAGCTGGCGGGCGACGTCGCGGCGCGCGTCCTCGGCCCCGCGGCGCTCGAACTTGTTGATCGCGACGACGTCGGCGAAGTCCAGCATGTCGATCTTCTCGAGCTGCGAGGCGGCACCGAACTCCGGCGTCATGACGTACAGCGAGACGTCGCTGAACGGCACGATCGCGGCGTCGCCCTGCCCGATGCCCGGGGTCTCCACGACGACCAGGTCGTAGCCGGCCGCCCGGACGGCCGCGACGACGTCGCCGAGGTGCTCGGGGACCTGGACGCCGGCGGTGCGGGTGGCCATCGACCGGAAGAACGTACGGGAGCCGTCCCCGGACTCGAGGGCGTTCATCCGGATCCGGTCGCCGAGCAGCGCCCCACCGCCGCGCCGCCGGGTGGGATCGATCGCCAGCACCGCGACACGGAGCTCGTCCTCCCGGTCCAGCCGCAGCCGGCGCAGGAGCTCGTCGGTGAGCGAGGACTTGCCCGCCCCCCCGGTGCCGGTGATGCCGAGGACGGGCGCCGGGCGCCCGGCTGCCGCCGACCGCACCTGCTCGGCCAGCTCGGGTGAGCGGCCGCCCTCGAGCACGGTGATCGCGCGCGCCAGCGCGGCCGGGTTCCCGGCGAGCAGTGCCTCGACGTCGGGCGCCCCGGCGGCGAGGTCGACGTCGCAGGCGCGGACCAGCTCGTCGATCATCCCGGGCAGACCGAGGCGCTGGCCGTCCTCCGGCGCGAAGATCCGGACGCCGCGCTCGCGCAGCGCGGCGATCTCCTCGGGCACGATGACGCCGCCCCCACCGCCGAACACCTGCACGTGCCCGGCGCCGGCCTCGGCGAGCCGCTCGACCAGGTAGCCGAAGTACTCGACGTGCCCGCCCTGGTACGAGGAGATCGCCACGCCCTGGACGTCCTCCTCCAGCGCCGCGCGGACGACGGCGTCGACGCTGCGGTCGTGGCCGAGGTGGACGACCTCCACGCCCTGGCTCTGCAGCATCCGCCGCATGATGTTGATCGACGCGTCGTGCCCGTCGAACAGGCTCGCGGCGGTCACGAAGCGCACCGGATGCGCGGGCTGGTGCATGCCCGCACCGTACGACCCAGGATAGTAGGACGTCCACGTATCGGGGACTCCCCCGCCGGTGGCCAGGAACGGAATCAGAGCGACGTTCTAGCAATCCGGTCGTCGCGCCGGTACGTTCTGCGACGTATGTCACGCGCCTGCGAGGAGCTCCCGATGACCACGATGCAGGCACCCGCCGGCCGCACCAGCAGCACCCACGTCGAGCATGTCGACGTCCTGATCGTCGGGGCCGGCATCTCCGGCATCGGCGCCGCCTACCACCTGCAGCAGGAGCAGCCTGGCCGCAGCTTCCTGGTCCTGGACGCACTCGACACCCGCGGCGGCACGTGGCGGACCCACCGCTACCCGGGCGCCCGGTCGGACAGCGACCTGTTCACCTTCGGCTACGGGTTCAAGCCGTGGCGCGGGCCCTCGATCGCCACCGCCGACGAGATCCTCGGCTACCTCGACGAGGTCATCGAGGAGAACGACCTGGCCGGGAAGATCCGCTACCGGCACCGCGTCACCGCAGCGAGCTGGTCGTCGGAGGAGAAGCAGTACACCGTCGAGGTGACCCGTGAGGACACCGGCGAGCAGCTGCGCTTCACCACCGGCTTCCTCTGGATGTGCCAGGGCTACTACGACCACGACAAGCCCTTCCAGCCGCGCTGGGAGGGCATGGACGACTTCCGCGGGCAGGTCATCCACCCGCAGCAGTGGCCCGAGGACCTCGACTACACCGGCAAGCGGGTCGTCGTCATCGGCTCCGGCGCGACCGCCGCGACGCTGATCCCGGCGATCGCCGAGAGCGCCAAGCACGTGACGATGCTCCAGCGCTCGCCCACGTTCTTCATCTCCCGCCCGAAGGTCGCCGAGCTGGCCGCGACGCTCCGGGCGCTGGAGATCCCGGACGAGTGGACGCACGAGATCATGCGCCGCGCCTCGTTCGTGCAGGGCGAGGAGCTCCACCGCATGTCCAAGGAGACCCCGGACGTGCTGCGCGCATTCCTCATCGACTCGATGCGGCCGCTGCTCCCCGAGGGCTTCGACATCGACAAGCACTTCAACCCGACGTACCGGCCGTGGCAGCAGCGCCTGGCCGCGGTTCCCGAGGGCGACCTGTTCACGGCGCTGCGCGAGGGCAACGCCTCCGTCGTCACCGACACCATCGAGCGGTTCACCCCGACCGGCATCCGGCTCGCCTCGGGCGAGGAGCTCGAGGCCGACATCGTCGTCACCGCGACCGGGTTCGACCTGTCCGTGTTCGGCAACGTCGCCTTCACCGTCGACGGCGAACCGGTCGACTTCACCGGGCAGGTGACCTACCGCGGCCTCATGATCACCGGCGTGCCGAACATGGCCTACGTCTTCGGGTACTTCCGGGCCAGCTGGACCCTGCGCGCCGACCTGGTCAGCCAGTTCGTCTGCCGGCTGCTCGGCAAGATGGACGAGCAGGGCACGCCGGTCGTCGTCCCGCAGCTCCGGCCGGAGGACGCCGACATGCCCCTGCTGGACTGGTCGGACCCGGAGAACTTCAACCCCGGCTACGTCATGCGGTCCCAGCACCGCATGCACAAGCGCGGCGACCGGGAGCCGTGGACCCACCACAAGGAGTACGCCGAGGAGCGGACGCTCCTGCCCGCCGCCGACCTCGACGACGGTCTCGTCTACTCCGCCTGATCCCGCCGCACCCCCACCCCTCTCGCTGACAGGAGACCCCGTGCCGGTCGACCAGCACCTCGCCGCTCTGCTCGCCATGGCCCAGCAGTCCGACCTGCCCCCCATGTACGAGGGGCCGCCGGAGGCCGGGCGGGCGCAGTACCTGGCCATGACCACCGGCCTGCGCGGCCCGGAGCAGATCGTGCCCGTGGCGAGCACCGAGGACATCACCGTCCCCGGCGGCGACGGCGATCTGCGGGCGCGCGTCTACCGGCCCGAAGGCGAGGGCCCCTTCCCGACCGTCGCGTTCTTCCACGGCGGCGGCTGGGTCATCGGTGACCTGGAGACGCACGACAACATGGCCCGGCACATCTGCCGCGACGCCACCGCCGTCGTGGTGTCGGTCGACTACCGGCTCGCGCCGGAGGCACCGTTCCCGGCCGCGGCCGACGACGCCGTGGTCTCCGCCCGTTGGATCGCTGCGCACCGCGACCGCTTCGGCGGGGACGACCGGCTCGGCGTCGCGGGCGACAGCGCCGGTGGCAACCTGGCCGCCGTCGTCGCGCAGACCCTGCACGCCGAGGGCACCCCGATCACCGCGCAGCTGCTGATCTACCCGGCCGTCGACGCCGCGGGCGAGTACGCAAGCCGCGTCGAGAACGCGAAGGGCTACTTCCTCGAGCAATCGACCATGGACTGGTTCTACGGCCACTACGCGGGGGCCTGGGAGGACACCAAGGACCCGCGCCTGGCACCGCTGCACGCCGACCTGACCGGCCAGCCGCCCGCGGTCATCGTGACGGCGGAGTTCGACCCGCTGCGTGACGAGGGCGAGGCGTACGGCGAGGCGTTGCGTGCCGCCGGCGTGCCGGTCGACGTCACCCGCTACGACGGGATGATCCACGGCTTCTTCGACATGGGGTCGCTCTCACCGGCGGCCATGGCCGCCGTCGAGGAGACCTGCGGGAAGTTTCGGGCGCTGCTGCACGGCTGAGACCCGTACCAAGACGCACCGGAGCCCGGGGACCTCGCGGTCCCCGGGCTCCGGTGCGTCCCACTGCGGCTGCGGTCAGCGGGCGGCGGTCACCTTGGCGAACAGCTCCCGGATCTGGGCCACGAACTCCTCGAAGTCCGTCTCCCCCGCGACCAGTGCGCGCCGCCCGGTGACCAGCGGCTTGGGCCAGTTGACGGCCACGACACCGGTCAGCAGACCGTCGTCGTCGGCGTAGAGGACGGCCCCCTTCGCCGGGTCCACCGACAGGTCGCCGACGACCTCGAACCGGCCGCCGCGGGCGGCGTGCCCGACGATCTGCATCTTCCAGTCGTACTGGTCGGTCCAGACGTACTCGAGCGGGCTGTAGGGCTGCAGGTCCTCGGCATGCACGATGTTGTGCGCGACCGCGGCCCCCTGCTCGACGGCATTGGTCCAGTGCTCGACGCGCACCTCCGCGGGGTACCGCGGGTCCTGCCAGCGGGCGACGTCGCCCACCGCCCAGACGCGGTCGGAGTCCACGGCCCGGCAGTAGCGGTCGCAGACGACGCCGTTGTCGATCAGCAGCCCCGAGTCGGCGAGCCAGTCGTCGTTCGGTACCGCGCCGATGCCCACGAGCACCGTGGCCGCGGTCAGCACCGCGCCGTCGGTCAGCCGGACGGTCAGGTTCCCGGCCGAGCCGTCGATGCCCTCGACGCCGACGCCGAAGCGGGTGTCGACGCCGCGCCGGCGGTGCAGCTCCTCCAGCGGCCGCCCGACCTCCGGGCCCACCAGGCGCGCCAGCGGCGTCGCGAGCGGATCGACCACGGTCACCTCGTGCCCGAGGCTGCGCATGGTCGCCGCCGCCTCCGCGCCGATGACCCCACCGCCGACGACGACGACCGGTCCGCCGGCCGCGAGGTCGGCGCGCAGGCCGTCCACGTCGGCCAGCGTGCGGATCACGTGCACGCCCGAGGGTGCCTGCCACGGCGAGGGCCGGGCGGTCGCGCCGGTGGCGATGACGACGTGGTCGTAGTCCAGCTTCGAGCCGTCGGCGAGCACCACCTGCGAGGCGGCGACGTCGAGCCGGACGGCGGCGACGCCGAGCCGGAGCTCGAGCTCAGCGGCGGCCGTCGCCTCCGGGGTGAGCAGGGCGAGGCGGTCCAGCGCCCACTCCCCCGCCAGGTACTGCTTGGACAGCGGCGGCTTGTCGTAGGGCTCGGCGGACTCCTCACCGACGAGCACGATGCGGCCGGCGAAGCCCTCTCGGCGCAGCGCCTGCGCCGTCCGCACACCCCCGACGGACGAACCGACGACGACCACGGTCTGGCTGGACACGGGTGGGACCCCCTGCTGGTGAGTAGGACTTCGCCCTGGGGCGTTCTGGTGCCGGACGTGCCGAAGCCCCGGCGGTCGTGTGCGCACGACCACCGGGGCTCCGGCGCGGCATCAGCCGATGCGCATCGGCAGCGCGCGCGGCCCACGGATCTGACCGACCGACCAGCGGGTGGGCTCGTCCTCGACCAGGCTGAACTCGGGGATGCGGTCCAGCCACACCTCGAGGGCGACCCGCAGCTCCATGCGGGCCAGGTGCGACCCGACGCAGCGGTGGATGCCGAGGCCGAAGGCCGCGTGCCGGTTGACCTGCCGGTCGATGATCACCTTGTCGGCGTCCTCGAAGCGCTCCGGGTCGCGGTTGGCGGCCGGGAAGGGAAGCAGGACCCAGTCCTCCTTCTTCATCTCGACCCCACCGAGCTCCACGTCCTCCTTGACCAGGCGGGCCATGGTCACGGGGGCGTAGGCGCGGAGGAACTCCTCCACGGCGGCCGCGCGCAGCGACGAGTCCTCGACCAGGCGCTTGCGGTCCTCGGGGTTCTTCGCCAGGTGCCACAGCGAGGAGCCGATGGCGCTCCACGTCGTGTCGATGCCCGCGATGAGCAGCAGCGCCATCGTGCCCGCCACGTGCTGGGGCGAGAGCTTCTGGCCGTACAGCTCGGCGTTGATGAGGTACGTCGTCAGGTCCTCGCGCGGGTTCGCGATGTGGTCACGGATCTGCTCGAGGAGGTAGTCGAACAGCTGCGCGCCGCTCTCCTGCCGCTCCTCGGGCGTGCCGTTGGCACCCTCGAGGGCGCTCTCCACGAACTCGGCGAACTTCGGCCCGTCCTCCGGGGGGAAGCCCAGCATGTCCGAGATGACGCGCATCGGGATGTGCATCGCGTACTCGGTCGCGGCGTCCACGACGTCCCGGCCGGCGAGGCCGTCGATCAGCGAGTGGCAGAACGCCTCGGTCGTGATCGCCTGCTTCGCCACGTTCGCCTTGGTGAACGCCGGCAGGAGCAGCTTGCGGGCGTCGTGGTGGAACGGCGGGTCGGACGAGATCGGGGGGACTCCCCCGACCGGCGCCAGGTCCAGCGGCGGGCGGTAGTTGCTCACGATGATGGAGCGGGAGGTGAAGTGCTCGGTGTCGTAGGCGATGGCCTGGACGTCCTCGTAGCGGGTGGGCAGCCAGGCGCCACCGAATCGCTCGGTGCGGGCGACCGGACAGCGACCGCGCAGGTCGTCCCAGATCTCGATCGCGCGCTCGCCGTACTCCTCCTCGAAGTGGGAGAAGTCCGTGGTCCAGTCGGACACCGGACCGGTCACCACCTCGCTGCGGACGCCGAGGTCCTCCTGCGGCTCCTTGCTGCGGAAATCTTCGGTGAATCTGTCATCGACGGTCATGTCAAGCCTCCTCGAACACTAGAACGGCGGACTCGGGGCAGTTGGCCGCCGCGAGACGGGTGTCGGCCTCCCGGCCGGCCGGCACGTTGCCGTCGGCGGTCAGCTCGGTGAGCGTGGCGTAACCCTCTTCGTCCTCGCCGAACAGGTCGGGGAAGAGGTCGTAGCAGCGGCCGTGGCCCTGGCAGAGCTTCGAGTCGATCTGCACCTTCATGTGCGGTTTCCCATCTGTGCTTCGGTACGGGCGATGCTCGTCACGACACGGGTCAGCAACGCTGTCCAGTCCTCGTCGTCGACGCCGTGCAGATCAGGGGTGAGCAGGGTGCTGCCGATGGCCAGCGAGGTGGCGAGGTGGGTGATGGCCCTCGCGGAGACGGTGGCGTCGATCTCGCCACGCAACTGCGCCTGCTGGACCAGACCGGTCATCCAGTCCGCGCGCTCGCGGATGTAGTCGGTCATCGCGGCGGCGACCTCGGGGTCGTGCCGGGCCGCGACCAGCGCCTCGATGACGAGGTACCGGTCGGCGTCAGGCCGCTCGCGCAGGCTCGCACCGGTGCGCATGAACAGGTCGACGATCGGACCGTCGGGATCCGCCTCGACCATCTCCTCCAGCGGACGACGACCGTGGGTGCGGAGCGCGCCGACGAGCAGCTCGGCCTTCGAGGCGAAGTAGGCGTACAGCGCGCTGTTGCTCAGCCCCGCCTCGGTGGCGATGTCGGCGACCCGGGTGCCGTCGTAGCCACGTCGGGCGAACACGTCTGCAGCTGCACGCAGCAGCCGCTCCCGTGTCTGTGCGCCCGATGCGCCCGCGATGCGTCCCACGGCACGAATTGAATAGTGATTCACTTAACAGGTCAAGAGGGCAGGCCCGAAGGAGTCGAGAATTGATGCAGGTCCAGGGTTCGTGGCAGGACGCACACGGCGACGACGGTGGTCTCGCGGCCGTGCTCTCCGTCTTCCCGACCGGAGCGGACACCTTCCGCGCCGGGCCGCGCCGGCGGAACCCGGAGCGCTCGTTCGGCGGCTCCGTCGTCGCCCAGGCGCTGCTCGCCGCCGGCGCCACGGTCGACCCCGACCGGCGGGTGCACTCGCTGCACGCCTACTTCCTCCGCGTCGGCGAGGCCTCGTCCCCCACCGATTTCCGCGTCGACCGCGTGCGCGACGGCCGGTCGTACGGCACCCGCCGGGTCACCGCCGAGCAGGACGGCCGGGCGATCCTCGACCTCACCGCCTCGTTCCAGGTCGCCGAGACCGGCTGGGCCCATCAGGTCCCGCGGCTGGACGCCCCTGCACCCGAGTCGCTCCCCACCGTGCAGGAGGCCGCCGCCGACGCGCCGGACCTGCTGCGCGCCTGGTTCGGCAACCTGTTCCAGCGGCACCCCTTCGAGCTCCGGTTCGACGGCGAGCTGCCGCGGGTGGCGGCCGCCCGTGGCGAGACCGCCCCGCCGCGCCAGCGCTTCTGGCTGCGGGCCACCGGGGCGCTCCCCGACGAGCCCCTGGTGCACGCCGCCGCACTCGCCTACGCCTCGGACATGCTGCTGCTCTCCACGTCCCTCGCCCCGCACGCCCGCGCGGTCGGCGCCCCGGACGTGTCCGCGGCCAGCCTCGACCACGCCGTCTGGCTGCACGAGCCGGCCCGCGTCGACGAATGGCTGCTCTTCGAGCAGGAGAGCAGCTGGGCCGCGGGCGGGCGCTGCCTGTGCCACGCGCGCGTCTTCGACGCCGCCGGCCGGCTGGTCATGACCGTCGCCCAGGAGGGGATGGTCCGCCCGATCGGCCCGCGCTGACCCCGGGCCGGTCAGCCCCTGCGGCTCGCCCGGAGGCCGGCGTGGCGGGCGCCCAGGGAGCACGCCATCGCCCCCAGGCAGACCAGCAGGAGGGTGAACGCCGTCCAGTGGTAGCCGGTGACGAGGTCGAGCCGGCCCTCGGCGGAGACCTCGGAGATCGTGCCGGAGAAGACGTAGCGCCGCAGCTCGAACGGCAGCGGGGTGGTCAGCACCGTGAGGATCACCGCGGTGCCCAGGACCGCACCGGTGTTCTGCAGCATCAGCCGCATGCCGTTGGCGATGCCCAGCCGCTCGCTGGGCATCGTGGCCAGCAGCACCTGCGTGTTGGACGGCATGAACAGCCCGGACCCGGCGCCCACGAGGATCAGCGCGGCCATCACCACGGCGTCGTTCACCTCGGCGCCGGTGAACAGCAGGAGGAGGCCCAGGCCCGCAGCCGTCGCCGCGTTGCCGAGCACGGTGAGCGTGTGCGCCTCGATCCAGCGCTGGAGGAAGCCCGACGCGGCGGAGAAGATCAGCGCCGACACCGCGAGCGGGAGCACGCTCCACCCGGCCGAGAGCGCGTCCTTCCCGCCCACCGCCTGCAGGTACAGCGACACCAGCAGGACGACCCCGAAGTTGCTGATGGCGTTGAGGAACGAGGCGCTCAGCCCCCACGAGAAGCTGCGGTCCTCGAACAGCCGCGTGTCCATCAGCGGATCGCGCACCCGCCCCTCGACGAGGAGGAACGCGGGGAGGATGACAGCGAAGGCGATCAGGCCGCCCACGACGACCGGGTGCGACCACCCGAGCGAGGTGACCTGCGAGAGCGCGACCAGGCCGCACCCCAGCCCCAGGAAGGCGAGCAGGTTGCCGGGTACGTCGAGCGCCAACCGCTCGCCGGACCGGGGCACCGGCCGCAGCGCCACGATCCCCCAGATCAGGCAGCCGATGCCGACCGGCACGTTGGACCAGAAGAGCCACTGGACGCCCACGTGCTCGGCCAGGAACCCGCCCAGCGTGGGCCCGACGAGCTGGGCGACCGAGAACGAGGCCAGGTAGATGCCCATGCCCTGCCCGAGCCGGTTCCGCGGGAAGGCGCCGGTGACCAGGGCCGCGCTGTTGGTCAGCAGCATCGCCGCGCCCGCCGCCTGCAGCACCCGGCAGGCGACCAGCCACCACGCGTCCGGAGCGAACCCCGCGAGCAGGTTGCCGACGGTGAACACGGCCAGCCCGGTCAGGTACATCGACCGGCGCCCGAACAGGTCGGCGAGCCGGCCGAAGGACACCATGAGCAGCGTCTGGGTGAGCATGAACGACAGCAGGATCCAGCTCGACGCCGTCGCCGAGGCGTCGTACTCGCGCGCCACCGCCGGGAGCGCCACGTTGAGCGCGCTGTTGGACATCCCGGAGAACATGCTGGCCAGGCCGACGACGGACAGCGTCCGCCACGCCTCGCGCATGACCGCCGGGTCGTCGAGCGGCGACGCAGGCTCCGCGGGCGGCACAGCAGGGAACGCCGGTTCGGGGCTGTCCGTCGCTCCCGAGGTGCCGACGACCGGTTGCTCGAGCCCGTCGGGCCGCGAGGCGGTCGACCAGGACATTCGCCCTCCCCCACTGTCCCGGCAATACTAGAACAGGGCTCTAGAGCTGAGGACGGCGGTGGGGCATGCTGGCCGGGCGGCGCGGACCGGCGTCGCGAGGTCGAGGGAAGGCGGAAGCCGGCAGTGGACGCGGGAGCGATGGGTACGAGTACGAGCGGCTCGGGCATGACGGCGGGGGGTGCCTGAGATGGCGCTGGACCTGTCGGCCATCGGTCGCGAGGGAACCGTCCACGAGCGGAGCTGGACGTCGAAGGACGCCCTGCTCTACGCCGTCGGGGTGGGCGCCGGCCTGGGTGATCCCAGCCAGGAGCTGAGCTTCACCACGGAGAACAGCCACGGGGTGGAGCAGCAGGTGCTGCCGACCTTCGGCGTACTCCTGGCCCAGGCGCCGGGCGTGAGCATCGGCGAGTTCAACCGCGCGATGCTCGTGCACGCCGAGCAGGAGATCCGGCTGCACCGGGTCCTGCCGGTCGAGGGCACCCTGCGCGCGCAGGCCCGCGTCGAGTCGATGGAGGGCAAGCGCAGCGGCGCCCTGGTCACGACGTCGTCCACGGCCGTCGACACCGACGGCGCGCCGCTGATCACGACCCGCAGCTCGATCTTCATCCGCGGCGAGCAGATCGAGTCCGACCACAAGGCGCCGGCCGACGACTGGGCACAGCCCGACCGCGCGCCCGACTGGGAGGTCACGCTCGAGACCCGGCCGGAGCAGGCGTTGCTCTACCGGCTCAACGGCGACCGCAACCCGCTGCACTCCGACCCGGCCTTCGCTGCGCGGGCCGGCTTCGAGCGGCCGATCCTGCACGGACTGTGCACCTACGGCATCACCGGCCGCGCACTGCTGATGTCGGCGATGGACGGTGACCCGGGCCAGTTCCGGGCGATGTCCGGCCGGTTCAGCTCGCCGGTCCTGCCCGGTGAGGCGCTGACCGTGCGCATCTGGCGCCACGAGGGCGGAGCCGACGGCGCCCTGCTGTTCCAGACCCTGCGCAGCGACGGCACGGTCGTCATCGACCGTGGCCGCGCGGAGGTCGGCGCTCCCGAGTGATCCGGGGTCAGGCGCCGGCGATCACCGCGCCGGCGCCTGGCTGCGGTGCCACCTCGACCGACGGCCCGACGTCCTCGACCAGGACACCGAGCCGCTCGATCATCACGACGGCGGCGTCGACGATCGCCTGTGCCTCCCGCCGCGTCCGACTGCTCATGACCTCGCGGCCCGCCTCACCGATGACGGTGGTCAGCACCGAGACGGTGACCCGCCCGATGGCGTCGTCCGGAGCCTGCAGCAGCAGCGAGTTCTGCCGGATCCACTCGTGCCCGCGGGTGCGACGCAGCATCTCGAAGCCGGGCGGGCCGTCCCTGTCGACGAACAGGCTGCCGATCGCCCGGCCCTCCCAGGAGCCGCGGAGGTAGCCGCGCGCCCCCGCCACGAACAGGGCCAGCGGCTGGGTCTCCCCCGCCGTGCGGGCAGCGGTGACCGCCTCGGCGGCACGCTTCTCCTGGCTGTCCTTCCACTCCTCCCAGAGCGCGAGGAACAGCTCGCTCTTGCCGCCGAAGTGGTGGTAGAGGCTGCCGACGCGGGAGCCGGCACGCTCGACGACGTCGGCCACGCTGGACTCGGCGAAGCCGCGCTCGGCGAAGACTTCGCGGGCGGCGTCCAGCAGCACGCGGCGGGTCTCCCCCGTGCGGCTCCACTTCCAGGCGCTGCGCCCGGGAGCGGGACCGGAGTCGCGTGGCATCGGGTCTCCCTCCGGGCGGGCTAGAACGTGGTTCTAGAACAGCCTAGGGCACCCCGGAGCCCCTGGGGCCCCGATCGGGCGAGAGCCTCACCACGCCCCGGCCGCCGGCGGAACCGGGCCGGTCGCCGCCCCCTGCGGAGCGACGACCGGCACCTCGGTTCAGCGGGGCGACCGGCCCAGCACGAGGGTCGCACCCGCCATGAACATGCCGCCGTTGCCCATGACGACGCTGCGCTCGACGCCCTCGACCTGCGCGGCGGCCTCGCCACGCACCTGGCGCACGGCCTCCTGGATGGCGAACATGCCGTACATCCCGGTGTGGGTGTAGGACATGCCACCGCCGTTGGTGTTCATCGGCAGCCGCCCGCCCGGGGAGGTGTTGCCCTCGGCGACGAACGCACCGGCCTCGCCTCGACCCACGAACCCGGCGTCCTCGAGCCCGTAGAGGGGCACGTGCGCGAAGGCGTCGTAGACCATCAGGTGGTCGACGTCGGAATGCGAGATGCCGGCCTCGGCGAAGGCCGCCGCGCTGGAGCGCTTGAAGCCGCCGAACGAGGTCATGTCCGGCATCTGGCTGACCATCGGGGAGTCCGCGGCCTCGCCGGCGCCCAGCAGGTGCACGAGCGGCTTGTCGTAGCCACGCGCCTCCGCCTTCTCCCGGGTGGTGACGACGAGCGCGCCGCCGCCGTCGGTGACCAGGCAGCACATGAGCAGCGTGAACGGCCAGGCGATCATCTTCGACGCCAGGACGTCGTCCACGGTGGCCAGGTCCTGCATGGCCGCACGCGGGTTCTGGCTCGACCAGCGGCGCTGCGCGACGGCGACCTCGGCCAGCTGCTCGAGGGTCGTGCCGGTCTCGTGCATGAAGCGCAGCGCGGTCAGCGTGAACGCCGTCGGCGGCCCGAAGACGCCGAAGGGCGCCTCGAACTGACCGTTGAGCGACTGCGGGCTGCGGCCCCAGCCCGGGGCGTCCACGCGGGACCGGCCGGACTCACCATGGGTGATCAGCACGGTCTCGGCCAGGCCGGCGCGGATCGCGCCGGCGGCGTGCCGGACGTGGAAGAGGAACGAGGTCCCCCCCACGCCGGTGCCGTCGAGCCACTTCGCCTCGATGCCCATGGCGTGGGCGATGGCCACCGGTCCGGGCGTCTGGACCGTGGCGATGCCGTCGATGTCCGCGGGGGTCATCCCCGCGTCGGCGAGCGCGTTGCGCGCGCCCTCCAGGTGCAGGCCCGTCGTCGACATGTGGGGCAGCTTGCCCAGCTCGTCGGTCTCGGCGGCACCGATGATGACGATGTCGTCCTTGGCGCTCATGCGGCACTCCCGGCAGGTGCGAACAGCGGCAGGTGGACGTCGCCGCGCGACTCGAAGACCACGCGCAGCGGCATGTCCAGCGGCAGCTTCTCGGGGTCGGCCTCGACCTCGACGAGGTTGGTCATCATGCGCACGCCCTCGGGCAGCTCCACGATCGCGATCACGTAGGGCACCTCCTCGGCGAACCCGGGGCCGGCCCGGTGGCTGATGACGTAGGAGTGCAGCGTGGCGGTGCCGTCGCTGACCACCCACTCGAGGTCGGTGGAGTAGCAGGACGGGCAGGCCGGCCGCGGGTAGAAGACGTGCTTGCCGCAGGCGGTGCACCGCTGGATGCGCAGCTCACCGGCGGCGCAGCCCTCCCAGAACGGGAGGGTCTCCGGGGTGGGGACGGGGGCGGGCTTCGTGGGTGGCGGCACCGGCGTGGCTCTCCTCAGTTGGGAACGGGATCGGGAACGGTCTGGACGTGGACGATCGAGGCCTCCACCGAGATCCGCGCGGCGTCGCGCAGTTCCGGGGCGAGGTCGGGGTACATGCGGTCGACGAGCGCCTCGGGCTCGGTGACGCCCTCGGCCATGGCCTGCGCCACCTGGTCGAGGCGGCGCATGCGGGCCTGGCGCCGGCGCTCGAGCTCGGGCACCGGGTGCGGCAGCGCGGGGCCGTGCCCGGGGAGGATCACCGATCCCGCCGGGGCGAGCACCTCGCTGAGCCGGTCGAGGCTGGCGAAGAACTGGCCGAGCCGGCCGGGCTTGACGATCGGTGACCCGCGGCCGAGCACGGTGTCGCCGGTGAGCACGCTGCCCTCGGCGGGGAGGTGGAAGCAGACCGAGTCACCCGTGTGGCCCGGCGTCCAGAGCACCCGGACCTCGAGCGCGCCGACCCGCAGGACCTCGTCGTCGGAGAACGGCTGGTCCGAGAGACGCGGGTTCGCGGCGCGCAGGGGGGCGCCGGTGACCCGGGCGAGCCGGGGGGCGAGCTCGGCGTGGTCGTGGTGGGCGTGGGTCACGAGGACGGCGACGATGCGCCGGACCCCGGCCGCGGCCAGGATCGCGTCGAGGTGCGCGTCGTCGTCCGGGCCGGGGTCCACGACCGCGCAGACGCCACTGCCGGGCTCGGCCAGCAGCCACGTGTTGGTGCCCTCGAACGTCCACGCGTTGGCGTTGGGCGCGAGGACCAGGGTGGCGCGCTCGGTCACGCTCATCGGGTCGCCAGGGCGCGGGGGCGCGCTGTCCCGGGTCCACACGACGAGCGCCTCCTGAATTCTAGAATCCCGCTCACCCTAGACCATGCGTCGGCGCCCTCCTGCGCACTCCCCGGGCGATCAGCCGAGGCCGCGGCGGGCCCGGCTCGCGGCGGCCAGCTGGGCCAGCAGCTCCTCCGTCGTCCCGAGGTGGACACAGGCGTCGGTGACGCTGCAGCCGTAGACCAGCCGCTCGGGGTGCCGCTGGTCGAGGTCCTGCCGCCCCGCGACGAGGTTGCTCTCCACCATCACGCCGCGGATCGCCGGCTCACCGCCGGCGATCTGCGCGGCCAGGTCGCGCACGACCTCGACCTGGCGGCGGTGGTCCTTCTGGCTGTTGCCGTGCGAGGCGTCCACCACGATCGCCTCGGGCAGCCCGCGGGCGGCGAGCTTGGCCCGCGTCGCCGCGATGTGCACGGCGGAGTAGTTGGGGCCGGCCTTGTCGCCGCGGAGGATGACGTGCCCGGTGTCGTTGCCCGTGGTCGACAGCTGGGCACTGACGCCGTGGGCGTCGACGCCGAGGAACTCGTGCCCCGCGCGGGCGGCCACGATCGCCTGGATCGCGGCGTCGATGCTGCCCTCCGGGGAGTTCTTGAAGCCGACGACGGACGAGAACCCCGACACCCGCTCCCGCGCGGTCTGGTCGGTGACGTTGCGGGCGCCGACGCCGTTGTAGGTGACCAGTCCGTTCACGTACTGCGGGGTCAACGCGTTGAGCGGCTCGGCGGCGACCGGCACGCCGAGCTCGGTGATGCGGCACATGAGCATCCGGGTGGCGACCAGGCCGACGCTGATCCGGCTGGAGCCGTCGAGGAACGGGTCGTAGGCGAACCCCTTCCAGTCCACCTCGGTGCGCGGCTTCTCGGTGTAGGTGCGCATGACGATCTCGAGGTCCTCGCCGTGCCGCTCCCGCATCCGGGCGAGGAAGCCGGCGTACTCGAGCGCCGCTACCGGGTCGTGGATCGAGCACGGCCCGGCGATGACGACCAGCCGGTCGTCGGTGCCGTCCAGGGCGTCGGCCACCGCGCGGCGCGCGGACCGGGTGGTGGCGACCGACGCCGCCGACAGCGGGACGACCGAGGCGACCGCTGCCGGGGTGACGACGACGCTCAGGCCGGTGATGCGGGCGTTCACCAGGCCGGAGAGATCGACGGGCGGCACGTCGGCGACGCCCAGCCGCTGGGCGACCTCCGGGAGCAGCTCGACCAGGGCCGCGTCGATCTGCGCGTTCACCCGGGTCTGGACCTCGAGCAGCAGGTCGGCGATCCTGGTCGCCTCGTCCAGGAGCGCCTCGGGCAGGAGTGCCTCGGGCATCGCGGACCTCCACCAGCTCGATCGGACACGCTCCCCGGCCGGGGTTGCGCACGCACAGCATCGCCCGCCGCCCGATCGCGGCGGACACCGGACCCGGACCCGCGCCGGACGTGGCTCGGGCCGGACTCCGTGGCGGAGTCCGGCCCGAGCGCGGTCGTGCGTGTGCGGCCGATCAGCCCTGCTGGGGCTCCAGCTCGCCGCGCAGCTCCCGCTTGAGGAACTTGCCGGCGGGGTTGCGCGGCAGCGGGGAGGTGCGGATGTCGATCACGGCCGGGATCTTGAACGACGCCAGCCGGCTGGAGAGGAACTGCACGAGCTCGTCCCGGGTGAGCGAGGTGCCGTCGTTGAGCACGATCACCGTGGCGACCTCCTCGCCCAGCCGCTCGTGGGGCACGCCGAGCACGGCGGCCTCCATGACCGACGGGTGCTCGTAGATCGCGGCCTCGACCTCGGCGCAGTACACGTTCTCGCCACCGCGGACGACCATGTCCTTCAGTCGGTCGTCGACGTACACCCAGCCGTCCTCGTCGAGGTGGCCGATGTCGCCGGTGCGCAGCCACCCGTCGACGATCGTCTCGGCGGTCGCGTCGGGCCGGTTCCAGTAGCCGCGGATGAGGTTCGGGCCCCTGAACCAGATCTCCCCGCGCTCGCCTGCCGGCACCTCCTCGAGGGTCGAGGGGTCGTGGATCGCGACCTCCATGGGCAGTGGCACCCGACCGGCGGACATCGGCTTCTCCAGCGCTTCGGCACCGGCGATGCTGGGGCCGAGCGCCTGGGTCTCGGTCATCCCGTACGAGAAGCCGGGGGCGGCGCCCTTGAAGGCCGAGTCGATGTTGGCGATCAGCGCCGGCGGCGTGGGTGCGCCACCGCCGCCCACCGACACCAGGCTGGAGGTGTCGTAGTCGGCGAAGCGTGGGTGCTGGAGCATGTCGATGCTCTGGGTCGGGACGCCGACGAACGCGCTGAGCCGCTCCTTCTCGATCAGCTGGAGCGCCTCCTCGGGGTCCCACTTGTACACGATCGCGAGCTTCCGCCCGGCCACGAGCGAGCCGAGCATGACCCCGATGCACCCGGTCACGTGGAACAGCGGGACGGCCAGGATGGCGCCACCGGGCGGGGCGTCGGGGTCCGGCGGGTTGACCAGTGCGGCGACCGCGCCGCGGGCGATGAAGCCCATGATCCCGTTGACCACGGCCCGGTGGGTCGACACCGCTCCCTTGGGGCGGCCGGTCGTGCCCGAGGTGTAGAGGATCGTCGCGTCGTCCTCCGGATCGACCGTGACGTCGGGCAGCGGAGCGCCGGGGACGACGACGTCCTCCCACCTGTCCGCGCCCTCGATCGGGGCGGACGACCGGACGACGAGGATCCGGGCCCCGAGCCGCCGCGCGGACGCGGCGGCGAGCTTCGCCCGCTGCTCGTCGGCGACGATCACCGTGGCGCCGGAGTCCTCGAGGGCGAAGTCGAGCTCGTCCTCGGTCCACCAGGCGTTCATCGACACGTTGATCGCGCCGATCGAGAGGATCGCGATGAAGGCCTCGACCCACTCGGGGAAGTTCCGCATGGCGATCGCGACGCGGTCGCCCTTCTTCACGCCGTAGCGCTCGATCAGCGCGGCGGCGAAGGCATCGGCCTCGGCGAAGGTCTCGGTGAAGCTGCGCCGCTCGTCTCCGTAGACGAGATACGGAGCGTCACCGTGGGCGCGGGCGAGCGCGAAGATCTCGCGCATGCTCGGCGGGGCGTGGCGGAAGACCTGACAGGTCCCCCCCTCCGGCCGGGTCCAGGGCTCCAGTTCGAACATCTGCCCTGGGCTCGTGAGCTGTGCCACGGCCTCCTGGTGACTCACTGACACGAGACGACGCCTCCTAGACGGTTACACGACGGATGCCGCCGGGAGTGACCCCGGCGACATCCGGACCGTTTCACACTCGAACCATCTGGGGCAACAGGCCCCCTCCAGCGGCGTTTCCCCCCGACCTCGCGGCGGCACCCCGATCAGCCTCCGGGACACACGTCAGCGCCGGTCCTCTCCCCAGCGCACCCAGGACGCGAGCAGCGGGTGCTCGGCGGCGAACGGGTCCGTCCGTGCCGCGCGGTGCGTGCCCGACGCGGGGGGCCGTGGCACCGCCGACTCCCGGTGCCGCTGCTCCTCCTGGAGCCGGTTCCGGGTCAGGTAGCGCTGCAGCGCGGCCGCCGGATCGGCGATCCGTCCGCGAGCGGCGACGTCGTGCCGCGCCTCCCACTCGCACATGATCTTCTCCGCGGGCGAGATCACCGCCGATCCCGGCGCTCGCTCCTCCGTGCCGGGCGTGGACTCGCGCATGGCTGCCCTTCTTCCCACCGACTGCTCCGCTGGGTGCGGCCGCTCGTGCGCGGTCGCACGGATCCAGGGCAGCACCCCGGACCGCGCGGCGCCAGGGTCGTTGGGCTCGGGCCGGCCCGCCGGGTCAGCGAGCGGAGTTCAGCGGTTCTTCCACTGCGGGGCACGCTTCTCGGCGAAGGCGGTCGCACCCTCGCGGGCGTCCTCGCTGGCGAAGACCGGTGCGATCACCGTGCTCTGCTCCTTCCAGCCCTGCTGGAAGGTCCAGTCCGGGGCCGAGCGGACGAGGTGCTTGGTGGCGGCGACGGCGAGCGGCCCGTTCGCCGCGATGACGGCGCCGAGAGCGAGCGCCCCGTCGAGGGCCTCGCCCTTCGCCGTCACCCGGTTGACCAGGCCGACCTCGGCGGCCCGCGGGGCGCTGATCGGGTCGCCGGTAAGGAGCAGCTCCAGCGCGATGGCCTGCGGGATGCGCCGGGGCAGCGCGAGCGCGGCACCGCCGGCAGCCACGAGCGAGCGCTTCACCTCGGGCACACCGAAGCGGGAGTCCTCCGCGGCGACGATCAGGTCGCAGGCGAGCAGCAGCTCGAAGCCACCGGCCAGCGCCCAGCCCTCGACGGCGCCGATCAGCGGCTTCTTCGGCGGGGTCTCGGTGATCCCGCACAGCCCGCGGCCCGGGATGCTCGGGGTCTCGCCACGCATGAAGGCCTTCAGGTCCATGCCGGAGGAGAAGGTGCCGCCCGCGCCGGTGAGGACGCCGACGCGCAGGTCGTCGGACGAGTCCAGCTCGTCGACCGCCGCTGCGACGCCGTCCGCGACCGCCTTGTTCAGGGCGTTGCGCGCCTCCGGCCGGTTGATGGTGATGATCAGGACGCCGTCCCGGCGGTCCAGGAGCACCTCGTCGGACACAGCTTCTCCCTCGGTCGTGAGCGTTCGGTGGCGGATGTCGTGCGGTGGCGCGGGCCGGGGGTGCGGCCGCCGTCAGCGGCCGCGCCCCCGGCTCGGCGTCACTTCGGCTGGAGGCGGGCGCCGCCGTCGAGGCGGACCAGCTCGGCGTTCATGTAGCTGTTGGCGATGATCTCGACGGCGAGGGTGGCGAACTCCTCGGAGTAGCCCAGGCGCTTGGGGAAGAGCACGTCGCGCTTGAGCTTGTCCTTGAACGCCTCGGAGGCCTCGCCCGCGCCGTAGATCGGGGTGTCGATCAGGCCGGGGGCGATGGTGTTCACGCGCACGCCGATGGCGGACAGGTCGCGGGCGATCGGCAGCGTCATCGAGACGACGGCGCCCTTGGACGCCGAGTAGGCGGCCTGGCCGATCTGGCCGTCGAGCGCGGCGACGGAGGCGGTGTTGAGGATGGAGCCACGCTCGCCGTCCTCCAGCGGCTCGTTCTCCGCCATGGCGGTGCCCACGATGCGGATGCAGTCGAAGGTGCCGACGGTGTTGATCTCGAGGACCCGACGGAAGGTGTCGAGGTTGAAGGCGGACTCGTAGCCGCCGCGGCCGACGGTCCGGCTGGCCGAGCCGATGCCGGCGCAGTTCACCAGCACGCGCAGCGGGCCGAGGGTCTTGGCGAGCTCGGTGGCCGCGATGATGTCGTCGGTCTTGGTGACGTCGACGTGGGCGAACGCACCGTCGATCTCGGTGGCGAGCGCATTGCCCTTGTCGTCGGCGATGTCGGCGACGACGACCTTGGCGCCCCGTGCCGCGAGGGCGCGAGCGGTGGCCGCTCCCAGTCCGGACGCGCCTCCGGTGACGATGGCGGACACATTCTCGAGCTGCACGGAGCACTCCCCTGGTTCGGACGACGACGGTGGCGGCGGGCGGCGGTGCGGACCTGCGCGGTGCGCAGGGTGCTCCGGCCTCGCCCCGGTGAAGCTAGCCAGGGAGGGGCATTTTCTGCAACGGGTCGTCGCAGAAAAGATTGGATGTCGCCCCGGGCCGTGCGACGCTGCCCCGGTGAGCGAGCCGAGCACCCGCGGACGGCCGCGCGGTCTGAGCGAACGCGTCCGGCAGGACGTGCACGCCGCCGTCCGCCGCCTGCTGGTCGCCGAGGGCTACGCAGCGATGCGGCTCGAGGACGTGGCGGCCGCCGCCGGTGTGCACAAGTCCACGCTCTACCGCCAGTGGGCGACGAAGGCCCAGCTCGTGCAGGACGTGCTGGTCGCCGGCGAGCTGGAGCACTACCCGCGGGTCGACGAGGGCAGCCTGACCGCCGACATCGAGGCGCTCGTCCGAGGCCTGACCCGGTTGTTCCGCAGCCCGACGACCGTGGCCTTCGTCCAGACCCGCGCCACGGCCGACGACCCGGAGCTGCGCGCCGGGCTGCACGAGCTCGCCAGCCAGGACACCGCCTTCATGCGGCTGCCGTTCGAGCGGGCGATCGACCGCGGCGAGCTGCCCCTGGACACCGACGTCGGCATGCTGGTCGAGCTGCTCTTCTCACCACTGCTGGCCCGCGTCGCCGTCACCGGACTCCCGGTCGACGAGGAGTTCGGCCGCCGGCTGGCGGGCACGTTCCTGGCGCTCGCCGCGCCGCACACCGTCAGCCGGCCCTGACCGGCACGCGCCGCGCAGGCCACGCGGAGCCCGCGGGCAACATCTGACGAACCGGACCGGTCCGTCTCGTCCCCGCCAGCCGCATCGACATGCCCGCGCCTCACCTACGGTCAGTAGCAACACGGACGCGCACCGTCGTCAGCACTCCGCTGGCCCCGCGTCGAGACCACCACCGAGGAGATCGACGTGACCCTGCCCCAGCGCACCGCCACCCCCGCCCCCGCCCGCCCGGCCGGCTTCGGCCAGCACCCGATGGCGGGCCGCCCGATGGCCCGCCCCATGGCGATGCACCCCGCGACCGGGCAGCCCATGGCCGGCCCCGTGCTGCAGCGCCCGGCCCCCCGCACGGTCAGCTTCCTGACGGTGACCGAGGTCGCGGCGATCATGCGGGTGTCGAAGATGACCGTGTACCGCCTCGTGCACGCCGGCGAGCTGGCTGCCGTGCGCGTGGGCCGGTCCTTCCGCGTCCCCGAGCCGGCCGTGCGCGACTACCTGGCCGGCGCTCGCACCGACGTCGCCTGACTCCCGCGGGGGTCTGACCGCCTAGAGGGTCGGTTCCCCCTCCGGCACCTCGGTCGCGACCACCTCGGCCACCTCCGCGTCGTCACCGGACAGCCCCTCGGCCTGCTCGTGCGCGTCGTGGAAGGCGAGCCACCGCATCCCCAGGGCCTCCCGCTGCTCGTCGTCGACGGCCTCCTTGAACGGCGGGAAGAAGTCGGTCTCCTCCTCGGCCATGTGGTCGGCGTTGACCTGCCGCGCGTTCCGCACCGCCTCCCACCAACCCTCGCTGCCGATCTCCTGCTCCCCCACCGCGGCCGCGGCGTGCCGGATCTCGTTGTGGTCGTGCACGCCCTCCGCCGTCGCCCGCTCGCCGTCGGCCTCCTGGGCGAGCAGCGGGTAGAACAACTCCTCCTCGGCGACGGCGTGCACCTCCAACCTGGCGTGCAGCGCCGTCCACGCATCGGCCAGCGCCCGGCCGCTCAGCTCGTCGAGCGCGGCGAACTCGCGCCGGAAGATCTCGTGCTCGGCCAGGACCAGGGCGGTGATCTCGAAGTCGGACATGCAGGGCCCCTACCCGGCTCCGCCGGTGCTCGATCACCCACCGCGGCACTCGTCTGCCCGATCGCGGAAACACCGGAGGGGGTCGCGGTGTTCACCCGACGTGCTGGACAAGAAGGAGGCACACGTGACCACTGAGACCGCGATCCTCGCCGGCGGCTGCTTCTGGGGCGCCCAGGACCTGCTGCGCAAGCGCCCCGGCGTCCTCTCGAGCCGCGTCGGCTACTCCGGGGGCGACACCCCCGACGCCACCTACCGCAACCACGGCGACCACGCCGAGGCGGTGGAGGTCGTCTTCGACCCCGAGGTGATCTCGTACCGGGAGCTGCTGGAGTTCTTCTTCCAGATCCACGACCCGTCCACGAGGAACCGGCAGGGCAACGACATCGGGCGCAGCTACCGCTCGGCGATCTTCCACACGAGCGACGAGCAGCGGCTCGTCGCGTTCGACACCATCGCCGACGTCGACGCCTCGGGCATCTGGCCGGGCAAGGTCGTCACCGAGGTGGAGCCCGCCGGTCCGTTCTGGGAGGCCGAGGTGGAGCACCAGGACTACCTGCAGAAGATCCCGTTCGGCTACACGTGCCACTACGTACGGCCCGACTGGGTTCTCCCCCGGCGCGAGGCGCAGACGGCTCGATGACCTGAGGTTCCGGTCGCGCAGCCTGCGCGACCGCGACCGGGACCGGCCGGGACGGGTCCGCGGGCGGCCAGCGCTGCCTGCCGGTGGGCCGGCAGCGCCTTCAGGAGCTGCTGGCCCACCGGCGTCGCACCCGTCGGTCGAACCGGTCCTGGGAGCCGCTCAGCGGCCGGCCGAAGAACTTGCCCAGCACGACGCCGGCGGCCAGCGCCAGCCCGACCGCCGCGGCACCCACGAGCGTCCCCAGCCCGCCGGCGACGTCGTCCTGCACGACGATCTCGAACAGCCCCCGGTAGATGGCCAGCCCGGGCAGCAACGGGACGATCCCGCAGACCGCGACGAGCAGGGGCGGGATGCGTAGCCGATCGGTGAGCACCTCGCCGCAGAAACCGACGACCACGGCCGCCACGGCACTCGCCGCTGCGAGGCCGGCTCCGAACTCGGCAGCCGCGGCCGACGCCGCCCACGCCAGCGCGCCGGCCGCGGTGGCCACCCCGACCGCGACCGGGCGGGCATGCGAGGCCACCGCCCAGAACCCGGCCATCCCGGCCGCGGCGGCCAGGGCCACCGCGAAGGGCACGCTGAACGTCGCCGGGTCCAGCACGCGCAGCGGCACCTCGGCCCGCCGCGCCAGGTCCAGGACCGCGGCGATGCCGACGACGATGCCGGTGGTGAGCGTCAGCACCTCGAAGGCCCGCGCCGCGGCGGTGACCGGGAACCCGCTGATCGCGTCCTCGGCAGCGCCGACGAAGGACAGCCCGGCCAGGAGAACCACGATCCCGGCGGCGACGACCAGGGAGGTCCGGACCTCGACCTCGCCCACGACGAGGAGGACGGCCGCGCCCGTGGCCACCGCTGCGCCGACCGCCTGCTGGAAGAACAGCGGCAGTCCCCGACGCCCCAGGAATCGGATCGTCTGCTCGATGACCGCGGTGGTGACCGCCGCCGCCACGGCCACCAGCCAGCCACCACCGAGCAGGACGGCGACGCAGCCCGCCACACCTGACCAGCCGAGCGCGTGGATCGACCGTCGGTAGGGGTGCGGCGCCGACAGCACCTCGTCCAACCGGCGGTGCGCCTCCTCCGGGCTCAGGGCCTTCGCCTGGACCGCGGCCGCCAGCTCGGTGATCCCCTGGAGCCGGGTGTAGTCCAGTCCTCGGGGGCGGACGATCCGCATCAGCACGAGCGGCGTCTCGTCGTCCGCGTCGTGGCTGATCGTCAACGACGTGAAGGTGACGTCGACCTGGCAGTGGGTGAGCCCGTAGGCGGCCGCCACCCGCAGCACCATGGCGGTCACATCGGCCGCCGACGCCCCGACCGCCAGCATCGACTCGCCGATCCGGAGAGCGAGACCCAACGCCGAACGCGCGACGGTCGCGTCGACCCGGCTGGGTTGGACGCGCAGCGCGAACGGCTCGGTCGGTGGACCGGAACCTGCGATCGCCTTGCGCGCCCGATCCGGCAGGCGGGCGATCCGCGACGCATGGTCGCGGCTCGTGGGAGGCACGACGCCAGGCTACGGAACGACCCGGTCGACTCGTCCGCTCAGCCACATCCCCGCCCGGGCAGGGCAAGCTGATGCCGTGCAGCACATCGGGATCGACCTCGCCTGGGGGCTCAGACAACCCACCGGACTCGCCGTGCTGGACGATGCCGGCCGGCTGGTGCACATCAGCGCGGTGCGCACCGACGAGCAGATCGAGACCGCGCTGGCACCGTTCACCGCCGGCCCGTGCATCGTGGCGATCGACGCCCCGCTGGTGGTCACCAACGCCACCGGCAACCGGGCCGCCGAGCAGGCGCTCAACGCCGACTTCGCGAGCTTCCAGGCCGGGGCGCACCCGACGAACACCGGCAAACCCGAGTTCACCGGTGGTGACACCCGCGGCGGGCGGATCGGCCGGCGCCTGCGGCTGGACCTGGATCCTCGCTCGGGCCGCGACCGCCGGGCGATCGAGGTGTATCCGCACGCGGCGACGGTGGCGCTGTTCCGGCTGGGCCGCACGCTGAAGTACAAGAACAAGCCGGGCCGGGTGCTCGAGCAGATGCGTGCGGAGCTGCTGCTGCTCGTCGACCTGCTGGGCGCAGTGGTCGAGCTCGACCTCGGTGCACCGTTCGCCGGGCTGCGCGAGCAGGTGGCGGCCGCCACCCGCAAGAGCGAGCTACGGGTGGCGGAGGATCAGGTCGACGCCGTGGTGTGCGCCTACGTGGGATGGATCGCCGTCCGGCGCCCGGACGAGGTGACCACCTACGGGGACGCGGCCGGCGGCGCCATCGTGACCCCGACACTTCCGCCGGACCTGCAGCCCAGTCCACGGGTCGCCGCACCCGCGGTCGACCCGGTGCAGCAGGCCATCCAGGCCTACGCCGACGGCCGGCCCGAGACCCTGGTCGCCGGGGCGCAGGCGCTCGCGCTGATCACCGGTGTGCTCGACGACGCCGGGATCAACTACCTGTCGGTGACCGGGCGGACCAAGACCATCGCCTCGTTCGCGGAGAAGGCGGCCCGGTCGATCGACGGCGTGCCCGTCTACCGAGACCCGGCGCAGGAGATCACCGACCAGATCGGCGTGCGGGTGATCACCTACGTGCAGAGCGACGTGGAGGCGGTCGCCGAGCTGCTGGCCGCGCAGATGCGGGTGATCGACGACCGCGACATGGGCCGGCGGACCGCGCAGCAGGGCCGGTTCGGCTACTCCAGCCGACACCTGCTGATCGGCGTGGACCCGGACCGGGCGGCCGAGCTGCCGGAGCTGGTCGGGCGCGTCATGCAGGTCCAGGTGCGCACGGTGCTGCAGCACGCCTGGGCCGAGTTCGAGCACGACATCCGCTACAAGGGCACGGTGCCCGACGAGCACGCCTCGGAGTTCGACCGCCGGTTCACGCTGGCCGCCGGGCTGCTGGAGCTGGCCGACCAGCAGTTCACCGCGATCCGCGAGCGCCTTCGGGCACCAGTTCCCGGTGACGAGTCCGACGACGCCGACCCCGACGACCCCCGGATCGCGCCCCGGGAGCTGGCTGCGTTCCTGGCCGGGCAGTACGCCGACGCCGGCTGGTCGCGCCCGGACCACTACACCTGGATCTCCGGCCTGCTGCTGGAACTGGGCGTGACCAGCCTGGTGGAGCTGGGCGAGGTGCTGCGCGGCGTCGACGACAGCGGCATCACCGCCCGGATGGACTACCGCTATCCCCCGGGTGCCGTGCGCCGGCTGGACGACACGCTGCTGGCCGGCTTCGGGCAGCGGTACGTGGACCTGCACGGCAACGCCGACCGGCGGACCGCGCTGGCCACCCGGCTGCAGCGGCTCACCGGCGGCTGACCGGCGGGCCCGGCCTGGATGACGTCCGGGCGTGCACGAGTCATAGCCTCACCTGCATGCGTGCTGTGCAGATCACCCGCTTCGGCGGTCCCGAGGTCCTCGACGTCGTCGACGTCCCCGAGCCGGAGGCGGGGCCGGGCCGGACCCTGCACACCGTCTCCACGGCCGGCGTCAACTACGCCGACACCCACCACCTACACGGTGCTCAGCAGACGATCCTGTAACAACTCCGGGGCCCCTGAGTGCGCTCCCTCAGCCGGCTCTACTGCAACCTCGTCCTGAGTGTGCCGTAGGGGTTCACGCTTTCCCTCGGACACTGAAGCCCCCACGGTCATCGACGTGAGGTTTCGTCATCCGGGTCCCTCGCAACACCGGCGATCGACCGCAGCGGGCGGTTGTGGATAACGTCCCGACGCGTCAGTGATCGCCGCGAACCTTTCGGCATGTCACCGCTGCGCCGTTCACATGTCCCCATCGCCTCGGCCGCCGAGCTGAGCCTCTGGTGGGCAGAGGCCCT